>VFFD01000025.1 GCA_018882745.1 Candidatus Nanopelagicaceae bacterium
GAAAGAGCGTAAGCCGCTCTCGTGGAAAGCACTTGGGGGAGTTGCAGCTGGTGTCTTTGCTTTTGCGATTTTCGGAGTTGGACTTCTCTCAAGTGGAGAAAACAATTCAACAACGGTTACCTCCTCATCAAATTCGGAGACAAGTAAAGATTCGCCAGCAGCTGCAAAACGTAATGGCGTAGAAGTTACTCTCAAAGGTGTTAATGGTCTTTCATGGGTTGCAATTAGCGATAGCACTGGTACAACACAATTCAGCGGTCGTATTCGTCAGGGCGAAGAGCGCACTTTCTCTGATAATCAACTTCTTTACGTTGTTATCGGAAATGCAGGTGCAATCAACTTAACTGTGAATGGCGAAAATATCGGTGTTCCTGGGAGCGTAGGCGAAGTTGTTCGCCTCGAATTTGGCCCGCAAGCTTCAACTAATCAAGGTTAAGGTCGAGCTCACTCTGTAGAATATCTGGGTGTCAAAGCCCACAACTGTTGCTCTCGTAACTTTGGGCTGTGCCCGCAATGATGTCGACTCCGAAGAGCTTGCCGGGCGTCTCGCTGCAGATGGTTGGACTCTTGTTGACGACCCAGCTTCTGCTGATATCGCTGTAGTAAATACCTGCGGTTTTATTGAGTCAGCTAAGAAAGATTCTGTGGACGCACTTCTCGAGGCTCATTCCTTGAAAGCTGATGGCTCTGTTCGAGCAGTAGTTGCGGTGGGCTGTATGGCTGAGCGCTACGGAAAAGAGTTAGCTGAGGCTTTGCCTGAAGCTGATGCCATTCTGGGTTTTGATGATTACGCAGATATCTCAGATCGGCTGCGAAAGATTCTCGATGGCGAGAAGCGTGAAGCGCACACTCCGAAAGATCGGCGCACCATCATTCCTATCTCACCGACTGCGCGCCAAGAGGCGAAACGTGTCGAAGAGGTAAAGGTAAATATGGGGCAGGGGAGCACCTTCTCTCGAAAGCGGCTCGGAAATTCACCGATGGCGCCACTCAAAATTGCATCAGGGTGTGATCGTCGTTGCACATTCTGTGCCATCCCACTATTTCGTGGTGCATTTGTTTCTCGCAGACCCACGGAAATTATTGAAGAGGCAGAATGGCTCTCCGAAAATGGTGTGAGTGAAATCTTCCTGGTCAGCGAAAACACCACTTCTTACGGTAAAGATTTTGGAGATTTGCGTGTTATGGAATCACTTCTTCCTGAACTCGCCAAGATTGATGGCATTGAACGTATCCGACTTTCATATCTACAACCTGCTGAGATTCGACCAACCTTGCTTCAAGCTATGGTCGCCACCGAAAAAGTTGTGCCGTATTTTGATATCTCATTCCAACATGCATCAGGCACACTGCTCCGCCGAATGCGACGATTTGGGGATAGCGAGAAGTTTCTACATTTGCTCTCTCAAGTCCGCGCCCTCAATCCCGACTCAGGAATTCGCTCCAACTTCATTGTTGGATTTCCTGGTGAAACTGATGAGGAGTACAACGTGCTTGTGGAGTTCATCGGGGCTGCACGTCTAGATGCAATCGGAGTTTTTCCTTATTCAGATGAAGACAACACTGAGGCGCTCAAGCTTGAGAGTAAAGTTGATGAAGATCTCATCACTGAGAGAACGAACAAGCTGACATCCATGGCAGAAGAGTTGGTTAATCAACGAGCTCTCGAGCGAGTTGGGCAGCGAGTGCGAGTTTTGATTGAAGATGAAGAGACCCAAGAAGGTCGCGCTGAACACCAAGGCCCCGAAGTAGATTCCACAACATTTATAACCGTTCCAGGACGACCTTTCGCTGGCTACAAGGTCGGGGACTATGTCGATGCAGTTGTGATTGATGTTGCTGGCGCTGATCTGGTTGCGCAACCGATATGAATCTTCCCAACGCCTTAACAATTGCGCGCATTCTTGCGTTGCCCTTCTGTGCCTGGGCGCTCTTCAAAAACGGCGGAGATGATCCGACTTGGCAGGTTATTGCTTGGTGCATGTTCTTTGTTGTGGGAATGACCGATGTCCTTGATGGTCGTATTGCACGTAAACGTAATCAGATCTCTTCCTTCGGAATCCTTCTTGATCCCATCGCAGATAAAGCTTTTATTGCTACCGCCCTGATTGGACTCTCAATCCTGGAAAAAATGCCATGGTGGGTAACCATCGTGATACTTACGCGAGAAGTTGGAATCACAATCTTGCGCTTTGCAGTAATTAAGCGTGGCATTATCGCGGCAAGTAAAGGCGGAAAAATCAAATCATTACTTCAGAATTTCTCGGTGGGCTTCTATATGTTGCCGTTGCCGGAATATCTCTACACTCCACGCGACATCTTGCTTGGAGTTGCAATCATTCTCACCGTGACTTCTGGTTATCAATATATTCGTGATGTCATTAAATCGAAGCCATGAATACCCTTTCGTCAACGATTGTTGAATCTCTTAAGTCAAAAGGCGAGAGTCTCTCCGTCGCAGAATCCATTACAGGTGGAGCGTTAACATCAGAAATAGTCAGCGTTCCTGGGGCATCTCACATTCTCAAAGGTTCGATTGTTGCTTACTCAGTTGAGATAAAGATGCGCGAGCTATCCGTTCCACAAGAACTCATCGATCGCGCCGGTGTTGTGTCAGAAGAGGTAGCTCTTGGGATGGCAGATGGCATCAGAGCGCGGATGAACACAACATGGTCGATCGCATCTACGGGCGTTGCCGGACCTGGCCCTCATCAGGGGATTGCTGCTGGCACGGTCTGGTTGGCGATTGTCGGTCCCAATACCCGCGAGACAGTGAAGTTGGCCCTGGAAGGTGATCGAGAAACGGTCCGACGCGGCGCGGTAGAAAGCGCGCTTGGGGTCTTCGCGCGTATCCTTAGCGCGTAGTTCAAAGACCCATCCGATATTGAGAATGCCGCGATTCAGAGTAAGAAAGGGGTAGGGCTGTGACACTTCTCCGCACACACATCGGCCAGACCCTGCGCCAAGCTCGCATCTCCCAAAGCCGCACCCTCCGCGATGTTGCCAAGGAAGCGCGCGTTTCATTGGGTTATCTCTCTGAAGTTGAACGTGGTCAAAAAGAAGCATCCTCTGAACTTCTCAACTCAATCTGCATTGCTTTGAACTTGTCCCTATCCGCCGTACTTGTTGAAGTAACTTCCCTTATCAAACTTCACGAATCCCCAGTACTTACTGTCGTTGATACCAACGCGGCTTAATTAGTCGAGCGGTCCTGTGACCTCCAATAGCGCACGCGCCACTTACCAACACCAATCAACAATTCATCGTCGCACTCGCGGCGCAATCATGGAGGCAGCAAAGTCATTGCTCGCCGACAAAGGTATTTCTGGCACCAATATGATTGAAATTGCTGATCGCGCCCAGGTATCGCGCGCATCGCTCTATAACCATTTCCGCGATAAGCACGAGGTATTTGTTGCTCTCGTTGAAACAGAGCTCGATCGCATCGCAACTCTTGCAATGATCTCTCAATCTCGTGGCGAAGCGCTCTATTTGATTTCTCGAGAAATCTCAGGTCATCTCGGATTGAAGACTGCCCTTCAAACTGATGGCGACATCATGGCTGCAGCACTTACCGCACGCGAACATAAGATTTGGGTTGAGATCTATTCACAACTCGCCAAGATTTTTGCCACCGATGTAGTGGGCGTTGGGCTAATTCTGCGTTGGTTGATGGGACAAGTAACTGCGCCTTTGTCTGATGATCACTCGAAGCAACAAGCTGAGCGTCTCGCCTCCATTCTCTAGATTTCTTTTGATGCGTATCACCGAACTTCGTCGTCGGTTAAACGAACATTTTGGCGCTGATTGGGCGCCCTCCTATGCCAAAGACTTTGTCATGGCTGAACTTGGTGGCCAGACTGTGGATCAAGCTCTTGCGATGGGAATGGAGCCAGCCGATATTTGGCGCGCAGTTGTTAAAAACAACCCCGATATTTCAGATCAACTCAAATAAGCGAGACGCGCATCGGAACTGCGCCTTTGGGGCGATACGTTGCGCGCGGTTGTGGTTGAGGAAATGCTGAAGTCAGAGTGAGTGACATACGTCGAGCAATCTCCAAAATGATTATGCGGCCTTCGAGTAGCGCGAATTGATCGCCGAGACACTTTCTCGTTCCAGCGCCAAATGGGAAATATGCACCGCGCGGTAACGACTTTTCAAAGTCACCAAACCAACGCTCTGGTTTGAAGGTATCGGGCTCTACAAAATATCGCTCATCTCGATGCGTCACATATTGGCTCACTAAGACATGAGCGCCTTTGGGAATTGCTACACCACCCAAAGTCAGATCTTCGAGTGCACGTCGTGGGGCAACCCAGACTGGTGGGCAGAGCCGCATTACTTCATTGAAAATAGCGCTGGTGAGAGGTGCAGCCAAAAGGTCTTTGGCAAAGGTTTCTTCACCACTTTTTGATAGAACTAAGTCTGCCTCTTTTGCTAACTCGCTCCAATATTTGGGGTTTTCGCTCAGGTAAGAAAATACCCAGGTAAGAACATTGGCTGTTGTTTCATGTCCGCTGAGAATTAATGTGAGAGTTTCATCGGATACCTCCCGAGCTGAGAGTTTCTCGCCGTCAGGAGTTGTGGCTTCTAGCAGCACGCCCATCAGATCATCGCGTTTAATTCCTTGGGTAATTCGCTCATTGACGATGCGGGTGGCGACCTCATGAAGTTCGTTAGCAGCGCTTCCGAACTTTCGGAAATATGGAATGTTTAAGTGATCGAAACGATCGAGCCCAGGAAGCATGGTGCGTTCGATGCGATCAATTGCAATATGCATAGCGCGCTGCACCTTGGTGGTATCTGCAGATATATCAGTCCCAAAGAGAATATCTGCGACGATATCGAAAGTGAGGGCCATCATTTCTGGGCCAAGGGCTACAACATCGCCATCTCGCCAGGTTGAAATATGTTTCCGAGTGAGCGCCAACATCGTGTCGGCGTATGAAGAGATCTTGCTGATATGGAAAGGTGATTGCATCAAGCGACGATGACGGAGGTGAATAGGCTCCTCGTTGGTAAGTAGCCCCGTGCCGAGCACTTTGCGCATCCGATCAAAACCCACGCCTTTGATAAATTGATGTTGCTTGCTGACAGTTACTTCATTCACCATCTCGGGTGAAAATGCTCCGATAAAGAGTTGGCCTCCAAGATAGAACGAGACACAATCGCCGTATCGATCACGGGCGCTGCGTAGAAAACCCGGCGTATCTTTTTGAAATTGCAGAGTGAGTAGAGGGTTGCGAGGCCCGGAAGGAATTGAGCGACCGCGAAGATCGCGCCGCTTGAGGGGTTTGGGAATGGGGGCATATTCAGCTGGCCGCGGAGCGACGAATGGGGCCAGATCAACCATGGCCCACGGTAGGCATGGCGTGTCCCTAAAGTCATTAGAACAAATGTTCGGGTAGACTTCTCTCCATAACAGCGGCGAGCTGTTATGCCCAACCAGAGCGGTTCCACATTTCCGCAGACCTTATGGGTCAGCCGTCAGTGGTAGTCCGTACCTTCTGGACCAACCTACGAGAAGAAGAGAGGCAAGACTGTGGCTAAAGAAGCCAAAGATCCTGACGATAAATCCAAACCATCTGCTGAACGGCAGAAAGCCCTAGACACTGCACTTGCTCAAATCGAGCGTCAGTTTGGTAAGGGCTCCGTCATCAAAATGAGCGATCGCACAGCGACTCCTATCGAAGTAATCCCAACCGGTTCTATCACTTTAGATATGGCCCTTGGAATTGGTGGCCTTCCACGTGGCCGCGTTATTGAAATCTTCGGACCTGAATCTTCTGGTAAGACAACGCTCACACTTCATGCGATTGCTAGCGCCCAGAAAAATGGCGGCATCGCTGCATTTATCGATGCAGAGCATGCATTTGATGCTGAATACGCCAAGAAACTCGGCGTTGATATTGATTCACTTCTAGTCTCTCAACCAGATACCGGAGAACAAGCACTTGAGATTATGGATATGTTGGTTCGCTCCGGCGCACTTGATCTCATCGTTGTTGACTCTGTCGCAGCCCTTGTTCCACGCGCTGAAATTGAAGGCGAAATGGGAGATTCTCATATGGGTCTTCAAGCTCGTCTGATGTCACAAGCGCTCCGCAAAATCACTGGCGCACTTAGCCAATCGAAGACCACCGCAATCTTCATCAACCAGCTCCGCGACAAGATCGGCGTCTTCTTCGGATCACCTGAAACCACTACTGGTGGAAAGGCGCTGAAGTTCTACGCATCTGTCCGTATGGATATCCGCCGTATTGAAACTCTTAAAGATGGACAAGAAGCAGTCGGCAACCGCACTCGCGTCAAAGTTGTGAAGAACAAGATGGCGCCCCCATTTAAGCAAGCAGAATTCGACATTCTTTACGGCATCGGAATTTCACGTGAAGGCGGACTCCTTGATCTCGGTGTAGATCTTGGAATCGTCAAGAAATCTGGCGCTTGGTTTACCTACGAAGGTGACCAGCTCGGACAAGGAAAAGAGAATTCACGTCAATTCCTTATTGATAACCCTGATCTTGCAAATGAAATCGAAGGCAAGATCCGTGCGCATTACGCCGCGAGCGATATCGATCCAGCACTTGTTGCTGCGATAGATGAAGCCGCTGCTGATGTCGAGTTCTAGTCCTGTAGAAGTCGAGAGCGACCCCTACTCAGTAGCTCAGACCATTGCGCTCATGGCCCTTGGTCGACGTGCAAAAAGTAGGGGAGAGCTCTTCTCACTTCTCAAAAAACGCGGCATTGAGGAAGAGGTCGCTAACGCCGTTCTCTTCCGCCTTCAAGAACAAGGCTTTATCAATGATCATGAATTTGCTCGTTTTTGGTGCGAATCTCGACAGCGGACAAAGAAAGTTTCCAAACGGATCATCACCGGAGAACTTCGCTCCAAGGGAATTTCTGACGAGATTATTGAATGGATTACGAGCGATATCACTGATGAGTCTGAGTTTGCTAATGCGTTGCAATTCGCAGAACGCAAATCTCGTTCGGTTCGAAGTTTGGCACCTGAAGTCGCGTATCGACGTATGCATGGAGCGCTCTCGCGACGTGGCTTCTCCGGCCATATCGTGAATCGAGTCCTTGGAGAGCTAGGTATTACTCGCTCATAAATCGCTTGTAGCGTTACATAGGTACGATTACGCATGTGAGTCGTACCTATGTAATCCAAACTCTGGGCTGCCAGATGAACGTTCATGACTCTGAACGTATTGCAGGCTCCCTTGACGCTGCTGGTTACATTCCAGCTCCTGAAGGCTCAGACCCTGACCTCGTTGTTTTCAATACCTGTGCAGTCCGCGAAAATGCGGATAACAAGCTCTATGGCCATTTGAGCTTCTTAGCTCCATCAAAGAAGTCTCGCCCCGACATGCAGATTGCAATTGGCGGATGTCTTGCTCAAAAAGATCAAGGAACAATCCTCAAGAAAGCTCCTTATGTCGATGTTGTCTTTGGAACTCATAATGTGGGCTCACTTCCTACACTCTTAGAGAGAGCTAGAGTCGAACAGAGCGCCCAGATCGAAATCAAGGAATCACTCGATCATTTTCCATCCACGCTCCCATCGCGTCGCCACTCCGCATTTTCCGCGTGGGTCTCAATTTCCGTGGGTTGCAATAACACCTGCACTTTTTGCATCGTTCCAGCGCTTCGCGGTCGCGAAAAAGATCGCCCCCAAGATGACATCATGAATGAAGTGCGAGCCCTCGTCGCCGATGGCGTCACTGAAGTTACTTTGTTGGGCCAGAACGTCAACGCTTATGGCGTTGATTTTGGTGACCGCACAGCATTTGCAAAGCTGCTTCGCAAGTGCGGAGAGGTTGAAGGCTTAGAGCGCATTAGGTTCATGTCGCCCCATCCTCGTGACTTCACCGATGATGTCATCGAAGCGATGGCAGAAACTCCGAATGTGATGCCACATCTGCATATGCCGCTGCAATCAGGTTCCGATCGAATTCTTCAAGCGATGCGCCGCTCATATCGCGTTGATAGATATAAAGGAATCATCGACAAGGTTCGTAGCGCAATGCCGCACTCCACTATCACCACAGACATCATCGTCGGATTCCCAGGCGAGAGTGAAACGGATTTCCTCGAGACCATGCAGATCACCACAGATCTTCGATTCTTGGCGGCCTACACCTTCCAATATTCAAAGCGCCCCGGAACTCCTGCGGCTGATATGCCCGATCAGATTCCTTCCGAGGTTGTCTCAGAGCGATACACCAGACTCCACGAGCATCTCAATACGCTCTCGCAGTCCGTCAATAATGATGTCGTTGGAACAACCGCTGAAGTTCTCGTTACCGATGTTGATGGCGCGCGTGCAAGTGGTAAAAGCCGTGATTTTCGCTTAGTTCACTTTGATTCCGTCGATGGACTTCGCCCTGGCGATATCGCAGAAATAAGAATTGGTAGCGCTAAACCTCACTTTGTTCTTGGAGATGGTGCTCCTATTTCTACTCGCAAAACTCGCGGTGGAGATGCATTTGAAGCGCGTAAGAAAGAAGCGGAAAGCACAGGAGTGATGCTTGGAATTCCGACTCTCAAAAGTATCCCAGGTAAATGACACTTATCGTCATCTGTGGCGCGACCGCTACCGGGAAGAGTGATCTTGCTGTAGCACTTGCTGAAAAACTTGGCGGCCAGATCATCAACGCTGATTCCATGCAACTCTACAAGGGCATGGATATTGGTACTGCAAAACTTTCAATAGAGGAACGCAAGGGAATTCGGCATCACCTCATCGATGTGCTCTCGGTACGTGAAGAAGCTTCGGTTGCGCAATATCAAAACGACGCCCGTAATCTCATCGATCAGTTACTTGAACAATCAATTCCTGCCATTGTTGTAGGAGGAACTGGTCTTTACATCAAATCAATTCTTGATGATCTGAATTTTCCTGATACCGATCCAGAAGTACGAGAGAAGATTGCGCGCCAAGCCGAAGAACTGGGCGTTGATGTGATGCATGAACGACTTACTAGGTTAGATCCTGCTGCTGCGGCAGCAATCCCCAAAGAGAATGTTCGCCGAGTTGTGCGCGCACTTGAAGTCATTGAATTAACGGGCCGTCCCTACACAGCAAATCTGCCCCGAGTGGGAAGTACCAAGTATCCGTATGCACGCCAATTTGGACTAGTAATGGAACGCGAAACTCTCCACGAACGCATTGATCTTCGCGTTGAGAAGATGTGGGATAAAGGCTTGGTGCGCGAAGTACGCGATTTGATGGGAGAAGGGCTGCTGGAAGGCCGGACCGCGCAAGCGGCGCTGGGGTATGCCCAGATTATCAAGTTCGCGCAAGGAGTGATGACTGAAGAAGAAGCGAAAGAGGAAACAAAGCGGGCAACGCGCCAATATGCCCGGCGCCAAGAGACCTGGTTTTCGCGAGATGAACGCATTACTTGGGTGAAGAAAGCGCCAATTTCGGAGCTCGTCACAAAGATTGTTTCATCTACGATTAGCGATACATGAACTCATCGCTTATCGGCACTTATGGCCACGGAACAGAGAACGACTTCGTGATCGTCTTTGATCCAGAAGATCAGAACAACCTCTCTTCAAAACAGACGGCTGCGATCTGTAATCGCGCTACTGGAATTGGCGCTGATGGCCTTATTCGCATCACGAAACGCGATGGTAAATGGTTTATGGATTACCGCAATGCCGATGGCTCGCTTGCAGAAATGTGTGGCAATGGAATTCGTGTGATGGCTCGCTACCTTGTGGATCGTGGCCACCAACCTTCGGGAATCTTCTCCATTCTTACGCGTGATGGAGCGAAATATCTAAGCGTTCCTGACTCTGGTGACATTAGCGTCAACATGGGACAAGTTCAGATTCTTGATGGCGAAATAACAGCAGCAAACAATGGAAAGGTATGGAGCGGCTACAACGTTAACGTTGGAAATCCGCATGCAGTTGTCTTTGTTGAATCTATGGATCATGTCGGAGATTTAAAGGATGCACCTGTCGTACGACCAAAAGAAACCTATCCAGAAGGCGTCAACGTTGAGTTTGTTGAATTTCTCAGTGATAACGAGTTAAAGATGCGCGTACATGAGCGGGGAAGTGGCGAGACCCGATCGTGTGGAACTGGCACCTGTGCAGTTGCCCTCGCAGCCACCGCAAAAAAAGGCTTGAAGCTTCCAGCACGGTGGGTCATCAATCCTCCCGGCGGTCGATTGATTGTTGAAATAGACCCGCACTCCAATGCGACCCTGACTGGTCCAGCAGTCCTGCTTGCAGAACACAATTTGGAGCCATTTCTTGTCTGATAAACGCGAGTTTGATGAAGTTGAAGAGTTAATCGCACAAAGCCGCGATGTTGCTGCTGAATACGATTCAGAGATTTTTATCCCCGATTCATTTCAATCTACCCAACAAGATTTAAGTGATCGCCAAGCGCTCCGCCGCGTCATTGGTCTCTCCACAGAACTCACTGATATCTCTGAGGCCGAATATCGCCAACTCCGATTAGAGCGAGTCATCTTGGTCGGCGTGTGGACTGAGGGGACCATGAAAGATGCGGAGAATTCGATGGAGGAACTGGCAGCACTTGCCGAAACGGCTGGCTCCACAGTTCTTGATGCCCTCATTCAACGACGCGATAAACCCGATCCCGCAACATTTATTGGCTCTGGAAAGGTAAGTGAACTTAAAGGAATTGTGAAGTCCACTGGCGCCGATACCGTGGTTTGTGACGGTGAGTTAAGTCCCTCGCAATTAAGAAATTTAGAAGATCGAATTAAAGTAAAAGTTGTTGACCGCACTGTTCTCATCTTGGATATTTTTGCTCAGCATGCAAAGAGCAAAGAAGGTAAAGCCCAGGTCGAATTAGCGCAGATGAGCTACCTACTCCCACGGCTCCGCGGTTGGGGTGACTCACTTTCACGACAGGCTGGACGATCGGCTGGAATCGGCGGACGCGGCCCTGGTGAAACAAAGATCGAGGTTGATCGTCGCCGTATTCGTGACAAGATGGCAAAGCTCCGTCGCGAAATCAACGCAATGAAAACTGCACGCGACACAAAGCGTCAAGAACGGCGCCGTAACTCCATTCCTTCTGTTGCAATCGCTGGTTACACAAACGCTGGAAAATCATCGCTGCTCAATCGCCTCACCAATGCCGGTGTTCTTGTCCAAAACGCTCTCTTCGCAACGCTCGATCCCACAGTCCGTCGCGCTGAAACACATGACGGTCGCGTTTACACCTTGAGCGATACCGTCGGATTCGTAAAACACTTGCCGCACGATTTGATTGATGCTTTTAAATCAACGCTAGAAGAGGTTTCTGGAGCTGACGTCATTGTTCATGTCGTAGATGGCTCACATCCTGATCCGCTCGGCCAAATCAAAGCAGTCCGCGGCGTTATCGCTGAAATTGGTGGCGAGAAAATCCCAGAAATAATCGCGTTAAATAAGGCTGATATTGCAGATCCTGAAGTGATGGCTTTGGTAATGAGGGCAGAACCCGATGCTTATCCAATTTCAGTTCATACCGGCGCTGGGATTGCGGAATTGGTACGTGCAATTGAAACTTCACTACCAAGGCCTCGGATAGAAGTCAGAACTGTATTGCCGTACGACAGGGGAGATTTAGTTAGTCAGATTCACGAACATGGCGAAATTTTGAGTGAGGAATACCTGCCAGAAGGAACGTCACTGCATGCGATGGTCGATGGCTCACTCGCCCATGCGCTAGAAAAATACTCAGTAGGAAATTAGATTAAAGCGAGCGTAGTACAGCAGTAACGATTCCAAGGATCTCAGCGTTATCGCCATTGATCGGCTTGTAATCATCATTGGCTGGCATCAACCAGATGTGTCCATCTTTCTTGGTGAAAGTTTTTACAGTGGCTTCGCCATCAATCATTGCGGCAACGATCTCGCCCTTATTGCAATCTTTCTGGGAGCGGATAACAACGTAATCGCCATCGCAGATCGCAGCATCAATCATGGAATCTCCAACAACCTTCAACATGAAGAGATCGCCTTCGCCCACCAGGGAGGCGGGGAGAGGGAAGAGTTCTTCAACATTCTGTTCGGCAAGAATCGGTCCACCAGCTGCGATACGTCCAACGAGAGGAACATTGTGAGTTCTTTCGGGCTTGATATCTTCGAAGCGTTCATCGCCAGGAGTGAGGACCTCGAGGGCGCGACCACGAGAAGGATCACGGCGGATCCAACCCTTTTCCTCGAGAGCTTCGAGTTGGTATTTAACACTCGAAGGAGATGAGAGCCCGGCGGCCTCACCAATCTCACGCATGGAAGGGGGATAACCATTGGTCTCCATCGCCTTCTTGATGGCCATGAGAATCTTGGTCTGACGAGGGGTCAGGCCGTTTTCATCAACGGGGCCATCGGGGAGTTCAGTGACTTTGGTGGGTTTTTTCGCCATGGCAGAAGGTTAGAACAAAGGTACGAAAAAATCAAACAAATGTTCTAAAAAAACTTGCCGATGTCAGTGGCGGGGTGTACCTTTGCTTTTAGAACAGACGTTCGAAGAGTATCCCCGCTCTTTACCGATCTGATCTAGAAGTAACTGGAGAGAGAAGATGACGACCATCGCCATCAATCCGTCCCTTGCCAATGTGAAGAAGATAAATCATGGCGCGAAAACCCCTGTAAATCGCCATGATTCACGCGTTCGACTAACCCCCCGTGGTCGATTCCTTGCAAGGTTGGCGGTCATCACTTCACTCTCCGTACTACTTCTCTCTGGCTTTGCCGCCGTCACCGGCGCATCTGCGGGATCGACGGATACTGCGATTCCGACCCCGTATATCAAGGTCAGCGTGAAGCCTGGCGAGACTCTCTGGTCGATCGCAGCTTCGATTGCCCCTGATGGGGACCGTCGCTCACTTGTTGCCGATATCGTTGAGGTCAATCGTCTGAAATCCCCAGAACTCCAGGCCGGACAGAAGATCTACATCCCGACACGCCCGTAGCGCCTATGGCTCGTCAATAAGGTGCGAACTCTCAACCCTTGCTTTACTCTTACCCCTAGATATTGGGGTTGTTTTGGTGTAGGCTTCCATAAGTAGTGGTTCGGAGCTGAACCGCCGATACACCCAAAATCAGAAATTTCCCAGCATTGAGAGGACGACACGCCGTGAATTGCCCCTTCTGTCGACATGAGGAATCTCGAGTCATTGACTCGCGTCCTACCGATGAAGGCACCTCAATCCGTCGTCGTCGTGAGTGCACCCAATGTGGTTCACGATTCTCAACTGCGGAGACTGCGGTTCTCTCCATCATCAAACGAAGTGGAGCCACAGAACCCTTTAGTCGCGAGAAGGTCATCAATGGCGTCCGCAAGGCCTGCCAGAACCGACCTGTCGATGACGACGATTTAGCTCTCTTGGCCCAGCGTGTAGAGGAAGCTCTCCGCGCCACAGGCCAGGCTGAGATCGAAGCTCAAGAAGTCGGTATGGCCATTCTCGCGCCATTGCGAGAATTGGATGAGGTTGCCTACCTGCGTTATGCCTCTGTATACCGTAACTTTTCCTCCCTTGAAGATTTCGAAGGCGAGATAGCACTTCTCCGCGCTCTGCCTTTTGAGAAAAACGCTGAAGCTGATTCCCAAGTTGCATCCCCGCAACTCAAATGATGAGTCCGATAAGTAGATAAAAAGAAAAACTGAATACGAAGAAAAAACGAAATAAGAAAAAACACAACTAAAGAATTTTCAAGAAGAAACTGGAGAAACTCGAATGTCGGACACGGTGATCAATCGCTCATCAGCAAAAGGAAAGCTTGGAAAAGGCCTCACAATTGAGCGGGTATTTAGCACCCCGGGCGTACATCCATATGACAACGTCACATGGGAACGTCGCGATGTAGTTCAGACCAACTGGAAGACCGGCGAGGTTGTCTTTGAACAACGCGGCGTCGAATACCCAGATTTCTGGTCCGTCAATGCCTCAACCATCGTCACCACCAAGTACTTCCGCGGCGCTGTTGGCCACGACAATCGTGAATGGTCACTCAAGCAAGTTATTGATCGCGTCGTTCTTACCTACACAAAAGCTGGTAAGGAATATGGATATTTCGCAACTCCACAAGATGCAGAAATCTTCGAACATGAATTAACACATATGTTGTTGCACCAGATCTTTTCCTTCAACTCTCCAGTCTGGTTTAACGTCGGAACCGCAGCTCCACAACAAGTATCTGCTTGCTTCATTCTCTCCGTTGATGACACCATGGATTCCATCCTTAACTGGTATCGCGAAGAAGGAATGATCTTCAAGGGCGGATCCGGTGCGGGCCTCAATCTCTCCAGAATTCGCTCCTCAAAAGAGCTTCTCAAATCAGGTGGAACTGCATCTGGTCCGGTCTCCTTTATGCGCGGCGCTGACTCCTCAGCAGGCACCATCAAGTCAGGCGGCGCTACCCGTCGCGCTGCAAAGATGGTTGTTCTCGATGTTGATCACCCAGATATCGAAGAGTTCATCGAAACCAAAGTTCGTGAAGAGGACAAGATCCGCGCCCTCCGCGATGCTGGCTTTGATATGGACCTTGGTGGAAAAGACATCATCTCTGTTCAATACCAGAACGCAAATAACTCAGTCCGCGTTACCGATGAATTTATGCGCGCCTACGAAAACTCAACACAGTTTGGTCTTCGCGCTCGCTCAACAGGTGAAGTTATTGAAGAAGTAGATTCCCGCGCACTCTTCCGCAAGATGGCAGAAGCTGCATGGGCATGCGCCGACCCAGGAATTCAATACGACACCACCATCAACGATTGGCACACCAATCCAGAAACAGGCCGTATTAACGCCTCAAATCCATGTTCTGAATACATGTCCCTTGATAACTCTTCATGCAACCTTGCATCACTCAACCTCATGAAGTTCCTCAAGAGCGATGGATCTTTTGATGCTAAGAACTTTGTGAAGGCGGTAGAAATCATTATTACCGCTATGGATATCTCAATCTGCTTCGCAGATTTCCCAACAGAAGCAATCGGAGATACCACTCGCAAATATCGCCAACTCGGAATTGGTTACGCAAACCTCGGCGCTCTCTTGATGGCCTCAGGTCTTGCATATGACTCTGAAGGTGGCCGCGCACTTGCTGGCGCCATCACATCGTTGATGACCGGTACTTCATACCGCCGCTCCGCAGAACTTGCTGGAATCGTCGGATCTTACGAAGGCTTTGCTCGAAATGCAGCGCCACACACTCGTGTTATGAAGAAGCACCAAGCAGCATCACTCTCTGCAAAGGCTGTTTCAACGCTCGATCGCGATGTATGGACCGAAGCTAATAAGCAATGGGACTCCTGCCTCTCCATCGGTGAGAAGAATGGCTGGCGTAACGCCCAGGCTTCAGTTCTCGCCCCAACCGGAACAATCGGTTTGATGATGGATTGCGATACCACTGGTATCGAGCCTGACTTCTCACTCGTGAAGTTCAAGAAGCTTGTTGGCGGCGGTTCACTCCAGATCGTTAACCAGACTGTTCCTCAAGCGCTTCGCAAACTCGGTTATACCGAAGAGACAATCGAAGCGATCGTCGAATACATCACCGCAAATGGCCATGTCATTGATGCACCTGGTCTTAAGCCAGAACATTACGATGTCTTTGATTGCGCGCTCGGTGCACGTTCCATCGCTCCGATGGGCCACGTGCGAATGATGGCGGCCTGCCAACCATTCCTCTCCGGTGCAATCTCCAAGACCGTTAACCTTCCAGAATCTGCAACTGTCGAAGATGTTGAAGAGGTTTATTACGAAGGTTGGAAGATGGGCCTCAAGGCTCTCGCTGTCTATCGCGATAACTGCAAGGTTGGTCAGCCACTTTCAGATGCGAAGGCAACTAAGAAAGAAGAGAGCGCTGAAGCATCAGCTCCAGCTCCTGCAACACGTAAGCGTCTTCCTAAGTCACGTCCTTCACGCACCACTTCATTCGCAGTTGGTGGCGCAGAGGGTTACATGACTGCAGGAACCTACGAAGATGGACAACTCGGAGAGATCTTCCTCAAGCTCGGTAAGCAAGGTTCAACTCTTGCCGGAGTTATGGATGCATTCTCGATCGCGGTATCCATTGGTCTGCAATACGGAGTTCCGCTAGAGACCTACGTCTCTAAGTTCACAAACTCACGCTTTGAACCAGCAGGTATGACAGATGATCCAGATATCCGTATGGCGCAATCCATGATGGATTACATCTTCCGCCGCCTCGCACTCGATTATTTACCGTATGAAGAGCGCGCTGCCTATGGCATCTACACCTCCGCAGAACGTGCCCACGCACTTGAGACTGGCGAATATGCCCAGGTTCAAGAAGTTGTTGCACCAAAGGCCGAAGTTGTTGTTGAGAAGAAAGTAGAAAGCAAGCCAGTCGAAGTAAAGATCGAGGCAGCTCCTGCACAGATCGGTTCTTCTACTGAACTTCTCGAGAAGATTGCTGGCATCAAATCTGATGCACCACTCTGCGTAACATGCGGCGTCAAGATGCGTGCATCTGGTGCTTGCTATGTCTGCGAAGGTTGTGGCTCAACTTCAGGTTGCAGCTAAACCACAGCTAACTTCTTACCTCGTTTCAATTCGGAACTAAGGTAAGGCAATGGAACTCGACAAAGTCCGCAGCGCCCTCAGCGCTGCGGTCTTTGCTATTGAGGGCTCACCTCGTGAAGGCCAGATTGAAATGGCCGAAGCAGTCGCAAACGCCCTCTCGGATCGCCACCATCTCTTGGTTCAAGCAGGTACTGGCACCGGAAAGTCACTTGCATATCTAGTTCCCGCACTTGTTCATGGCAAGAAAGTTCTAGTCGCTACTGCAACTCTTGCCTTACAACGCCAGCTTGTGGAGCGCGATCTTCCGCGCGTTAAAGATGCACTTGAAAAAGAATTGAAACGAAGTATCTCTTTCGCAGTCTATAAAGGCGTCGGAAATTATCTATGCCTCCAGAAAATGAATGCTGATGATGGCACCGCAGATAGCGAAGTTCTCGTTGATATCTCCTCGCTAGAAAAAGATGCCCGTCGCCTCCGCGAGTGGGCAGCAAAGCCCGGGATTTCTGGCGATCGCGATGATGCTCCCGATGTTGATCGTCGGGTCTGGCTCGCCAATTCCACATCAGGACGTGAATGTGTTGGCGCAGATGAATGTCGATTTGGAAGTGAATGTTTTGCGGTGAATGCCAAAGCCAAAGCCCAGACCGCAGATATCGTCGTCACCAATCACACACTTCTTGCGATCGAGATCGTTGATTCCCACCCGATATTGCCCGATCGTGATGCTGTCATCCTTGATGAAGCCCATGAATTTATGGATCGCACCACCCAAGCGGTAACTGAAGAACTTAATTCAGGTCGCGTTGCACGAGCTGCAAATATGGTCCGCCGCCATATGCCAGGCAAATTAGCTGATGCCTTTGTAAAAGCTGCCGAAGGATTTGCAGATGCCATGGATGAGTACGGTCAGGATTACCGAACACGGAGCGATGAAGAGCGAAAGCTCAGTGAATTACCTACTGCGTTGGCCGCTCCGGTGCGAAAGATTAAAGAAGCTGCCGAAGCTGTGATCGCATTTATCAGCGCTGATAGCGAGATCGTTAATCCCGATAGCCTCGCAGATCGCGCCCGCGTTAAAGGAGCCGTTAATGAAGTAAAAACCACGGCCCAGAAAATGATGCGGATGGGTGAGAGCCAAGTTCTCTGGTACGAACCGACTTTCTCAACTCTCTATCTCGCACCTCTTGCTGTCTCCCATGTTTTGCGCGAAAACCTTTTTACTCAAACCCCAGTCATTGCTACAAGTGCAACGCTCACCGTAGGAAAGAGTTTTGATCCCATCGCGCGAAGCTTAGGAATTCTTACCAGCGCGACAACGGAAGAAGAGAGTGAAGAGAAGGACTCCGCAATCGATCCATCCAATGTACAAATGCTTGATGTTGGCTCACCTTTTGATTTCGCAAATCAAGGCATGCTCTATCTTCCAAAAGATCTCCCAGAACCAGGACGTGATGGCCCCAGCAAAGAAGCGCTCGTCGAACTAGGGGAGTTAATTGATGCCGCAGGTGGTCGAACCCTTGCACTCTTTTCTTCGTGGCGTGGAGTTGAGATGGCAGATGAACATCTCCGTCGCGTTCTAGCCGAACTTCCCATTGCAATCATCACCCAGCGACGCGGCGATAGCGTCGGTGCGCTCGTGGAAAGATTTGCAAACGATCCGACCTCAATTCTGCTCGGCACAATGAGTTTGTGGCAGGGCGTTGATGTGCCTGGCCCTTCCTGCACTCTCGTCGCAATTGATCGCATTCCATTTCCGCGCCCCGATGATCCCGTTATGTCCGCTCGCGCGGCTGAAGCAGATGCTGCAGGCGGATCAGGATTTATGCAGGTTTCTCTTCCTAGGGCTGCGCTCTTACTGGCCCAGGGCACGGGTCGATTAATTCGCTCCGTTGATGATCGGGGAGTGGTTGCAATTCTTGATTCTCGCATCGTCAATAAACGCTACGGATCAATACTTCTCAACTCGATGCCGCCGCTATGGCGTACCAGCGATGGAAAGACCGTGAAGGAATCGCTCACGAGATTGCACCAACAATTCAGTTCATAGTCTTCACAGCACAGACTTTTCCACCAACTTTTACGGAGCCTTAATTTCCTGATCAATTTCCACAGAGACTCCTGCGATGAGAGTTCTATTACTGACTTTAGCTCTTCTCCTCACTTCAATTTCAACGGTTCACGCTGATTGCGAGGGTGATACCTGTATTGATGTAAGCGCTGATCAAGAGAGTAATCAAGTTGTGATTACGGTTAAGAAAGGCAAGGCAGGAACTTCTAGTACTTCATCCCCAAAACCTCGAGCGAGATCAACAGCTCGAAAACTCTTTATTCCGTGGCTACCTAAACCCGTTACAACAGCGAAGCCACGACCTCGACCAAGCCTGACAGTCAAACCACGAGTAAAAAAGATTTCAGGCTCCCAAATTTCTGATCAAGTCCGTAGTCTTCTGCCATCTGGGCTCATCATTACTCAACCTTTAGATAACCCGCTCGTCCAAGAGCCAGTTAATTTCATGACCACAGTCCCGTCTCGCTTTTCGACGGTAATCGTTGTCTTAGGAATCCCCATCACCATCCAACTTTCAGCCCAGTACCTATGGGACTTTGGAGATGGAAACACACTTAGCACAAAAATGCAGGGCGCCCCATATCCGCTCTCGCTCATTGAAAATACCTACAAAAGTTCTGGAGTTCGCAAAGTTACGCTCACAGTTACATGGTCGGGATTCTGGAGCGCTGGTGGTATGAGCGCACCTATAAAGGGCGGAATTACTCAGACGTTTTCCAGAGGCATCGAAGTGAGGCCCGCTCGCGCCATCTACACCAGATAGTTATCAACAAATTACACACTACGCAGAACATGAGAAATACCAAATCCCATGCTTCGCCTATGACCACACTTACTTCACCTCATGATCTACTCGCAGCAATTCCATTCCTAGTTGGTTTTAAACCAGAAGACTCCATTGTTCTGATGAGCATCAAAGATGACTCAATCTTCATGGCGCTTCGTATTG
>VFFD01000026.1 GCA_018882745.1 Candidatus Nanopelagicaceae bacterium
GACACGAGTGTGTAAACAGTGGTTGCAAGCATCGAAATAAGTCCAAATGAAAGGATGTTAAATACGACGCTCCACTGAGTAGCTGTTAACTGAATCAAATTAGCCTCCGTGGGCAATTAGGTTTGCTTGACTCGAGTTGGGCCAAGCGGTCGGTTCTCTCCGTAGACCCATATGAAGCCTCGGCGAGAATTCGATTAGGTAAAAGGGTCCTACCTACTCGTGAGTTGTTCAAGCCAAAATCACGGTATTTCTTAAGAAATGTTATAAATATTCACCCTTTTCTAGGGCAAATCGGACATCCCGTAGACTCCTCCGTGTGTCATCAGCGCCATTGAATGCAGCTCCCATTGGAATCTTTGATTCGGGGTTAGGCGGATTGACCGTAGCGCGCGCAATTATTGATCAGCTCCCGCATGAATCGATTATCTATTTCGGCGACACCGCTCGAGGCCCTTATGGTCCTCGCCCGTTGGCCGAAGTACGCGCCTTTGCTCTAGAAATCATGGATTCGCTCGTGGCCGCTGGCGTGAAAGCGATTGTGATCGCCTGCAACACCGCAAGCGCGGCGATGCTCCGTGATGCTCGCGAGAGATATTCAATTCCGGTCATTGAGGTAATCCAACCCGCTGTGCGCCGCGCAGTTTCGGCAAGCAGGAGCGGGCGAGTTGGAGTCATAGGCACCCAGACAACCATTGACTCCCAGGCTTACAACGATGCTTTTGCCGCAGCGCCGCATCTGAACCTCACGACTGTTGCTTGTCCTGACTTTGTGAACTTTGTCGAACGCGGAGAAACCTCAGGCGCAGCAGTCACAAGCGCTGCAGAGAAGTATTTGGCTCCGTTAAAGAACGCAGGCGTCGACACCTTGGTTTTGGGCTGTACTCATTATCCACTTCTGACTGGCGTCATTTCTTATGTGATGGGAAATGATGTGACTTTGGTTTCAAGCGCGGAAGAGACTGCAAAAGATCTCTATCGCGTGTTGGTGGAAAAGAATTTATTACGTGGGACTGAGTCTCCTGCCGATTATCAATTTATTTCCAGTGGCGACCCCGATACCTTTGCGCACTTGGCGCGACGCTTCCTGGGACCGGAAGTTAACTTTGTAAAAGGTCAATTGTGAAAGGGAGATGCTAAATGAGTAATCTCAAGAGAGTAGATGGGCGATCCCCCGAAGAGCTCCGTGTGATCTCATTTCAACGCGGTTGGTTAGATAACGCAGAAGGTTCAGTTCTCGTCTCTTTCGGAAATACCCGAGTTCTCTGCGCCGCCTCATTTACTCCTGGCGTCCCGCGTTGGTTGGTTGGAAGTGGAAAAGGTTGGGTCACATCCGAATATTCGATGCTGCCGCGAGCTACCCACACTCGCTCCGATCGCGAGAGTGTCAAAGGAAAACTCGGGGGCCGCACTCAGGAGATTTCTCGACTGATTGGGCGCTCCTTGCGTTCTGTCGTGGATATGAAAGCTCTCGGTGAAAATACGATCGTCCTTGATTGCGATGTTCTGCAAGCAGATGGCGGTACTCGAACTGCTGCAATTACTGGTGCATATGTGGCGCTCAGCGATGCAATTGCTTGGGCGATGAAGAAAGGTCATATTGCTGGTGCTTCGCCGCTGTCTGGATCCGTTGCAGCGGTCAGTGTTGGAATCATCAGCGGAACTCCGATGATTGATCTCTGTTACGAAGAGGATGTCTCTGCAGAAACAGATATGAATATTGTCTGCACTGGAGAAGGAAAGTTTATTGAGGTTCAGGGAACTGCCGAAGGCCAACCATTTGATCGTGCACTTCTGGATCAACTTTTAGATCTCGGTGCGCGCGGATGTACTGAGTTGGCAGCCTTACAGCGCGATGCGCTCGCAGGCTAGTGATTGATAAGTAGCCACCAGTTGTTATGCCTGATTTAGTCTTAGCTACACGCAATAAGGGAAAGATTGCTGAAGTGCAACGATTGATTTCTCTGCACGCGCCACAGATCACCCTTCGCTCAGTTTCCGAATTCAATCTCGATGATGTTGAGGAGACGGGAACGACTTTTGAAGAGAACGCCTTACTTAAGGCCGAGACCATAGCTCGACAAACAGGGCTAACCGCACTTGCCGATGACAGTGGTATCGCAATTGATGCTCTCGACGGCGCTCCAGGAGTCTATTCAGCGCGCTGGTCAGGAGTTCATGGTGATGATGCAGCAAATGTCGCAAAGGTTTTGCTCGAACTTTCAGATGTTCCAGATGAGGATCGGGGAGCACAATTCGTCTGTGTTATTGCGCTGGCACATCCTGATGGAAGATCCATCATCGTGCGGGGAGAAGTTGAGGGCGTTGTGCGTCGCGACCCGATTGGTAACCATGGATTTGGTTATGACCCGATTTTTCAACCCGATGGTTATGCCATTACAACAGCACAGATGGACCCCGAAACTAAAGATGCCATTAGCCATCGCGGCAAAGCGCTCCGCGAGATTGCTTCAAAAATAGGCCCCTTTATCGGAGCCTAAAAGCCCGAGTAATTGCATGAGCGAAGGTAGGCTTCACTCATCAGTACGGAGATTGAATAAAGGAGTAGTCGTGGCAGCAAAGAAGAAAGCTTCCGCTAAACGTCCAGTCAAGAAAGCTGCGGCGAAGCGTCCTGCAAAGAAAGCAGTGAAGAAATCGGTAAAGAAGGCAACGAAGCGTCCTGCCAAGAAAGCGGCAGCAAAACGTCCAGTTAAGAAGTCTGCTAAGCGCGCTGTTGCAAAGAAATCTGCTGCGAAATCTGCTGCGAAAGTTGATGCCTCAAAGATTGTTATTCCACCAGTTCCTGCGCGTGGCGCAACACCAGTCACTAGCACTCCAGCTCCAGCGAAACCAGTAACTGCTCCAGCAGCTCCGGCCAAGAAAAATTCAAATGGCATCCTCTTCCTCGTCATTGCAGGAGTTGTACTTCTTGCCATCTTTGCCCTCACAAACTCCTCTAGCGATGATGATGCGGCGCCAAAGCCGACTGCATCTGAATCGGTCTCTGAAGAACCAACTGCGGAACCGTCAGAAAGTGAGAGTGAATCCAATGCGACTCTCACCTATGAAGCTCCTCAGGGTTTTGTTGCGATCAATAATGGCAATGGAGGCGTCACACTTCGTTGGAAAGCTCCAGCCGCTTCTGAAGGATTGACGGGCTATGCAATTTCGGTCTCGTACAACGCCGTTGATTTCACCGAAGTTTCCACGGTTGCAGCCGATCAACTCTCACTTGATATTGCAAAAGCAGGGGATGAGGGTGGAACGCAGTTCCTGCTTCAGTCAGTTTATTCCGATGGAACAAAAGTAGATGCCGCAAAGTTTTCGCTTAAGGGCAAGTACCAGAACTAAGAAGCACATTACTTAAAAACCGCCTCCAGAAATGGAGGCGGTTTTTATTTTTGCAGCACTTCTCTGATGGCAGAGACATAGGCATTGACTCCCGCAGGGTTGAGGTGCACTCCGTCGCTCGCAAAATAGTCAGGATGATTAGATGAAATTTGGTCCCAGTTAATGAGAATAGTGTTGGGGTATTGGGCGACAACCTTTTGAATTAGCTCGTTATTCAAATCTTTCCAGGAACGTGGAACTGCAGTATTCACAACGATAATCTTGGGTTGGTTCTTCACAATTTCCATCAGCGCTACTACATCGTCTTCCACCAACCGATTGTTATTGCCAAGGTTAAGGATGACAGGGGATTGTCCGACAAATTGTTGATCAGTCTTCGCAACTTCAATCAGCTCACTTATTTGGCGGCCAACCCGAGCATTGATGAGTTCGATTCGCTCATATTGCGCAAGAACATTCCTAATGCCAAGGATGACAGAGTCTCCGGTGACCCAGAGACCTGGAGTATCTGCGCTCGTAATTACTTGATTGACGCCACCTTCAGTTGCATCTTCTGCAGCTTGCTTCTCTTGTGCTGCTATGAGATCAGCTCGCTCCATGGCATTTATGGAAACGAGCGATGTTGCGGCAAAGGTGAGAAGGACGGCTGCCACAGTGGAAAGTTTCTGACGCAGACGCACTGCCTTCGTTCGATATTTCATGCCCCGGAACCAGAGTTCAAAATACCCACGGCGTACTGGAATTTCGATGTAGCGTAAAGACATATCTGCGAGAGCAAAAACTATGAGGACTCGAAGTGCGTACAACGCCCAGTCATCACCGACGAGATCAATGGAGGGACGGGTAAGTTGAAAGACAATCCAGTGCCAGAGATAGATTCCATAGGAACGCTCTCCAATCCAGATCAACGGTCTGGTGCTGAGAATTGGCGCAAAACGTGAGGCAGGATGAACAACAGAAATAAGCGTTGCGCATCCGAATAGTGCAGATAGTGGGAAAGCAATGCGATACAGAGTGGGATCGCTCTCGTTAATGAAAAGGAATGTGCTGAGCAAACCTAGCAATCCAACAACTCCAATAAGATCTATAAAGTCTTGAGCGCGTTTAGTGATCTCTCGGGTGAGATTTTGCGGTTGCCAACTTACCGCCAGAGCGGAACCAAGAAAGAGTCCAATGGAGTGTGTATCAGTTCCAAAATACACATGGCTGATAGCTGATTCTTGAGTGTCCATGCGGACTGAATAAGCGAAAAGCGCAATTCCTGAAGCTAATGCGATTCCAAGGGCGGCATAAGGAATGTTTTTCTTGCCAAAGTATTTCAATATAAATAGCAGTACAAGTGGCCAGATGAAATAGAACTGTGCTTCTACTGCTAGCGACCAAGTGTGTTGTAACAATGGAGGACGACCGATTGCTTCAAAGTAATCTTGCTGACGGGATACCAGCGCCCAGTTCATCGAACCGGTGAGTACAAAAGGGATATCTGCAATGAATCGCCGTACCGTTTCGGGCGCGTAGACTCCAATAAAAAGCGTTGTAAAGACCAGCATCGCAACAAGTGCGGGAAGTAATCGGCGAATTCTGCTGAGATAGAAAGCGCGTAAATCTAGAGTTCCAGAACGAGCAATGGAGTCAAGAATGAGGCCAGTTATCACGTAACCGGAGATGACGAAGAAGAGATCAACGCCAAGGAATCCGCCCGGAATCCAATCGATTCCAAGGTGATAGAGGAGGACCGCTACAACTGCGACAGCGCGTAGGCCGTCAACAGAATGGATATAGCGGCTGTTGGAGCTGGACATCACCGACGTTTCTTAGCAGCGCTCTTCTTTGTAGAGCCCTTCTTGGCAGACTTACTGGAACTCTTCTTGTTTGATTCTTCAGAGCTTTGCGACGTTGCTTGTGCAATTCTTTGGGAGACCTTCGTATCTGACGATGGCGTTCCGTCAGGAGAAATAGCAGAAAGAACCTGTTTTTGGAGCTCTGCTAAGCGATTAAAGGCGCTCTCGAGACGTTGCCGCGATTGAGAAATTGCGTTCTCGGCCGCGTCAAGTGATTGAGTTTGGATGCGATAGAGCCGCTCTGCTTCCGAGATAACTCCAGATAACCAGTTGCGATACTCCGAAACTTCTGTTGTTGCAGTGAGAACAAGACGCTCTGCTTCGCGCTTTGCATTAGAGGTAATAGCGCTTCCTTCACGCTTCTTGGTATTGAGTAAATCCTCGGCTTCAGACTCTGCTCGAGAGAGGATGTCAGAAGCATCGGTTTCGGCAGCTTCAATGTACTTGCGTCCACGTGATTCAGCTTGAGCGAGAGTGGATTTGGCTTTAGCTTCAGCACTTTCAATCGCAGCGGTTGCCTGCTTCTTGCTCTCATTCAATACTCGCTCAGCGCTGGAATTTGCTTTTGCTTCACGCTGTTGCGCGGTGCGAATAATGGACATCGCAGTCTCTGTTGCAAGAATTTCAAATTCTTCTTTAGAGAGCGAAGTGATATCTCGGCGAGAGCGGAGATCATTGAGTTGCGACTCCAATTCGCGGATGCGATCAAGGGATGCCGAACCCGCAGTTAAGTTAGGTTTATTGACGCTCTCATCTTCGCCCTTAAAGCCAACCCATGATAAAAATTTCTTATCTGCCACGTTCTAACTCCCTATTCACATTCTTGAATTCGATACCCGAACTGCGGGCGTGAATCTTCCCACGAGTCAGTGCAGGTTGAAAATGGGGTGAAGGAGCGTGATTACGGATAGAGCCCGCGTAGGCGATGGGCTTCAGCGACCCGGCCCACCCCAATCATGTTGGCCGCTTCACGCCAGGTAACCCTCTTACTAGAGGCGTTTTCGGAAACTTCGTTGATGGCGCGCATCAAAATAGAATTGAGATTCTCTTTAACTTCATCAGCGCTCCAAAAGTAATTTTGTTTATCTTGCACCCATTCAAAATACGAGACGATGACGCCACCAGAGTTTGCCAAAATATCAGGCACGACCAGAATCCCTTCTTCATTCATGATCGCATCTCCACCAGGAGTTGTTGGCGCGTTAGCCCCTTCAACCACAATCTTGGCTCGAATTCCGTTTGCTGTTGATTCGGTTATGGCGTCGGCAAGCGCAGCAGGCACAAGGACATCGACAGGGAGATGAAGCAGCTCCGTATTGGTGATTTTTTCAGTGCCGGGTGCCCCCACAACAGTTCCATTTTCTAGAAGATGCTTATGGATATCGGCGACGCTCTTGAATCCTGTCACGCCACCATTAACATCACTGACAGCCACAACTTTAAGACCCATATTCTCCAGTGCGACCGCCGCCCAATATCCAACTTTTCCAAACCCTTGAATAGCAACCGTTGCGCCGTGCGGATTAATTCCTTTTATCTTAAGAGCTTCACGAACTGAGATTGCAACGCCATCACCCGTCGCAGATGTTCTACCGAGCGAACCACCGAGAACTATTGGCTTTCCCGTCACCACACCAGGAACGGAGAAGCCAGCATTAACGGAATATGTATCCATCATCCACGCCATATTTCGCTCATCAGTTCCCACATCAGGGGCTGGAATGTCTCGCTCTGGACCGATGATGGGAAGAATTTCAGAGGT
Organism: Candidatus Nanopelagicaceae bacterium; assembly: GCA_018882745.1. GTDB lineage: Bacteria > Actinomycetota > Actinomycetes > Nanopelagicales > Nanopelagicaceae > MAG-120802. Next base: position 6,952 of record VFFD01000026.1, read on the forward strand.
ATAACGTCGAGTGAGTCTCTCATTTTCAGTCATTGATAGCGTCTTGGGATTTACAGCCACGCCACCTTTTGCGCCACCATAAGGAAGATTTGCGAGCGCACATTTCCATGTCATCAACATTGCAAGCGCCACGGTTTCATCGAGATCGATATCTTGATGAAATCTCACTCCACCTTTTGAAGGGCCTCGCGTAGTCGAGTATTGAACGCGGTAACCCTTGTACATCTCAACGCGACCATCGTCACGACGCAGCGGGACCGCTACTTCGAGTATTCGACGTGGAGTTGAAAGAGTATTCCAGTCATTTTCAGAGAGTTTAAGTTGATCTATCGCTCTACGTAATTGCGAGAGCGCAGTAGCCAGGGGTGATTCCTTTGATGACGCCATTGTCATAACGCAAATGTAGTCAGCGCCGGGTCAACGTGCCATCAACTATTTATAGGAGTTCTGTGAGGTTTAATATAGAAATTGATAAGTCTGGTGCGGGAGGTGGGACTTGAACCCACACGCCGAAGCACAGGTTCCTAAGACCTGCGTGTCTGCCATTTCACCACTCCCGCAAGATGTGGGTCGAAAGAATACCCACAAATCCCGAGCCAGAAAAATTGATGCTGAGTTTTAGCCTGCGCTCGCTCCGCGGCGCGAGACTGCATCAATTGTTGCTGAGATCAAAAGAACTGCGCCCGTGACCATAAATTTGATTCCGGCAGGATAACCAAGGAGCGCCATTCCATTATCGATAACAGCAACCACCAAACCGCCAAGAATCGCATCACTCACTTTTCCTTTTCCACCGAAGAGGCTGGTTCCACCGATAACGGCTGCACCAACGGCATAGAGGAGAGTTGAACTTCCACCTGTTGTTGGGGAGATGGAGTTAGCGCGGGAAACAAAGATCATTCCTGCAACGGCAGCAAATCCAGAGCAGATCATAAATGCGGTGATGCGGACCATTTTGACGTTGATACCAGCGCGACGAGCTGCTTCAGCATTTCCACCAACAGCATAAATATGAAGCCCGTAGGAGGTTCTAGTGAGAACAAATGTAGCGCCAACAAGAAGTACCAAAATTACCGGCACGACATAAGGAATTCCACGCAAGCTAACTAGTTCTGGGTTGTTGCTACGTTCTACAGTTAGAGCGGAGGTTGCTGCAACCCCAATGACAATCAAACCGATGGTTTTGATTACCCAGAATTTAAACAAGCTATCAACTAAACCAGCGCGGCGACGCTTGGAGAATTTCCATAGTCCAGAGAGCACGTAAGCGCCCGCAGTAACAAAGAAGAAAATCCAACTTGCTGAGACGGAGAGATTCTTATTCTCCACGGCCAGAATGACAGGATCTTCAATGCGGATTGTTCCTCCTTCGCCTACTAAGAGAAGAAGTAAGCCTTGGAAAGCCAAGAAGGTTGCAAGGGTTACGACGAAGGATGGAATTTTGAGCTGTGCAACAAGATAGCCAATGAATGCTCCGAGTACGACACCACCGAGGATGCTCACGGGGAACGCGATGTACCAGGCGTAATCCATCTCAGTGATCATGATGACGAGAATCGCGCCGCAAACACCTGCTGCATATCCAGCGGAGAGATCAATTTCTCCAAGAAGAAGTACGAATATCAAGCCCATGGCAATCACAGTGACTGCTGCTGCTTGAGTCAGGAGGTTTGCAAAATTTCCAGGAGTTAAGAAAACCGAACTCATTGAACCGAAAACCAAACAGAGTACAACGAGGCCGAGAATTGCTGGGAGGGCCCCCACTTGGCCAGCTTTTACTTTACTCCACCAATCGCGGAGTGATTTTTCAATTGTGATCTGTTCGCTCATTTCTTGGCACCTGCAATCGCATCAGAACTTCCGGTTGTGATGAGTCGAACTACATCATTTTGGGTCACCGAATTCTTCTCTACTTGCGCCGCCATGGTTCCGAGGTACATCGCTGCGATGTTATCTGCCACTTGGAATACATCATTAAGGTTATGGCTAATGACAATAACTGCTAGACCGTTGTCAGCAAGTTGACGGACTAATTTCAAGACTTGTTCGGTCTGCGCGACGCCAAGAGCTGCAGTTGGCTCATCTAGGATGACAACTTTGCTATTCCATAACACTGCACGAGCGATTGCAACGGTCTGGCGTTGTCCACCACTTAAGGAGGCAACTTTCTGGCGAATCGACTTAACAGTGCGAACACTTAATCCATCAAGAGTCTTCTTCGCCATCGACTCCATGGTCGACTCATTGAGCGTTATTCCACTCTTCTCTTCACGTCCAAGAAACATGTTGTGAACAATGTCAAGGTTGTCACATAACGCAAGATCTTGGTAAACAATTTCAATTCCGAGCGCCGTCGCATCGCGCGGTCCAGCAATCGTGACCTTATTTCCTTCAAAGATAAATTCGCCAGTTTCGGGCGTGTATATGCCGGCGATGCATTTGATGAGCGTGCTTTTGCCTGCACCGTTATCACCAACAAGCGCTGTGACTTTCCCTGCATACGCATCAAAGTCAACATTTTTAAGGACATGAACTGGTCCAAAAGATTTGTTGATTTTGCGGAGGGAGAGTAGTGGTGAGGCCATGGACTTTCCTCGCTCTCAGTTTGTACTTCAGAATCGTGATTTAAAGATTCAGCCCGAGTATTTTCATACTCGGGCTGAACTTGTACTTCTACTTACTTTTTCTGCCTAACGGTGTCTTATTAGATTCCGTTAGCGGTGCAGAGGTCTTCGATGCCTTCGCAAACAGCTTCACGTGTCTGGAAGCCATCTTCGATAACAACAGCAACGTTTTCCTTGGTGATTGAGACTGGAACAAGGAGAACTGAAGGAACATCTGTGGTTCCGTTATTGACAGAGCCAGTTGCTGTAGTTGCATCTTCACCCTTGAGGAGTGCGATCGCAAGTTCAGCAGCAGCTTCTGCTTCAGCCTTGATTGCCTTGTAAACAGTGTTGGAGAGATCACCAGTAAGAATTGCACGGAGACCATCAACGGTTGCATCCTGTCCGGATACGCAAACCTTGCCGTTGAGTCCGTTCTTCTTCAGCACAGCAACAGCTGCGAGGCCGAGGCCTTCGTTAGCTGAGACGACAGCGTCAAGCTTGCCGCCAGCCTTTGCAAGTTGCTGTTCGAAAATTGTTCCACCCTTGACGTTATCCCAGTCTGGAACAGCCTGGTCATCAACGAGTGTGTAATCGCCAGCATCGATTGATGGACGTAGAACTGAGTCATAACCAGCCTTGAACAAGGTTGCGTTGTTATCAGTAGGTGAACCATTGAGGTAGACAAGGCGTGCCTTGGTCTTTCCTGCGTTATCAAGGCAAGCCTTGATTCCTTCACCTTGTAGACGTCCAACTGCTTCGTTATCAAATGAAACGTAGTATGACGCTGAACCATTCAAAGTTAGACGGTCGTAGTCAATTGTTGGTACACCTTGTGCAGCTGCTTTATCTTGAACAGCCTTTGCAGATTCGGAGTCAAGGTTTACAAGAATTAGAACCTTGGCACCAGCAGACAACATCTGATCTGCAATAGTCTGGAATGCAGCCTTATCACCATTTGCGTTTTGGATATCAGCCTTCACGCCAGCAGCATCAAATGCAGCTTGTAGGAATCCGCGGTCAGCAGTTTCCCAACGAGCTGATGAAGCAGCATCTGGAAGAATGACGCCAACAAAGCCATCAGCAGAACCTTCGTCTGATGAGGAGCAACCGGTGAGAATGAGTGCGAATGCTGCAACAAGTGCAGATATCGCGAGACGGCGCTTTGACATATTTATTAGATACCTTTCGAAAGTAGTTCATAAATGAACCGCGAGGGCGGTTCACCGCTTCAGAACCTACTTCTTGTAGAACCGTCTGTGAAGCCAATTCTCAGGATTTGGATTGTTCGGGCATAACAAGTTGATAACAAGGGAGGCGGATTGCACCCGTTTTGTCCTTGTTTCACGCGTGAAATTCCGGCTTACGCGAGATGGAGCGAGGGGTCGGTAACCTTTCCTAGGTGTCAGCATCGGGTTCCTCATCAAGCGCGGGGTTAGCACCGCACGAGGCTCTGGCTGCCGCAATAGTGGCCTCGATCCGCAGCGCAATCGCCAATGGCGAATTACCCACGGAACTTTCTAACTCTCCTGCAATCAACAATATAGTTTTGGAGCGGCCGAAGAATCGCGAGCACGGAGATTACGCAACGTCGATTGCCTTAGCGCTAGCTAAACCAACGGGTAAATCACCTCGCAGCGTTGCCGAGATTGTGCAACGTGGATTAGAAGGTAACGCTGAAATTGAACGGATTGAAATCGCGGGACCAGGATTCATCAACATAACTCTGGCCAAGGCGAGTCAAGGCGCAGTTGTACATACGATACTTAATGAGAAAGAGAAGTACGGTCGAAGCGGAATTCTCTCTGGCACGAGAGTCAACCTCGAATTCATTAGCGCGAATCCGACTGGTCCATTGCATCTTGGACATACACGATGGGCAGCGGTAGGAGATGCGCTTGCAAGTGTTTTGGCCGCAGGTGGCGCCGAAGTAACTCGCGAGTTTTACATCAACGATCGTGGCACGCAGATGGATCTCTTTGGGGCGTCACTGCGCGCAGCAGCGCTCGGTCAAGCACGTCCTGAAGATGGATATCAAGGTGATTACATCAACGATTTGGCAAAACTCATCGTTGCACAACATCCCGACTACCTCACACTTGATGAGGCGCAAGGCATTCCAGCATTTAGAGAAGCTGGCTACTCTCTCCAATTACAACAGCAGAAAGATGTACTCAATAACTTTGGAACACACTTCGATATCTGGTTTTCAGAGCGCTCACTCCATTCAGGTGATGCGCTATCGAAAGCGCTACACACTCTTAAATCGCAAGGCCACGTTTATGAATCTGAAGGCGCCACTTGGTTACGAACTACTGACTTTGGCGATGATAAGGATCGCGTACTTGTGAAGTCTGGCGGGGAGCTCACATATTTCTCATCAGATACTGCGTATTATCTCGATAAACGCGCTCGCGGTTTTGATATCTGTATATATATGTTGGGCGCAGACCATCATGGTTATGTAGGTCGACTCAAGGCAACTGCGGCCTGCGCAGGAGATGATCCCGAATACAACATCCATGTTCTTATTGGACAGCTTGTGAAGATCATCGAAGGTGGGCAAGAACTCAAATTGTCGAAGCGCGCTGGAACGATTATTACCCTCGAGGAGTTAGTGGAGAAAGTGGGCGTTGATGCAGCGCGGTACACGTTGATTCGTTATCCCGTTGATACCCCGATGGTCCTTGATATCGATTTGTTGAAGAAGCGCACCAACGACAATCCAGTCTTTTATGTTCAATACGCTCATGCTCGAATCTCAGCCGTTCTTAGAAATGCCGTCGAACTTGGATTGAAATACGGAAGCGCACTTTATAAGCCTGAATTGTTAACGCATGATCGTGAACGTGAACTTCTGGGCGGATTGGCAGAATATCCACGAGTAGTTTCTAGCGCTGCTGAACTTCGCCAACCACATCGCATTGCTCGCTACATTGAAGAGCTTGCGACGTTGTATCACGGTTTTTACAACGATTGTCGAGTACTTCCGATGGGTGATGAACCAGCATCTGACATTCATTCCACTCGAGCCACTTTATGTGAAGCAACTCGTCAAGTGATTCACAATGGACTGACACTATTGGGCGTAAATGCCCCGGAGCGGATGTAAGGATGGCAAAGAAACTCAATTCGAAAATCTGGCCAGCTACAGCGGAAGAAAAGAATGGCGTGATCTCCTTAGGTGGTTGTTCGGTTATTGACTTAGCGAGCGAATTTGGCACTCCCGCTTTTATTCTGGACGAAGCTGATTTCAAAGCTCGGGCGCTGCAATGGCGCACAAATGTTGAGAATAGTTTTGGTGCCAACGCAGGAATTACCTATTACGCAGCAAAAGCTTTCATCTCAAGAGAGATAGCGCGCTGGGTCTCGGAGGCCGGACTCGGTCTTGATGTCTGCACTGGGGGAGAACTTGCTGTCGCAATGGCAGCGAATTTTCCGTCCGAGCGGATCGAAATGCATGGCAACAACAAATCTGAAGCGGAGATTTCTGAGGCGATTGACTATCGCGTGGGTGTGATCGTTCTCGACTCGTTTCAGGAAATTGATCGTGTGGCCCGTACAGCCCACACCAAGGGCGTGGTTCAGAAAGTCTTGATTCGCCTAACGCCTGGAGTAGAAGCACATACCCATCATGCAATTTCAACTGCGCATGAAGATGTGAAGTTCGGTTTCTCCATCGCTTCCGGCGCAGCTTGGGATGCAGTACTTGCGACAACAAGACATGAGTCTCTTCAATTGCAAGGCTTCCACGCGCATATCGGTTCACAAATTTTCGTGACAGATGCCTTTGAAACTTCGGCTGCTCGCTTGATTGGAATGTTAGCTCGATACAAAAAGGAATTCGGTAGCGAACTTCCAGAACTTGACCTAGGTGGTGGGTATGGAATCGCATACACGGAGAAAGATGATCCAATTTCCCCCGAAGTTATGTTGAGTAACTTGGCATCAATCGTTGCGAAAGAATGCGAGAAGAATGAAATCTCAATTCCGCAGATTTCTATTGAGCCAGGACGCGCCATTGTTGGACCTTCAATGATCACACTTTATGAAGTGGGTACGACAAAAGACGTACAACTCGAGGATGGGTCAACTCGGTGGTACGTCTCTGTTGATGGCGGAATGAGCGACAACATTCGACCAGGGCTCTATGACGCGGAATACTCAATAGAGCTTGCTAATCGTGACAGTAAGGCAGAGTTACGCCGCGCAAGAATTGTAGGAAAACATTGTGAGACCGGAGACATTGTCATTAGAGATGTTGACGTACCAAGCGATATCGTCCCTGGAGATTTACTCGCAACTCCTGCCACGGGGGCCTATGGTCGGAGTATGGCGAGCAACTACAACCATATGGTTCGTCCGCCGGTGATTTCCGTCCATAATCAAAAGGCGCGCATCATTATTCGCAGAGAAACTCATGCCGACCTTCTAGCCTTGGAGATGGATGATGCTCCGCGTCCACTTCCATCCGCCGAGAAAGGTCACATATGAGTAGCGCAGTCAAAACTCTCAATGTCGGCATGCTCGGATGTGGCGTCGTAGGTTCGAGCGTTGCTCGACTACTTAAGGAAGATTCTGGCGACTTTGCAGAGCGTTCTGGAGCGCATCTCACATTAGTAAAGGTCGCAGTAAGAGATCTATCAATCGAACGCGAACACGTTCCCAAAACTTTACTGACTGACGATGCGCTATCGGTAGTGAACGATCCCACCATCGATATTGTGATTGAAGTGATGGGTGGAATTGAACCTGCCCGCCAACTTATTCTGAACGCCATCAAGAATGGAAAATCAATCATCACAGCAAATAAAGCTCTACTTGCACTCCATGGCGCTGAGCTCTTTGAAGCCGCTGATAAGAACCAGGTTGATCTGTATTACGAAGCCGCTGTTGGCGGGGCCATCCCAATTTTGCGCCCAATGCGGGAATCAATTGTGGGCGATCATGTGCATCGCGTGATGGGAATCGTTAACGGAACTACCAATTACATTCTTACAAAAATGGATGAGGAAGGCAGAGCTTTTGATGAAGTATTGAAAGAGGCGCAAAAACTTGGTTTTGCAGAATCTGATCCCACAGCAGATATCGAAGGTCACGACGCTGCAGCTAAAGCAGCAATTCTTGCTGGGCTGGCATTCCACTCTCGAGTTACATCAAGTGATGTTTATTGCGAGGGTATCTCAAAGATTTCAGCGCGCGATGTTGCAGTGGCTCGCGATATGAACCATGTCATTAAGTTGCTTGCGATCGCGGAATTAACCGACAAGGACCAAGTTTCAGTACGTGTTCATCCCACTCTCATTTCTCGCCAACATCCACTTGCCTCCGTTCGAAATGCCTTTAATGCAGTCTTCGTTGAAGCCGAATCCGCTGGTGAGTTGATGTTCTACGGACGCGGCGCAGGTGGAGCACCTACGGCGAGCGCAATTCTTGGTGATTTAATCGCGATTGCACGAAATAAGACGCGTGGCGGTGAAGGTCATGGGGAGAGTGATTATGCAGATCTATCCATCGCTCCTATAGATGATGTGATGTCTCGCTATCTCATCAGACTTGATGTTGCGGATAAACCCGGCGTGCTGGCCACTGTGGCCCAGCTCTTTGCATCTCATAACGTCTCCATTGAAACAGTGCGTCAATCTGGACGTGGCGATAGCGCAGAATTAATCGTTGCCACACATTCCGCGCCAGAGTCAGCGCTTAAGAAGACTGTTGCAGCACTTGCCAAGAGCGATGTTGTGAAAAGCGTTGAAAGCGTACTTCGCATTGAAGGTAATTCGAAGTGAGTATCTTCCACAAACGTTCGACGCGAGGCGCCCATCAGTGGCGTGGAGTTATTGAGGAGTATCGCAATCGACTTCCGGTGAGTAAAAAAACTCCTGTCGTATCTCTTTGCGAAGGTGGAACTCCACTCATTTATGCATGCGTTATATCCGAGATGCTCGATAACGAAGTTTGGTTGAAATTTGAGGGCGCAAACCCAACGGGATCCTTTAAAGATCGCGGTATGACGATGGCAATTTCCAAAGCAGCAGAAGAGGGAGCCAAAGCGGTTATCTGTGCTTCTACTGGAAATACCAGCGCAAGCGCTGCTGCCTACGCAACCAAAGCTGGGATGACTCCCGTAGTTCTGGTGCCGCAAGGAAAGATTGCGATGGGAAAACTCGCACAAGCGATTGCACATGGATCAAAACTTCTTCAGGTTGATGGGAACTTTGATGATTGTTTGAACTTAGCTCGAGAGCTCTCTGAGAAATATCCCGTGTCGCTAGTGAACTCTGTTAATCCATTTCGTATTGAAGGGCAGAAAACTGCCTCCTTTGAAGTAATTGACGCTCTTGGCTTTGCCCCTGATATTCACGCCCTTCCAGTTGGTAATGCTGGAAATATCACGGCATATTGGAAAGGCTATAAAGAATATTTCGCAGATGGAATCTCGAAATCATTGCCACAGATGTGGGGCTTTCAAGCAGAAGGCGCCGCTCCGATTGTGCGCGGTGAAGTTGTGAAGAGCCCTGAAACTATTGCAACAGCAATTCGCATTGGAAACCCCGCTTCATGGACTCAAGCAGAAGAGGCTCGCGATGTTTCCGGTGGCGTCATCGATATGGTGAGTGATGAAGAGATCCTGAGCGCATATCGCCTTGTTGCTGCAAAAGAAGGTGTCTTTGTTGAACCATCGAGCGCTGCGGGCATTGCTGGGCTAATTAAGTACAAATCTCAAGGGAAGTTGCCTAAGAATAAGAAGATAGTAATAACTGTTACAGGAAATGGTTTGAAGGATGTGCAATGGGTGCTTGATGGAGCAGATAAACCCACAGTTATTCCTGTTGATCTTCGCAAAGCAGCTGAAGTCATTGGATTGGAATAAGAATGTCGCGCGGATTTAAAGATCGCCTAACTTACAAAGCAACGCCTATTCAAGTCAGCGTTCCAGCCAGCGCTGCCAACTTAGGCCCCGGTTTTGATGCGCTCGCTCTTGCGTTAGAGCTGCGCGATATTTATGTCGCCCAGATTCTTGATGATGAGATATTCGATGTTGATGTCACGGGAGAAGGCGCAGATGAAGTAAAGAGAGATGGAAAGCACCTTGTCATCAAAGCGATGATGGCGGGATTTGAATTCATGGGCGGCAAACCACGAGGTATCGCACTCCGCGCCCTTAATTCCATTCCCCATGGTCGAGGACTTGGTTCATCCGCTGCAGCCATCGTTGGTGGACTATCGCTTGCACGGGGTTTAGTTCTATCTGGAAATACTCTTATGACCGATGATGATTTGATTGCGCTAGCAACAGATATGGAAGGTCACCCTGACAATATCGCAGCCGCAACTTTAGGTGGCGCAACAATTTCATGGATGGAAGATCGCGCCAGTGTTGCCACAGGCTGTGCTTCTCAATTTACTGTCGATCCAACAATCCGTGCTCTTGTCTTCTTGCCTCACACCCAACTCTCAACTGGAAAAGCGCGTCGCATGTTGCCAGATAGCGTTCCTCACAAAGACGCGGCAATTAATGCGGGGCGCGCAGCATTGCTCGTGCATGCGCTCTCGATTCGCCCAGAACTCCTCTTTGCAGCGACTGAGGATCATCTCCACCAGGAATATCGCCGCGAAGCGATGCCTCGTTCATTGGATCTCGTTAAGAAGTTACGTGGCGCAGGGGTTGCAGCCATGATTTCTGGCGCCGGACCATCCGTCTTAGTTCTTCACACTGGAACTGCCGCCGAGCACGATGACATCGTCAGAAGCGCAGGGGAGCACTTCACTCCGATGGATCTTGAGGTTTCCCCCGATGGAGCAACCGTCTCCAACGCTTAAATCGTGCGGGAAATTCTCCGATTTGTGGCTCTCTGAACCTGGCTGGTAGATTTCAGACTCGTTGGGCGGTAAGTCGGCCCGAAGTTTCAATCAAAAATAGCTCAAAGAAATAAGCAGTAAACCCCAATAAAAATCACCACAAGACTTTTTACAAGTCTAGAAAAGAACCATACATGGCAGAAACAACTACACGTGCTCGGAGAGATTCTGGCGATCTATCTGCATTGCTCCTCCCTGAGTTAAGAAAGATTGCAAGCAATCTAGGTATTGAAGGCGCTGGCGAAATGAAGAAGCCAGACCTCGTCACAGCAATCACAGATCTCCAAGCCGCAAACCGCGAAGCTGCAAAGGCAGAACGCGAAGCGCGCCGCGCCGCACGTAACCAACGTCGTCAACGCGGTAATGACAATCAGAATTCAAATAATGATGACTCTGACAATGATGATTCATCTGATAGCGACGATGAAGCTTCAGATTCACCGTCGTCAAACCAACAGAGTTCAAACGAAACAAACGATTCTCGTGGCGATCGTGGATATGATCGTAATGATCGCAACGATCGTGATTTCCGCAGAGATCGTCATCGTGACCGTGGACGCGATCGTGACCGTGGTCGTGACCGTGATAGAGGTGGACGCGAGCGCGAGGTCGTGCTCTCTGAAGATGATGTTTTGCTACCTGTAGGTGGCTTACTCGATATTCTCGATAATTACGCATTCCTGCGCACCGGCGGTTATCTGCCAGGACCAAATGATGTGTATGTATCACTCCAACAAGTTCGTCGTTATGGACTCCGTAAAGGAGATGTCATTACCGGCCAAGTTCGCCAACCTCGTGAAGGTGAGCGCCGCGAGAAGTTCAATGCCCTTGTTCGTCTTGATACCGTCAATGGCATGGATCCTGAATCCGCTCGCGATCGCGTGGAATTCTCCAAGCTTGTTCCGCTCTATCCTCAAGAGCGTCTACGCCTTGAGACCCAACCGAATATTCTCACCACTCGCGTCATTGATTTGATTGCACCGATTGGTAAAGGACAGCGCGGGCTTATTGTTTCGCCGCCTAAGGCCGGTAAAACTATGGTGCTGCAATCCATCGCAAATGCCATCACCACAAATAATCCTGAGTGTCACTTGATGGTCGTTCTCGTTGATGAGCGTCCAGAAGAAGTTACCGATATGCAACGCTCTGTTAAGGGTGAAGTTATCGCCTCGACATTTGATCGCCCAGCAGATGATCACACCACTGTCGCTGAACTCGCTATCGAACGCGCAAAGCGCCTAGTAGAGCTGGGACATGATGTTGTGGTCTTGCTCGATTCGATTACTCGTCTTGGTCGTGCTTACAACATTGCAGCGCCTGCTTCAGGCCGCATTCTTTCTGGTGGTGTTGATTCCGCTGCGTTGTATCCACCGAAGAAGTTCTTTGGAGCTGCACGTAATATCGAAGATGGCGGATCACTCACAATTCTTGCAACAGCGCTCGTTGAAACTGGCTCGAAGATGGATGAAGTTATCTTCGAAGAGTTCAAGGGAACTGGAAATATGGAATTGAAGCTGGATCGTAAGTTCGCAGATAAGCGAATCTTCCCAGCAGTTGATGTCGATGCTTCAGGAACTCGTAAAGAAGAAATTCTTATGGGCCCAGAAGAGCTCAACATTGTCTGGAAGTTGCGCCGCGTTCTACACGCACTTGATTCACAACAAGCGCTCGAACTACTTCTTGAAAAAATGAAGGGCACTAAGTCCAACGTCGAATTCTTGATGCAGGTTCAAAAGACCACAGTCGGACCTGACCAGGCTCCGAAGGGCGAGTAACGCCGCTCATTTAGCAGCCGAATTGGCTCTTCTGCAGGGTGCTTAGGTAACCTTCCGCCCTGACCTTCGAGCTGGTTCACCGTTAGAAATATCGGACCCAGCACTACACCAAGGAGTACGCAATGAAGAAAGATATTCATCCTGAATATAAGGAGACCACAGTTACCTGTGGTTGCGGCGAGACCTTTAAGACTCGTTCAACAATTTCAAATGGATCACTCTTCGTTGAAGTCTGCTCCGTATGCCACCCGTTCTA
>VFFD01000027.1 GCA_018882745.1 Candidatus Nanopelagicaceae bacterium
CTGGGACATGAGATGAATCCTCATTTGTAATTGGTTCACCAAACTTTGTGATGATGGGAATCTGGCCCGCCCAAATATCTAACGACGCATCTTCTCCATCAAGCGCCTCGCCACTTCGTTGCTTTGCCGTTACGTCAACAAGAGGAAGTGCAACAATCATTGTTTGAGCAAACTCCTTAGCGGTCATCGGTCTACCGCCTTCCCACAGGCCTGGAATCAACTTTTCAGTAAGCGCTTTCATCGCTGCACTCTTCTCTTCTTCTTCAAGAACTTGAGTTACTCCAAAAGTCATGACTGATCTGTAATTCATAGATGAATTAAAAGCGCTTCGTGCAGAAACTAAACCATCAAGCAGAGTCACTGTGGCACAGACTTGAACTCCTGCTTTCAAAGCCATAAATAGTCGTGATCCTGTCGACCCATGAAATAGCAGTCGATCACCATCTCGAACGTAGCCAAGCGGAATAACCGTTGCTTCTTTAGATTCAGGATCATTGAACCCAAGGTGTGCCACGTATCCTGCATCGAGGATCTTGAAGATCTCTTGTAATTCCTCAACTGTGCGATGCGGCTTTCGGCGAATCTCCCTAGGCTTTTCCGTCATATCGGCATGCTAACGATTGAGCGTGAAAATGCTACCCATGCTCCTTAATTTCGTTCTGCCACGTACCCAAAATCAGGTCGCCGCAGGCAGGAGGACCATCTGCCTCAACGCTCAGGGGGCCCATTTTCGGCGGATTTTCCTGGTAATTGGGCTTGCCCATGCATTAGGCTCTCGCCTCAAGTCCTGAATTGAGACACCGCTAGCTCACTTCTAGTTCACGATTAGTTCACTAGAAGGGGATGGCGCCACCAGTTGGGGTCTAACCAAATAAAAGGAGTAATTGAATATGAAATCAAAATTGACGCTACGCGCGTTGGCTGCCCTCGCATCCACTGCGTTAGTTGTCTCTGGCCTTTCTGCAGGTTTGATCACCCCTGCTCAGGCAGCAACTAAATCAACCGTGACCATGCTTGTACCTGCGGATATCACTTCTTTAAATTCAGGCACAAGCGATGGAAACACTTCATACAATGCAATTGTCGGTTCCTTAACTGGAATGGGCTTCTCTTATTACGATTCTGATCCAAAGCTCGTAATGAATACAAAATTCGGAACAATGAAAATTGTGAAGAAGGCAGCTAAGGATTTCCAGATTCAATACACCGTAGCTAAGGGACAACAGTGGTCAGATGGAACTCCTATCGACGCTGTGGACCTACTTCTCTCACACGTTGTCGCAGCTGATGAGTATTCCAAATCTGCAGGTCTTGGAGACACTTCTGACGCAAACACCAAGCCAGCTTTTGATAGCGTTTCTTATAACAGCACCTATGGACAAAATGTTGTAGGTCTTCCAAAGCTAAGCGCAGACAAGATGAGCTTGACCGTGAAGTTCAAGAAGCCTCTTCCAGACTGGGAGTTATTGGCACCTGGCCCATCCCCAGTTCACACTCTTTCACTCATCGCTGATGGAAAAACTAAACTCCAGTCAGCATCAGTAAACGCTGCAGCTAAGGCGAAGTTCCTCAAGGATTTCACCAGCAAGAACACTGCTCGTTTGAAGAAGATGGGTGAGATTTGGACCAAGGGTTATGACGTAACCAAGGTTGATGAAACCACCAATCCGCTTCTTCTTGTAAGCAACGGCGGCTTTATTGTTTCCAAGTTCACCGCTGGTGCGTCCATGACTCTCGTTCGCAACCCGAAGTACAACTCGGGTCCTGCGATGGCTAAGAAGAACCCAATCAAGACTGTTGTTCTCAAGATTATCAAGGACAACACCGCTTCCGTGCAGGCTCTTCGCAATGGTGATATTGATGTTTATTTCAATACTCTTCCAACCGGAAATGACCGTCTCACACTCGAGGCTCTTCCAAATGTAACTGTCTTTACCAAGGCCGGTGGAAACTACTCTCACCTAGACCTTCGCACTGATGCTGCGTTTGGCGAAACCGATACATACGCCGGCCCATTTGCTGGAAATGGTCAGCGAGCAAAAGATCTACGCAGAGCATTCCTTCTTGCTACACCACGTCAGCAATTGGTTGACACGGTGATTAAGCCAGTAAATAAGGATGCAACCCCTGCAAATACTTGGCTCGACTTTCCAGGCAGCACTTCTTATAATGCAATCACCGCAGGCTCTGGTGCTAATGCAATTTATAATGAAGGCACCCAAGCTGATCGCACTGCAAAGGCGTTAGCTCTTGTAAAGAAGTACTTCCCAACCGCATCTGCAGATAATCCTGTTGTCAAGATCAAATTCGTTCACGCTCAAACCAGCGTGCGTAACGCTCTTGCAGCTCTTATCAAGGCAGAAACCAAGAAGGCTGGCTTTGATGTGGAAACTTTCCCACAAGCCGATCTCTTCGGTTCTCGCTCAAACTCGAATGCCACCTATGACGTGTTGATGTACGGCTTTGGTCTTGGATCTCTCAGCCAGGCTAACGGCGCATCGATCTACAAGTCAGACGGTTCAAACAACGTGTTTGGCTGGAACGATTCAAAGATGGATGAAATCATGAGAAGCCTTGAGAATGATGTTCTCACTCCCAAGGAAATCACAGCCAAGCGAACAGCTGCTGACAAGATTTTCATCGACAACTCATGGGGTCTACCTCTTTACTTCAACCCCACAATCTCTGCTTGGAACAAGGACCTCAAGGGAATTGATCCAGCACCGCTTGGAAATAACATCACATGGAACTTCTGGAAGTGGTCTTACTAGAAAGAAGTTCTAAGTAAAAGTAAGAAATAGAAATCTGGGATGTCCTCATAAGACATCCCAGATTTTCTTTAGTGTTAGACTTTTTTAGAGATATACATTTATACAAGGCCCAAACTCAGAGAGGTTTGGCTTCGGACAGGGTGGTACTTTGCTAGCGTACATTTCACGGCGACTCAGCATGATGCTCGTGATTGTCTTTGGAGCCAGTTTCCTTGCCTACAACCTTCAGGCATATTCTTCTGATCCCCTTTCCGCATTTGGCGAAAGCACCGCAATAAACAAGGACTACCTGATTGCCAAGACAATTAGGGACCTGCAATTAGATGTTCCTCCCCCAATTCGCTATTTCTCATGGTTGCGCGGCATTGTCGCCGGGCTATGGGGGGATTTCGACATGGGTCTTTCACGTTCAAATATTCCCGTCAGCGAAATTCTTGCAATGGCAATTCCGGTCACAATCAAGCTGGTTATTACCGCAACATTCCTCGCCATCGTCTTTGGAATTTCAGTAGGAATGATTACCGCAATCAGACAGTACAGCCGTTTTGATTACACGATGACTTTCTTCTCCTTCCTCCTTTTCTCACTTCCAATCTTCTGGGTTGCTGTACTTCTCAAGGAGTTCATGGCGATTCAATTCAATGATTTCCTCGCCGATCCGCGAATACCTCCCGTGGTTGTAATGCTTGCATCTCTGGTCTTCGGCTTCGTTTTGGCTGGATTTGCTGGGGGAACGCGAGTTCAATTCTTCTCCGTTCTCGCAGGCGCAGCGCTCTTCGCTGGATTAGTTCTCACATACGTAAGTGCAACTCAATGGTTCTTGGAGCCTTCGCTCGGGATCTTTGGCGTTTCATTCCTAGCGCTATGCAACGCAGTAATAGTTATTCAATTGATTACTGGCTTAGATAGTAAAAAAGGACGCAATGCCGGTATCGGAACTGCAATTGCGATTGCTGTCCTCTATTACCCTCTACAGCTTGTGATGTCTGCAGATGCTTCTGTGCTCAATGTCATCGCGGTCTTTTCCATAACCATTACCGTAGGCATCTTGATCGGCATCGCTGTCAGCAAGATAGACCGTCGCGTCTACATGCGAATTGGTTTGTTCACTGCGCTTATCTCAACTTTCCCCATCATTATCGACCGTTTCATGGCCGAGTTCTCTGATTACCTGAATTCTGATGCGGTTAATGGGCGGCCAGTCCCCACCCTTGGCCAAGCAAATGACCTTCTCACCCCCGAGCAGCTTGATAACTTCTGGATTTCTGGCCTCGATACGGCTCTGCATCTAGTGCTTCCTACTATCGCACTCACATTGATTTCTTTTGCAGGTTACGTGAGATTCTCAAGAGGAAGCCTTCTTGAAGTATTGAATATGGATTACATCAGAACTGCGCGTGCAAAAGGACTAAATGAGAGAACTGTGATCGTACGTCACGGTATGAGAAATGCAATGCTTCCTCTCACCACAATCCTCGTTAATGATTTTGCAGGTTTGATTGGCGGAGCGATCATCACTGAAGGTGTATTTGCCTGGAAAGGGATGGGGCAAGTTTTCAACGATGCTATTAGAAACTACGACCTCAATCTTTTCATGGGCGTTTTCATTATCTCAGCTTCGTTAACTGTACTTGCGAATTTTGTTGCAGATTTACTGTACGGTGTCGTCGATCCGAGAATCAGAATCAGGAAGTAATCGGCCATGAGTAATTCGAACAAGACACCTGCTTCTGCGGTTGAAAAAAATGAGAATGAAATTGCTAATCGCGAAACTGAAGGACGAAGCCAACGTCAAATCATCATCAATAGATTTGTCAAACATAAAGCGGCGATGGGTTCGCTCTTCTCTCTCATTTTCATCATCATATTTGTCTTTACTGCGACAGGCATGAACTTTGGACCTAAAGGAAGTCAGTTTTCGATCCCGGGATGGTGGCCCTACTCCATCACAGACATTGATCCCGAAGGTGCGATTGCTTCATCGTGCAACGGTGGAGTAACTGGTTGCCCAACACTTGATTTGCTTCCCTCCTTCATGGATGGGGATGGCGTACAAATTGGCAATCATCCTTTTGGAACTGACATTATCGGAACTGATTATTTTGCATTGGTGATGCGTGGAGCACAACAGTCGATCATGGTCATGTTCATCGTCGGTTTCTTGGGCGTGAGCATCGGCACCACGATTGGTGCGATTGCAGGTTATTTCGGTGGAATTGTTGATGCAGTTTTGATGCGACTCACCGACATGTTCTTGGTTACTCCGACCATCATCATCGGCGCTCTCATCGGATTCAGATTTGGAAATCTCGGCGTGGTTCCCCTGGCGCTTTTATTGGGTTTCTTTGCCTGGATGGGTCTAGCACGCTTCGTGCGCACCGAATTCTTAACTCTTCGAGAGCGAGAGTTTGTTGATGCCGCACGAGTTGCGGGAGCTTCAGATCGAAGAATCATTTTCAAGCATATTTTGCCCAATGCAATCGGCGTCATTATTGTCGCAGGAACTCTCTTGCTATCAGGAGCGATTCTTGCTGAAACCGCACTTAGCTTCCTAGGTTTTGGAGTAAGACCACCCGATGTATCTCTTGGGCTCCTCATTAGTGAATATCAAGATTCATTCAGTATCAGCCCTTGGTTATTCTGGTGGCCAGGAGCGCTTATTGTCTCAATTGCACTCTGCGTTAACTTCATTGGCGATGGGCTTCGTGATGCTTTCGACCCGAGACAGCGCAGACATGTCACCGCCAAAGATCGTAAGAGCGCTGCTGAGCTCAGTGGAAAGCAGAGCTAGTGAATTCTCTTAATCCGCTCGCGAATCATGTAAGCAGCTTGACCACTGAGGCTGTCCAGGCTTCCGCTCATCGTCTCAGAACCAGTATGACGAGATTCGGAGAGAGGAACGCTGCTTCCGTACCAACGGAAAGTTCTGTCAGCAATCCACTTTCGCTTTCCGCTCGCAGGCGCGACCCATACTTTGGTTTTGCCGCGGCTATGGATAATCGTAAGAGCCCACTTGGTGTCGAGTTCCAAGACGTCGCCGTACGGAATCAACTCCGTTTTCAATGGATTTACAACTTCAATAACATCGTCTCGAAGCACCAGTTTAGGTCTTATCCAAATGATGTAAGCAGCTCCCCCAAGAATGAAACAAAGAATTATCTCGACAAACGTTTGCCGAGCGCTGGTCGCAACCATAAAACTATTTGCTGCAAAGAGAGCAATCAGTACCAGAGAAGTGCCCGCCCACGCGAAGTTGCCTCGGGGACGAAAAGTTTCATTCATACACCTAGTATTGCAGGAGACTCGAAATGAGCGACGTAGTTCTTCAAGTATCGAAGTACAACATTGATTTCTGGGTCGAAGGGGTCTGGTATCCCGCTGCAATTGATATGAACTTCGAATTGCAAGCTGGAAAAGTCCTGGCCATTGTCGGCGAATCTGGCTCCGGAAAGTCAACCACAGCGATGGGTCTGATGGACCTCTTGGCCTCGAATGCGCGTGTTTCAGGAAGTGTCAAGGTCAAGGGTCAGGAAATGATTGGCGCGAAAAAGTCCTTAATCCGTAAAGCGCGTGGCCGCGAGGTCGCATACATCTTCCAAGAGCCTATGACCGCTCTTAACCCCGTTTACACAATTGGATTTCAGATTGTTGAAACGCTACGTACTCACTTTGATATGGGTCCGCAAGAAGCAAAAGTGCGCGCCATCGAACTGATCACAATGGTTGAGATTCCAAACCCCGAAGCATCATTCGACAAATATCCTCATCAACTTTCTGGTGGCCAACGTCAGCGCGCCATGATTGCTCAGTCACTCGCATGTGATCCTGGACTTCTTGTTGCAGATGAGCCAACGACTGCACTTGACGTAACTGTTCAAGCCGAAATTCTCGATCTGATGCGCAGTCTCCAGAGCAGACTCAATTCTGCAATTCTCTTGATTACTCATGACATGGGCGTTGTTGCAGATCTTGCTGATGACATCCTCGTGATGAAGGATGGAGTGACAGTTGAATACGGAACTTCAGATCAGATTTTCCACCGGCCTCAGCATCCTTACACCCAGCAACTACTTGCAGCTGTACCAAAGTTGGGATCAGCAGCCATCCGAAAGTTATCGCCTGAGTTAGCGGGATTGCCCCCGGTACTCAAGTTGGAGAATGTTTCAATTGAATATCCTAAAAAAGGTCGGGTACCTGCCTTCCGTGCAGTCTCCGACTTTAGTTTGGAGATTTTCCCAGGTGAAATTGTTGGACTTGTTGGTGAATCTGGCTCTGGCAAAACCACAGTCGGCCGCGCGGCTATTGGATTGCTACCAATTGTTGAGGGAAGAATTGAGATTGTTGGCAAAGATATTTCTAAACCAACTCCTGCAGAATTACGGGAGATTCGTAAGCACACTGGAATTGTGTTCCAAGATCCAGCCAGCTCATTAAATCCTCGCCTACCAATTGGCGAGAGTATCGGGGAACCAATTTTGCTTTCGGGGGAAGCTAAAGGTGCCGACTTGAATAGCCGGGTTGAAGATTTGCTTGATAGCGTTGAATTACCTCGGTCCTATCGAAATAGATATCCGCATGAACTTTCGGGTGGCCAACGTCAGCGCGTAGGAATTGCCCGCGCACTTGCCCTAACACCCGATCTGTTGATTGCCGATGAACCAACCTCGGCGCTGGATGTCTCAGTGCAGGCTCGATTCCTTGAGCTACTCCAGAATCTTCAAAATAAATTAAAATTTGCATGCTTATTCATCACTCATGATCTTGCAGTCGTTGACATTCTGTCGCACCGTATTGCAGTAATGCAGAACGGTCGTATCGTTGAAGTTGGACTACGTGATGAGATCTTGAAGAGCCCGCGCCAGGAGTACACCAGACGCCTCATTTCGGCCGTTCCAGTACCAGACCCAGTTGAGCAGCGCGCACGGCGCGAAGCACGACTGTCGATGAATTAGCTCTGACAGACCCTCAACCTAGCCTGCCGAAGGCGCTAGCCACCTATGACCGTTCATGACTTTATTCAGCCACCCTGTTATTGTCAGGCTCAAGCAATACCCCCTCGTATTTATGAAAGGCAAGAATGAAAAGATCAAAGTTGATCGCGTTCGGTGCGCTCTCCGCTCTCGTCCTCTCACTTCTCTCTGCAGTAGCACCTGCCCAAGCGGCACGTGATCTCAAAGGAAGCGTCTGTGCACAAGAAGGTCAGGTTCGCACAATTTCTGGAGTTACCTACACATGCGAACGCGTCAGTGGAGCCCTCCAATACGCGCAAGGTCGCAAACTCTCTGGCACACTCAACGTTCTCTGCACCCCGCAAGAACTCTGGTGTGTAGAAATGACAAAAGCGTTTCAGGCAAAGACAGGCGTCACAACCAAGTTCATTCGACTCTCGTCCGGTGAAGCATTAACGCGCCTAGTTGCCTCCAAGAATAATCCCGAATTTGATGTGTGGACGGGTGGACCAAATGACAGCCATATCTCTGGTCGAATTCAAG
The DNA here is from genome assembly GCA_018882745.1 of Candidatus Nanopelagicaceae bacterium. GTDB lineage: Bacteria > Actinomycetota > Actinomycetes > Nanopelagicales > Nanopelagicaceae > MAG-120802. The sequence goes on from VFFD01000027.1 coordinate 8,264, forward strand.
GCGTGATAGAGGCTTACAAGTCACCCACACGTAACATGCTTAAGTCTCAATTTAAAGATGCCGATGGATTCTGGACAGGTATTTACATGGGCGCACTTGGGTTCTGCTCCAATACAAACGAACTTAAGAGACTTGGCGTGAAAGCTCCGACAAGTTGGAATGATCTCCTTAATGCTAAGTTCAAAGGCAACTTCATGATGGCTCACCCTGGAACTTCAGGCACTGCATACACAGCGCTATGGTCGCAAGTTCTACGGCTTGGATCTGAAGATGCTGCCATCAACTATATGAAAGAGTTGAACAAGAATGTTCTTTCCTATACTCGAAGTGGCGCGGGACCAACTGGCCCACTTGGTCGCGGTGAAGTTGCAACAGGTCTGGTCTTTTCACATGACTGTACTGCAGCAATTCTTCGCGGCAACCCACTCGTAGTTTCTTTCCCTAAAGAAGGTACGGGTTTTGAAATCGGTGGCATTGCATTGGTAAAGGGCGCAAAGAATCCAGACGCCGCCAAGGCGTATATCGATTTCGCTCTTTCAGCAGAGGCTCAGAACATCGGGCCTGCGAAAGCAGAGTCTTTCCAGATTCTCACAAATCCAAATGCAAAGTATGACCGTCGTATGATTAACCTCAAGAAGGTCACTTTGCTTAACTATGAAGCAGAAGCAGCCGGAACAGCTTCAGTAAAACTCAAGGCTCGCTTTGATAAGGAAGTTGCACTCGCTTCTTCAGCAAAGTAATACCTAGACAATACGTCGTAAAAAGGGTTCTGAGACAACTCAGAACCCTTTTTACTAAGAACCGAAAGGAATTCGTTTGATGAGCACTAAAGCCAGGGGTGGAAAGTACGACATTTTCACCAAACTTGCGTTAGTACTCGTTCTCATCATTGTTGGCTTCCTTATCGTTCTGCCACTGCTCAACATTTTGGTCTATTCATCTCAACCTTCAGGTAGCGCAATCGTTAAGGGTTCCTTCAGTGACATTGTTACGCGCAACATCATTTGGAATACCGTAAAACTGGGTCTAACCGTTGCGGCGCTTGGGACTCTTCTCGGCTTCATCATGGCTTACACCCAGGCTAGGGTTGAATTTCGCGGCAAGAAAATTCTTCACATTATTAACTTGGTTCCGATTATTTCACCACCTTTTGCCTTTGCGACCGCAATCATTGTTCTCTTTGGTCGCAGTGGAATGATCACACGTGGCATCTTCGATTGGCGTCCAACGTTGTACGGATATCCGGGACTGGTTCTTGTACTTACTCTCTCCTTTTTTCCGATCGCCTACATGAATCTTTTAGGAATGTTACGAAGCCTTGATCCTGCGCTTGATGAAGCTGGCGCTAGCTTGGGTGCAAATAAATGGCGTATCTTCCGAACAGTTACCCTGCCTCTCCTCATTCCTGGCTTTGCGGGCTCATTCTTGCTTCTCTTTATTGAATCTATTGCTGATCTCGCCAATCCATTGATTATCGGAGGCAGCTATACAGTTTTGGCTTCTCGGGCATACATGGCCATCAATGGTGACTATGACATCTCTCTTGCTGCAGGTTATTCACTTTTGCTCCTACTACCAGCTCTTCTAGTCTTCTTGATTCAGCGCTACTGGGCCCAGAAGAAATCGGTCATCTCTGTGACCGGAAAACCTAGCGGACGCCCGACTGTTGTCACATCTAAAGTTGCGCGAACATTTCTTCTTACAGTAACCGGGTTACTCACTGGACTCATTCTTCTGATTTATGCAACGGTTGTGCTCGGAGCGTTCGTTCAGATTATTGGAGTGAACAACGAATTTACGTTGAGTCACTTCCAATATCTCCTTGGTGGTTTCGCTAACGGTGCAATCAAAACAACGACGACTCTGGCCTTGATAGCAACACCCCTCTCGGGCATTTTCGGCATGCTGATCGCTTGGTTGGTTGTTCGAAAAGTTAGACGTGGTTCAGAGGCGCTGGATTTCTTGGGCATGCTGGGTATTGCAGTCCCAGGAACCGTTATTGGTATTGGTTACGCAATCACATACAACGACCCAGTAAAGATTGCTGGAGTGACGGTATTTCCACAAGTAGCAGGTGGCGCCGCACTTATTGGTGGCTCCATCGCAATCATCATGGTCTACATCATCCGCTCTAGCCCCGCTGGTCAACGATCGGGAATTGCCATGTTGCAACAGATTGATCCAGCTATAGAAGAGGCTTCTGCCTCACTCGGCGCAGCAGGAGGAAAGACTTTCCGACTCGTTACTCTGCCGTTAATTAGTGGCGCATTCTTGTCAGGCCTTATGTACGCCTTCGCGCATTCCATGACGACGCTCTCCCCCATCATCTTTTTGGTAACGCCAGATACATCAATTTTGACGCAGAAGATTTTGGCAGAAGCCGATCAAGGCAGGTATGGAAACGTCTTCGCCCTATGCTGCATTTTGATCATGCTCATCATGATTATTGGAGGGCTTATCAACCTTCTGGTACGTCGAACTCAAGTTTCAATTGATCGCCCAATGGTCACAGGACGCTAAGGAGAAATCATGGCAACGAAGTCTGGCAATCTCAAACTTGATGCGCTGACTAAAGAGTTTGGCAACAGCGCAGAGAAGGTCGTCGCCGTCCGCGAGCTCACACTCACCATTAATCCCGGTGAGTTTGTAACTCTTCTTGGCCCTTCAGGATGTGGCAAAACCACAGCACTTCGCATGATTGCTGGTTTCGAAACGCCAACCAAGGGGCGCGTTCTCCTAGATGGTGAAGACCTTAGCTATGCAACTCCTGACCGTCGTCCGATGGGAATGGTCTTTCAGTCATACGCGCTGTTTCCGCATATGACAGTATTTGATAACGTCGCATATGGATTAAGAGTCAAGAAGTTGTCAGCTGGTGAGATTAAGAAAGCAGTTGGGGAAGTCCTTGATTCCATGAGTTTGTCTCATCTTGCCAATCGTGCTCCAAATCAGCTATCCGGTGGGCAACAACAACGCGTTGCGCTAGCACGCGCAATGGTTGTCAGACCAAAAGTTCTTCTCTTTGACGAGCCTCTCTCGAATCTTGACGCAAAGCTTCGCGCACAGATGCGAGTGGAGATTCGCTCGATACAGCGTCGCCTCGGAATTACCAGCATCTTCGTCACCCATGATCAAGATGAAGCGATGAGCTTGTCTGATCGAATTGTCGTGATGCGAAATGCTGTTGTTGAGCAGGTCGGAACTCCAGATGAGATATATCGCCGGCCATCTTCGGTCTTTGTCGCTGACTTCATCGGCCGCTCCAACTTCCTCGAAGTCGAGAGTGCAGCCAGGGCGAAGGCAGGAAAGGCAAAAATCGTAGTGAGCGGAAGGAAGATAGAGGTCGCAGCGCAGAGCAGCGCACTGTCGTCCAACAAGCCTGTGCTCCTTGTTCGCCCCGAGTCAATCACCGTGACCGCTGCGAAAGGTAAAGGCACGAAAGTTGGTAAAGGTGAAGGAAAAGTCACCAATGTGGTTTTCTACGGCAATCACGTGGAGTACACCCTCGAAACTGATGAAGGCGTGATTATCGCTGTGGAATCAGATCCTCTTTACGACGACATTGTTCCCGTTGGAAAGATCGCACGATATTCCTTCCCGGCAGATCGCGCCTGGTTGCTTCCTTCAGATTCAACTCACGCCATGAAGGAGGATCGTAAATGACATCACTTCAGTATCTTCGCTATGTTGCATATGCTCTCTTTGCAATAGGGCTTATTAATTTGCGTTATCAATCTGGTGAAGAGAACCTGGGATTGAGGACCTTTCTGATTGTTGGAACTGGCCTAACGCTTTTTGCGCTCACTTATTTCAATCTGGGTAAGAGTGTTCTCTCTACCTCGACTGGAAAGGTAATGGCGTGGTTGATCGCGATTGCAGCGACTCTTTTTGCAATTCTCAACTAATAGATGACTCCGCTAGACCTGCAACGCGTAAAAGAACGTTGGAATGAGGTCCTCGATAAACTTGAAAGTGAAAATCGGGTTGCATGGCTTGCTTTCTTTGATGCTCGGCTCGTAAATTTTGATAACAATCAACTTAAATTGAGTTTTGTAGATGCTGAGAAATTGAGCGGTGCTCATGACTATTCATATGTAAGGAAGGACTCACACCGCGCCGCACTTGAGCAGGCCGTAAGAGAGATTTTTGGAGTTTCTATCGCCATAATTGTCGAGTGATGCGTTCTCGATATCTGCGGGCAGCAATCACGCTTGGGCTTTTGATATCTCTCGTCTCACCCGCCGAATCTGCAACCCCGACTTCGACCTTCAACCTCGTTCAAACTCCTGCGTTTCCAGAGTACAAAGTCACATTCCATGGAGTCATAAAGCCCAAAGTCAAGAATGCTGTAATTCGCATCGATGTTAAATTAAATGATTCATGGGTAGATACGAAGCTCCGTACTCGGTCAACTTCTAGTGGTGCTTGGAAAGTTCAAGCGCGAGCCACTGCTCTCGAGAGTAAGGCTACTTACCGCGCTCGGGTATCGATTGGAAGCAAACTTGTCACAACGAAATCTCGTAATCTCACTATTGATCCTGTCCCCCAGCTGAGCACCCCAGATCAACTCATAGCGTTGACTGGCCCCGGTGGTCGAATTCATGGCACGGATGTGAGTCGCTGGCAACATCCCGGCGATAAGCCAATTGATTTCGTAAAGATGTACAAAGCAGGAATTAGATTTGTGATGATCAAAGCATCAGATACTCGCGACGATGCTGATGCACTTGCTCTCAAGTATTTGCTTATGGACCGTAATGCAGCACAAGCAGCTGGCATCTACACCGGTTATTATCACTATGCAATCTTGCCTAATACGACCAACCGTAATTCCGTGATTCTCGATGCACAGGCACAGGCACAGAAAGCGATCTGGCGCTTATCGAGTCTTGGTGGTTACACAGAAAAAGATCTTCCATACGCACTCGACCTCGAAAACAATTGCGTCGCCGCTTCAAATGGAAGATGCACAAAATATGCGCAGCGATCCCTAGCAACGCTATGGGCTGAAACATGGCTCGAAACGATGTTTGAGAAGACTGGGAGAAAACCTTTCTTCTACTCATATCCAACATTTCTTGAACAAGCTTTAGTTCGCAGTGAAAAGCTCCGTCAATATCCGCTTTGGAAGGCCCAGTACGGAATAAACCCTGCCGACCCGACTGCTGAACCTGGTAGGAAGATTTTCGGCTGTTTTGTTCATTCCTGGTCAACATCTGATTGCTCATCGCTGTGGCAGATTTGGCAATACTCATCTTGCGGTTATGGCGATAGGTATGGCGTGGCATCCTCCCGAATTGATCTCAACGTGTACCGGGGAGATCCTTCTTCATTCCTCCAATTGACGCGAGGAGTGTGGACGCCACAAGTTGGTGATTATTTGCCGGTACAAGAACCTACAACCATGCTGATTACCAGGATCAGTGCATCGAGCACTGATAAACCAGTTCGAATCAAGGTTGAGGTTAAAAGGCCCACGGGAACTCCTGTTATTACTGGAACCGTAGCCTTTAGGCTCAACCCAACAGTTGATGGTCAAGCTCCAAAGAAAGTGGAGCAGACCCCTGTTCGAGATGCTGCTGGAGTGTGGACGCTCTCTCTTCGAAATCTTCCCGCAGGTATCACTTCGGGTTATCTGGCTTACGTTGATCAGACAAATACGCATGCAGCGAACCGCCAGGATCTAACCTTCGAGTTGGCGCAAGGCCCAGAAGTTACTCCATCGCCGACTCCAAAACCGACAAGAGTTCCAGTGCCGGTAGATTCTTGCAAAAATCAAATTAGGAACTAGCTGACCTTTTCGGTGACTTCCTTAGCTTGAATCAAAATATCATTCTGTCGGCTTATCAATTCTCGATAGTGAGCGATTGAAGCTTTTCTTTCCTTAGCGCTCCAACCTAGAACTTCACCGATGATATGGGCGATTGAATCCACAACACTCAGCCCCTGATCCTTGGCTTCGAAGGAGATTCGAGTGCGACGAGAAAGTACATCATCAACGCTCAGAGCCCCCTCGTGAGTCACTGCGTAGAGAATTTCTGCATTGAGATATGGAAGGTCGGGAACAACTCGATCTAGGAGGTCGGTCCTCTGAACCGCCGGTGAGAGTACTTCATCAATGAGAGAGCCATAACGGTTGAGGAGATGTTCCACAGTTAACTCATCCACACCATACAACTTTGCTAGGCGTGGAATCTGATTCATCAGAGCTGAGTATCCGTCTGCGCCAATAATTGCAAGAGTTTCTGTTACCGAATCAGGGACGATTTTGCGTAAGTGATTGATGGCTTCATTCACCGCATCTTCAGCCATGACTCGATACGTTGTGTACTTGCCACCTGCAATGGAGACAAAACCAGGAGTTTGGCTATCGACAACATGTTCCCGCGAAAGTTTGGTAGTTGGAGAATCAGGATCAGTAGATACTAAGGGCCGTAGTCCAGCAAAAACACCGATAACTTGCTCTCGTCGCAACTTAGGTTCCAAAACTCGATTGGCCTGATTAATAATGTAAGAGACATCATCACGCGAGGCAAGCGGCTCTTCTCGACTCTCGTCGTAATCAGTATCAGTCGTTCCCACAATCCACTTATCGCCCCATGGAATGATGAATAGAACTGAGACATCAGTTTTGATGATCACGCCAGTTTCGGACTTAATAGCATCACCCGGAACAACAATGTGTGCACCTTTAGACATACGAACTGCATAACCGGGTTTAATCCCAAACTTCTTGTAAAGCGGATCGGTCCACACACCCGCAGCCATAACTGTCGTCTTCGCTTTTACCGAAATCGAATTTCCTGTTTCCACATCAGTAACTTGGGCGCCAATAACTCTTTTGCCCTTCATCACTAATTCATCACAACGCGTACGTGTAGTAATGACAGCTCCATACTTCGCAGCTGTTCTTGCAATCGACATCGTGTGACGAGCGTCGTCTACTTGAGCATCAAAATACTGATAGCCACCAGTAATCACATCGAGTCGCAGTGATGGGGCAATCTCGCTGATTCGTTTTTGAGATAGATGTTTATGCCACGGCAGCGCTCGCTTAAAACCTCGAAGCGCATCATAGAGAGCCATCCCCGCGCCCACATAGGTGCGTTCCTTTAACTTTTCTTGCAGTGGATAGAGAAATGAAACGGGTTTTACTAAGTGTGGCGAAAGCGTGCTCACCATCAATTCACGTTCATTGAGCGCTTCCCGTACTAATTTGAAGTCATATTGCTCCAAATAGCGCAGTCCGCCATGAATAAGTTTTGACGATTTCGAGGAGGTACCAGCGGCAAAGTCTGAACTCTCTACTAATGCAACGCTCAGTCCTCGGGAGGCCGCATCAAGCGCGATTCCCACGCCATTGACTCCGCCTCCAATTACAAGAACATCGAACTCCTCGCGCGCCAAGGCCGCAATTGCACTACTCCTTTGCTGCGGATTCAGGCTCGAAGATGAAAGAGGCACAGGCTTAGGATACGCGCTATGGCTTACATCGGCTCTCTTGATCAAGGAACATCCAGTACCCGCTTCATCGTCTTTGATGGCGCCGGAAAGATTGTTGGACAACATCAATTAGAGCACACGCAGTTTCTGCCTCAGGCTGGCTGGGTAGAACATGATGCTGCAGAAATATGGAAGCGTACTGAAGATGTCATTGCGGGTGCGCTCAAGGCGGCTCGAATCTCTGGATCAGATCTTGTAGCAATCGGCATCACAAACCAAAGAGAAACCACGGTTGTATGGGACAAAACGACCGGCGCCCCACTCTCTCATGCCATCGTGTGGCAAGATACGAGAACGTCAGACTTTCTCAACTCGCTATCGGAAACTTCGAAAGCTTCAATAACTCACAAAACTGGCTTAGCAATTGCTCCCTACTTTTCTGGCAGCAAGATGCGCTGGCTAATCAAGAATGTACCTGCTGTTCAGGATGCCATCAACGATGGTCGCGCACTTATGGGCACTGTCGATTCGTGGTTGCTCTGGAATCTATCGGGAGGCCCCCGTGGCGGAGTCCATTTCACCGATGTAACAAATGCCAGTCGCACACTCTTGATGAATTTAGAAACACTTCAATGGGATGAGGAACTTCTTAAGTTATTCGAAATTCCACGTTCGGTCCTTCCAACGATCAAGTCCTCTTCGGAGATCTACGCCAAAACCGATCCTTCTGGAGCATTTGGAAGCGCAGTCCCCATTTCGGGAATTGTCGGTGACCAACAAGCGGCGATGGTGGGACAAGCTTGCTTTGAACGTGGAGAATCAAAAACAACATATGGCACTGGAAACTTCGCGCTTCTCAATACCGGAACTGAAATCGTGCGCTCCAAGAATGGACTTCTCACAACTGTCTGTTTCAAATTTGGCGAAGAACCTGCTCGTTATGCCCTCGAAGGTTCAGTTGCAGTTACTGGTTCTGCCATTCAGTGGCTTCGGGATCAACTCCAAATAATCTCTAGCGCCCCAGATATTGAAGGGCTTGCAAAGAGCGTCCCAGACAACGGTGGTGTCTATTTCGTTCCTGCCTTCTCAGGGCTCTTTGCTCCTTATTGGCGTAACGATGCGCGGGGTGTTGTGGTGGGCTTAACTCGCGCTGCCACCAAAGCTCATTTAGCGCGTGCTGCACTGGAAGCAATCTGCTACCAAACTCGAGACGTGCTGGATGCAATGTCGGCTGATAGCGGAGTGAAGCTTCCTGAAATGCGCGTCGACGGTGGAATCACCGCCAATGCTCTCTGTATGCAGATGCAATCAGACATCATGGGAGTTGATGTTGTGCGACCACTCGTTATTGAGACAACTGCGCTGGGCGCTGCATACGCTGCGGGTCTCGCTGTCGGTTTCTTTAAAGATGTTGCAGAGCTGCGTAGCAAGTGGCAGGAAGGTCGCCGCTGGAGCGCCGTTAAAACCAGCGAACTTGCAACGAGTGGATACGTGCAGTGGAAGAAAGCCATTGAACGTACTCTGAATTGGGTGGAATAGAAACTTACTTGGCTTGAACAATCTCCAAGAGCAGAGCATTTTCTGGACGGAGAATGGGAGCAGGCAGCCCCACATTTTCTAATTCAGAACCTGTCATAACAGCGCCGCTTTCCAGCCAAGGCGGTGGCGTAATCGCCATAAATTCAGCCCTTCCAGCACTATGAATGACTCTAATCTGATACTTGGAAGAAGGTTTAAGGCCGCGAATAGCAATCTTTGGAGCATGGGAAGTGACAATTGGGCGAAGCTGAACATAACTGAATAGCGCCTCACTTTTATCCTGTGCGACAACTCCGTGCAGATAGTGAGCCTCATTTGGATAATCAATACGAACTACATCGCCAGAGTGAAGAAGCGCACGCTTTGATTTATAGAGGGAAATCCAATTTTTGAGTGCTCTTAAATCCTCAGGTGAAAGTGAAGTGAGATCTCGCTCTAAGCCAGCATGGCCAAAGAGCGCAGTAGCAGCGCGGAATGCCAACGAAAGATGGCGACCAGTTTGATGTCCCGGATCTGATCCAATATGCGTTCCAAGTAACTCCGGTGGGATAAATTGCATAGTCCAACGCTGCATCGTTTGACGCTCAAGTGCATCGTTATTGTCACTCGTCCAGAATCGGTCTACAAGATCAATGATTCCTAAGTCAATTCTTGCGCCACCTGATGCACATGACTCAATTTCTAGACCTAGATGACGTTTCTTTAACTCTGCAAAGAGTCGATAGAGCGCTCTGGTTTGCTTTCCGACTGCAGGTCTTCCTTCTGAGCCAGCATCAATCAAAGTTCGATTGTGATCCCATTTAATGTAGGAAATCTTGTGGCTGGAGAGGATGTCACTCGTTTGGTTCAAAACGTAGTTATAGGCATCTGGATTATCCAGATTAAGTACCAACTCATGGCGCCATGTTGGGGGAACACGACCATTGACATTGAGTATCCATTCGGGATGTGTGCGATAAAGATCTGAATCAGGATTGACCATCTCGCCCTCAAACCAGAGTCCAAATTCCATCTTCTTAGAAACTACATAATCAAC
>VFFD01000028.1 GCA_018882745.1 Candidatus Nanopelagicaceae bacterium
TTTATTGTCTTTGACCAATTGATTTTTTTACAAAGGATTCGACGGGCATGGCAATAAAGCCATACCTCATCGAGGTAATTGGCATTGACTTATGGCACGCTGTTGAGTTCTCAAGGTACGGGTGCGCACCGATTCCGGGCCTTACAGCCGTTGGCAGGGCACAACCAATCCGCCCTTTCGGGCAGAAGGAGAAACCTAGGCCCCTTTGCTTCTAAGGTCAAATCGCCCTCGCGGGACCCTTTTTGGGGGCACACGAACGCTCAAAAAACCTTGAAAAATAAGGGTTTTTAGCTTCTTAGGGAAGTTCTTGCTCGGCTACTCGGCCTGGTGTTGAAGTCCGATTTCGTAGCGAGAAGCGAAGAATAACGCTGATTTTCAGAGGAGGCAAATCCGGTCTAGCCAAGAAAAACGCCTTTTCTCGCTCTTTTAGGAGACCAGTTCTACTGAAGCGAGATCGCGCTTCCCTTTTCGCAGCACCATAAATCGACCATGTAATAAATCACTCGTGGAAGGTGCAAAATCTTCACCAGAAATTTTCTCGTTATTGAGATATGCCCCGCCCTCCTTAACAACGCGCCGCGCAGCCGATTTAGAATCGACAACACCGGAAGCTGCAATCAAATCAACCCATGTTGGGATTGGTTCGCCCTTCCTAATTGTGGTTCGCGGTAGCTCAGAGAGCGCTGACTCCAGCGTTTCAACATCAAGTTCGCGGATTTCGGCCTGACCGAAGAGCGCTTTTGCTGCATTCTCTACTTTAGCTGTCGTGGATTCGCCATGGATCAACGATGTTACTTCACGAGCAAGAGCGCGATGCGCTTCACGCGCTCCAGGATTTGTTTTCAGCGAATCGAAGAGAGCTTCCAATTCGTCATGTGATTTAAATGAGAAGGTACGGAGTAATTGTTCAACATCACGATCATCAGAGTTGAGAAAAAATTGGAAGAAAGCGTATGGAGTCGTCATCGTTGAATCGAGCCAGATAGAACCGCCCGCAGTTTTTCCAAACTTTGTGCCATCTGCTTTGGCAAGGAGCGGGATAGTCAGAGCATGTGCCGATTTACTCTCTACGCGACGAATCAAATCAACGCCCGCCACGATATTTCCCCATTGATCACTTCCGCCGATTTGCAGCAAACAGTTGTTACGTCGGCTTAATTCGAGGAAGTCAAACGCTTGGAGTACTTGATACGAAAATTCCGTGTAGGAAATTCCGCCGGCTTCGAGGCGCGCTGATACTGATTCGCGCGAGAGCATTTGATTAACACTGAAGTGCTTTCCAATATCGCGCAAGAATTCAATCGCAGATACGGGCTTCGTCCAATCCAGATTATTAGCCATAATCGCTGGGTTTTTGCCGCTGAAATCTAGAAACCCTTCAAGCTGCTTACGTATTTTTCCAACCCACTCTTCGACGACAGCAACGTCATTGAGGCTGCGTTCTGAGTTCCGTCCGCTGGGATCGCCTACTAACCCTGTGGCTCCCCCAACCAAGGCAATTGGCTGATGGCCCGCTAACTGGAATCTCCGTAGGACTGTTAAAGCAACAAGATTGCCGATATGAAGACTGGGCGCGGTGGGATCAAAGCCTAAGTAGAGTGAACGAGATCCACTATCGAGGAACTCAGCAAGCTCGCCACGATCAGTGGTTTGCGCGATGGATTGGCGCCATTGCAGATCATCTAAGAGAGCGCTGGTCATTGGTCCATCATGCCTGAAAAGCGTCTCCGCTCGCTGGCAACCCATGCCGAGTTCGTTGCAATAGTCTGATTAAGAGTGTCAAGTTGCTTCTTCACACTCGACGGGGCTGTTCCGTTGGGGCTTGTGCGAGCAGCGATTGCGCCATCGACATTCAGTAGCGCGCGAACATCGGCTGTTAACTTGGGATGAATCGACAAAAACTCTTCATCAGATAGTTGATGTAACTCGATAGCTTTACTTTCACATAACTTCACACAGGATCCGGCTGCTTCGTGAGCAACGGAGAAGGGCACCGATTGCTTCACCAAGAAATCAGCAATCTCGGTTGCAAGAGAGAAACCAAGTGGAGCTGCAGCCTTCATCTTCGATTTATCGAAACTAGTGGTTGCGATCATTCCTGATACTGCAGGAAGTAATAGAAGCAAATTCTCAACAGAATCAAAGACCGATTCTTTATCTTCTTGGAGATCGCGGTTGTAGGCGAAAGCTAAACCCTTCATGACGGTCAACAGACCGGTGAGATTACCGATGAAACGTCCCGACTTTCCGCGCGCTAATTCAGCTGCATCAGGGTTCTTTTTCTGGGGCATGATCGATGATCCAGTGGAGTACGCGTCATTGAGTTTTGCCCAGCCAAACTCAGTGCTACTCCAGAGCGTCCACTCCTCGCCAATACGAGAGATATGAACTCCAACCAGAGCGATGATAAAGAGCGCTTCTGCCGCAAAATCGCGATCCATGACTGCGTCAATGCTGTTCTCTATGACACCGCTAAATCCAAGGTTTGCGGCCGATTTTTCGGGATCAAGTGGCAACGAAGAACCAGATAAAGCTCCCGCTCCTAAAGGCGAGAGATTCGCACGCTCCAGCCAATCGTGAATTCGCGAAATATCGCGAGTAAATGCGTGAGCATGTTTGGCAAGTTCATGTCCAAACGAGACAGGCTGTGCATGTTGCAGGTGAGTAAATCCCGGAGCGACTGCATCGACATACTGCTGGGCAAGTTGAGCGATTGATTTTTGTACTACCAGCAGTTGAGAAGCAATCTCAATCATGTGATCAATGAGGTAAAGACGGAAATCGGTAGCAACTTGGTCATTTCTCGATCGTCCGGCGCGGATAGCTCCGCCTACATCGCCAAGCTTCTCTTTTAAACCTCTTTCCAGAGCCGAATGAACATCTTCATCTGAATCGATTGCTGTAAATGTTCCCGCCACAACTTCTTTCTGAAGTTGGCGCAGCGCCCCTTCTAATTTCTTGCCAGTATCAGAATCGATAATTTTCTTCTCTTGAAGAATGGCTACATGTGCGAGTGAGCTTCGAAGATCATATGGAGCTAAACGCCAATCGAAATGAACGCTTCGTGAGAGTGCGAACATCGCCTCTTCAGGCTGAGATGAGAACCGACCACCCCACAGCGCCATCAACGTCTCACTTTCTGCTTACGTGAACCACCAGTTAATTTCTTACTTAAAGCAGACCCAATGAAATCACGGAGTTGAACTGCTAAGGCTTTGCCACCCGTGGCGTTTCGCGAGATAACAAGCACTGTGTCATCGCCAGCGATAGTTCCAATGATCGATGAGAGCTCACCTGACTGCGAAGCGCGATCGAGTGCGCTTGCTAGTAATTGAGCACCGCCTGGAGGGGTTTTCACCACAACAAGATTGCCGCTCGCAGTGATACTTAAAACCAATTCATCTGATACTCGAGCCATACGCGCAAGCGGTTCGACCTCAGAGTTCATCAATTGATAGCGCATTACCCCACTGGCATCTTTTCCGCGGACCGCACCGACATCCTCAAGATCTCTACTAGCAGTTGCTTGAGTGACTTCGATTCCTTCATCTGCTAATAATTCAACAAGATCACTTTGGGAGCGCACCAGTCCTTGATTTACATATGAAATCACGAGTGCACGTCGCGCGTTTGAGGAGATACCACCTTTTTTAGCCACCGTAAATCTCCTCGCAGATATCGTTGAAGGCTGAGACAAAACTCATAATCTGTCGATCGCTTACAACATAGGCAGGTGCAATACGAATTACTTCATCGTTTGCTGCGTTGACAAGGAAGCCTCGTTTGAGAAGCGCTGCCGCAACATCCTTAGCCTTGGAATCTTTGAGAACAATTCCAATCAATAAACCTTTGCCGCGAACTTTTGTCACTCCGATGATGGGCGAGAGAAGATTTCGAAGTAGCGCACCTTTAACAAGATTGAGGGACATGTATCTACCTTTTTCAATCTCATCGATTGTCGCCAGCGCTGCTGCTGCTGCGATGGGATTTCCACCAAATGTCGTGCCGTGGCTTCCTGGAGTTAAAAGATCTGCAGTTTTTCCCAACGCAATCATCGCGCCAAGTGGCAATCCCCCGCCAAGGCCTTTAGCCACAGTAATGACATCAGGAATAATTCCCTCATCTTCATAACCAAACCATTGTCCAGTCCGTCCCATACCAGTTTGCACAGCATCGATGACAAGTAATGCACCTTTTGCCGAACAAATCTCTCGCGCCGCCTTGAGATATCCCGCAGGCGGAACGACAACTCCAGCTTCACCCATGATTGGTTCAAGAATCACCATTGCAGTGCGCTTTGTTACAGCTCTCCTTAAAGCCTTGATATCTCCGTATGGAACATGACGCACTCCAGGCAGTAAAGGTTTGAAAGGATCGCGTTTGGAGGGTTGTCCGGTTAGCGAAAGAGCGCCCATCGTTCTGCCATGAAATGCACCCGATGCAGCAACTACTCTCTTCTTCCCTGTCCGGCGAGAAATCTTGAGCGCCGCTTCATTGGCTTCGGCTCCAGAATTACAGAAGAAGATGCGCGCAGAATCATCGCCGGTCATCTCCTTTAATTTCTGAGCCAAGAGCAGGGCGGGTTCATGGGCGTAGAAATTACTCACATGGCTAAGTGTTTTACTTTGTTTAGCAATCGCAGAAACAATCGCTGGATTGTTATGCCCCAGAATGTTGGTAGCAATCCCACCAAGAAAATCAAGATACTTCTTACCTTCGACATCCCACACCTCGATACCTTTACCACGCGCCAAGCCGACTGATGGAGTCCCGTAGTTCGATTGCATTAACGCGCTCCATTGTTCAGCAATCTTCTTATTCGACTTGTTTGTGGAATTCTTCCTGATGGATTTCCTTACTGTCGTACCCATGTTCCACCCTTTCCTTGAAGCGCATCCGTGAAAGCCAGTAATGAGGTGCCATCCATAATTCGAGCAGATGTAGCGCCTGATTCCACGGCATTAATCGCAGCCTCTACTTTAGGAACCATGCCATCTGCGAAAGTCATTTCCTTCAACGCCGCAACGCTTACTTCGAAGATGAGAGAGTCTTTATCTGGCCACTGGGCGTAGATGCCTGGGACATCGGTCATGAAGAGCATCTGATTTGCGCGCAAAGCTCCTGCAATTGCACCAGCTGCGATATCGGCATTGATGTTGAGAGCCTGTCCAGCGCTGTCATTGGCAACAGGCGAGATAACGGGTAGGTATCCCATATCGAGCAAGTCATTGATGATTCCTGGGTTAACTTTCACAACTTCACCAACAAGACCTAGTTTTTCTAAGTCCCTAACCTTGACCTCTAGAAGCCCATCATCGCTTCCCGTAATTCCAACCGCAGGTAAACCTGCTGCTCGCAAGGAGCGCACGACAGAACGCAGCACAGTTCCAGTAAGCACCATTTCCACCACATGCATAATCTCTGGGGTAGTGATGCGAAAACCATTGACGGATTTTTTCTCAATTCCACGAACCTTTAGCTCTGCATCGATATGAGGCCCACCCCCATGAACAATGACAAATTTCTCACCATTTTTGAATTGCCCAGCAATCTCCTTCATCCAAGCCGCGGAGCTCTCCCCCATCGCATGGCCACCAAATTTGATAACGATCATGTTGCGTACGCCGAATTCTCGTGAACATATTCAGCAGTTAAATCGTTAGTCCAGACTGTTGCTGTAGAACTTCCCATATGAAGATCAATCACAATTTCAATGAGCTCATTCTTCATATTCACAAGATCACGTGGTTGGCCCGGAGCGCTTGATTCACAGACTTTGACTCCATTGAGAGTGACATCAATCTTCTGCGGATCGAGCACAGCATTTGTAGTACCAATCGCAGCAAGAATTCTCCCCCAATTTGGATCCTCTCCGTGGAGCGCACATTTCAATAGATTATTACGCGCGCATGCTCGTCCTATCTCCACAGCATCTCTCTCACTTTTGGCATTAACGGTCGTGATGGAGATGATCTTGGAATGACCTTCGGCATCGGCAATAAGCTGACGAGCCAAGCTATCTGCAACATAGAAAAGAGCTGTCCGCAAATCCTCTTCCGAGAGAGTTACCCCCGATGCTCCTGATGACATCAATAAGACCGTGTCATTAGTGGAAGTACAACCATCTGAATCAATGCGGTTGAAAGTTCTATCGACAACTTCTTTGAATACTTCACTTGCAACCTTTGGCTCCACAATTGCATCTGTCATGATGACTGAGAGCATCGTTGCCATCGCGGGCGCCAACATTCCTGCGCCTTTAGCGATTCCTGCAAACTGGGCACCTTGTGATTCCTGTATTGCAATTTTTGGTTTGGAGTCAGTAGTCATGATTCCTGTTGCTACCTCAATCAAAGAATCCGTCTTTAAATTCTGATGCGCTTTATCAACCCCGCTCATCAGCGCATCCATCGGCAAACGCATCCCAATCAACCCCGTAGAACAGATTCCAACATCGCTCGCTGATATTCCAAGAACCTCGGCCACCTTTTCAGCTGAGCGATGGGTATCTGCAAAACCATCTGGACCAGTACAAGCATTAGCGCAACCACTATTAAGAAGTACTGCGGCCACTGTTTGATCCTTAATTATTTGGCGCGTCCATGTGACGGGAGCGGCAACAACTTGATTCGTCGTAAAAACCGCAGTCCCAAATAGCTGCGGTCCTTCATTAACAATCAGGGTCAGGTCTTTCAGTCCCGAACTTTTAATGCCAGCAGAGATACCCGCACCACGGAAACCCTGTGGCAATGAAACTGTCATTGTCCAATTCCCATGGCATCTAGCCCCAGAGTCTCATCGAGACCCGCCATTATGTTGGCGTTTTGCAGCGCCTGCCCTGCTGCACCTTTTCCTAAGTTATCGATTGCGACAGAGACAATGAGCCTTGATGTATGTGGATCTACCGCAATTTGCATGTGAACTGCATTCGAACCAATCAGTGACGAGGTTTCTGGGAGAGATCCAGATTCTAAGAGTTTTACAAATGGTTCCCGTGAATAGGCATTCTCATACAAAGCGCGGAGCGATTTTTCATCTTGCGATGTCTTCATAGTGACAGTGGCCAATATTCCTCGTGGCATCGGCGCCAAAATAGGCGTGAAGGAAATCTTTACAGCAGAACTATCTCCATCACCTTGTAATTCACCAAGAGTTTCTTCGATCTCGGGCGTGTGTTGATGAACGCCACCGAATTTGTAGGATGTCATGGAGTTCATAATCTCGCTAGCGCTGAGGTTAACTTTCGAAGTACGTCCAGCCCCTGTTGTTCCGCTCGCGGCGACCACAACGATGTCGGATGCATCTACTCCGCCGCCGCGCACTGCAGGAGCGGCTGCAAGTGCGATTGCGGTGGCATAGCAACCTGGATTTGCAACGCGGTCCGCGGCTGCGATGGCGGCGCGTTTTCCAGGTAGTTCCGGGATGGCATATAGCCAGGCTCCGGCATAACTGTCGTTGTAATACTTTTTCCAGGATTGCACATTCTTCAATCGAAAATCGGCGCCTAAATCTACAATCTTTACTTGTGAGCTGATTTCCTTTACGAGTGATGCCGATTCACCATGTGGAAGTGCTAGGAAGACCAGATCACACTTGTTTATCTCACTTGCAGATGTAGCCGAGAAACTTCTATTGGAATATGCGACAAGGTGAGAGTGGATTGAAGTGATCTTCTCCCCTGCATTTGAGCCTGCCGCTAGGTAGGTAGCTTCAAATTCAGGATGTTTTGAGAGCAGCCTTAAAAGCTCTCCGCCAGCGTATCCGCTAGCCCCCACTACCCCAATCTTCATAGGCGTAGAGTAAAGGCTTTTGTATATCTATGCAAATCTATGCATATTTATACATTTACGAGCGTATCTGAGCCCCGCATTTCTTTACAGCGCTAGCCCCAGCTGCCTCGCGTAGAGCTGAGACTTCATCGGAAGTTAGCGTTCGATTGGGCGCACGGAAAACGAGTGAGAAAGCTAGCGAAACTTGAGATTCTCCTGGCTTTTGGAAACGATCAAAGAGTTGGATGCTCTCGAGCAATTCTCCGGCGCCTTCGACAAGTGCCGCTTCAACATCACCGGCCGACACCTTCTGGTCGACGAAAAGCGAGATATCTTGAATCGCCGCCGGCATTGTATTGACGGGTATGGCTTGAACCGGAGAGGCAAATGGAATGGCATCAACAATGAGCGCGAATGCAACGGTTCTTTCCGGAAGTCCTAAGGCTGTCGTGATGCGCGGATGAATTTCACCCGCATGGGCAACCGCTTTGTTGTTCACTCGAAATTCAGCGCACCGACCTGGATGCCATGGTGCAAGTTCAACGTTATGAACGCTAAATTCGTGGCCCGTCTCTGTGATGAGTTCGGCGGCGAGATCAACGGCATCGCTCCACTCCACCATTCGTCCCTTACCCCACCATCCAGAACCAACAAATTCACCGGCAATAACGCCACCGATATGTAGCGCTTGTTTGGGCACGCTCTCGTAGATCTTTTTGATCTGAGCGGCGCTTGGCCGCTTTGAGGTGCTTATGTTTCCTGGAGTTTCAACTTTCTCTGTGTTTCTAAAAATAGAACCGGTCTCAAAGAGCGCTACAGACTTTTCACCGCGCGACAAGTTACGGGCTGCTGCAGCGAGAAGTCCAGGCGTGAGATGAGTGCGCAGATGCGGATATTCATCAGACATTGGATTTGCGATAGTGAAAGTCTTGGCGCGATCCCCCGTGAATCCAAAAAGTTGCATCTGGTGGTCACTTACAAATGGATAGTTATGAACTTCAACAAGTCCTCGATGTGCCAATTTAAGGGCTAGAGCACGTTTGCGATTTTGCAATGGAGTAAGACCAGAACGCCCATTCTTCGAAAGCTTTACCGATGGCAATATCGAAGGGATACGGTCATATCCATAGAATCGAGCAACTTCTTCCGCCAAATCTGGAAGATTGTGAAGATCAGGGCGCCACGATGGAAGCGCAACGCTCCATTTTTTACCGTTCTTCTTCATCCCACAGCCAATACTGGTGAGCGCTTTCTGAAGCTCTTTATCGGAGTACGTCGCTCCAATCAGATCTGAGATTTCCTGAGCAGAGACTGAAGTGCTGCGCTTTGCGATAGCTGAAACTTTTGATGCAGTTCCAAGATACGTTGCCCCTGCAAATTCCATAAGAAGGTGAGCAGCGCGAGCCGAAGCAACCTCAGCCAGCGCAGGATCCACTCCTCGTTCAAAACGACGGGATGCTTCAGAGCTAAGGATGTGACGACGGGAATTTTGTGCAATTGCTACCGAATCAAAGTGCGCTGCTTCCAGAGCGATGGAGACCGTGAATTCAGTAACCTCACAATCAAGTCCGCCCATAGTTCCAGCAATAGCAAGTGGTTTCTTATCATCGGCTATCAATAAGTCTTCTTTATGGAGTTTGCGCTTCTGGTTATCGAGCGTGACAAGCTCTTTGAATGCGCCAGCACGTTGGACTCGCAAACTTCCAGCAATCTTCGCAGCATCGAAGGCGTGGAGCGGTTGACCCAATTCGAGCATTACGTAATTTGTAATATCGACTGCAATCGAGATCGGACGCATGCCCGCTTGTGTGAGTCGGCGCGCCATCCACGAAGGAGTTTGACTTAAGGGATTCACATTCGTGAGAGATCGTAGGTAAATTCGAGATGCCCCACTCTTATCGGTGATAACAACTGGCGTGACTTTTCCGCGCTTCTTCTTCCGCTCTAATGTCGTAATCAGCGCTTTTGAATTCACATCTTTAAAAGGCACTCCGAGCGCCATTGCTAATTCACGCGCTGCTCCCCTAACGCTCATCGCATAACCGCGGTCAGGATTTACCGCGATATCGATGATGGGATCATTTGCACCAAGCACATCCAAAGCAGGTGCCCCGACCTTGAGATTTTTCTCTTGTAAAACAATGATGCCATTGTGGTCATCGCCGAGGCCAAGTTCGCGCGCAGAACAGATCATTCCGTTGCTGGTCTTGCCATAGGTTTCACGGGCTGAGATAGCGAAGTTTCCAGGTAGCACTGCTCCAGGAAGTGCAACCACGACGTAGTCACCTTCTGCAAAATTGGTTGCGCCGCAAATAACGAATCGGGTTTTCTTTTCACCGCAATCAAGCCCCACATAACGAATCGGCTTCTTATGGCCAGTGAGCTCTTCGATGGCGAGGACTTTTCCAACAACAAGAGGACCCTTAATTGACTCAGCTGGATTCTCCACACCTTCTACCTCAAAACCAACTTTGACGAAGGCAGCAACAATCTTGTCGACAGTAATGTTTTTGGGGAGGACAACAAACTCAGAGAGCCACGACAAAGGTAGTTTCATCGCGCACCAGTTCCAAATTGTCGAGAGAAGCGGACATCTCCTTCGACGATATCGTGCATATCGTTGATGCCATGTTTGACCATTAATGTGCGCTCAAGTCCCATTCCGAAAGCGAAACCGGTATACACATCAGTATCAATGCCGCATGCTTCCAAAACTTTGCGATTGACCATGCCACAGCCGCCCCACTCGATCCAGCGTCCGTTGTAGAAGAAATCAACTTCTGCACTTGGTTCTGTGAAAGGGAAAAAAGATGGGCGGATACGTGTTGTGACTCCAGGTCCAAACATTTTTGCTGCGAAGTGATCAAGAGTGCCTTTGAGGTGGGCCATGGTGATGCCTTTATCAACGACCAGACCTTCAACCTGATTGAAGACCGGCGTATGAGTCGCATCGAGTTCATCGGCGCGATATGTACGACCTGGGCAGATCACATAAATTGGCGGTTCATTCTCAAGCATGGTGCGGATTTGTACCGGAGAAGTATGTGTACGCATTACAAGTCCGGATGAGAGCGGCTCAATAAAGAAAGTATCTTGCATAGTACGTGCGGGATGATCAGCAGGAATGTTGAGAGCGTCAAAGTTCAACCACGAGGATTCCATTTCAGGACCCTCTTGAACGGTGTAGCCCATCCCAACAAAGAGATCTGAAATTTCATTACTAAGAATCGTAAGCGGATGTAGTGCGCCTCGAGGATTTCGATTTGTCGGGAGGGTGACATCAACACGTTCTTCAATGAGCACGGTGCTATCTCGTTCTGCAGTCAGAACTTTCTCTCGATCATCAAATGCTTGGTTGATATTGGCGCGAGCTGTTCCGATGACTTTACCCATCGAAGCGCGCTCTTCCACGGGAAGTTGTCCTAGACCCTGATTGGCACGAGCTATTGGCGAGCGATCGCCAACATGGCTGATCTTTACTTCACGAAGGTCATCAAGGGATTTCGCTGCAGAAATAGCGCTGATTGCCTCAGACTTAATCTTCTCGATTTCTGCGTTATCTAACGACACTGCGGAATTCTACTAATTGGATCGTACTTTGGCGGTTATTTTCGAGCAGCCGAGACGGCATACATCACGACTGAGGCTGCAGTCGCCAAATTCAGGCTCTCTGCCTTGCCGTTGATTGGGATAGCAACTCGTTTTGCAGGAAGGTCACGTGGGATGCCACGAGCTTCATTGCCGAATATCCATATCGCACTCTTGGAAGCAGATTCTTGAGCAGCAACGAGCAGGTCAAGGTCAGCATCTGCATCAGTGGCATACAACTCGGAGCTATTTTCTTGCGCGGCGCTTAACAGCGCTTCCAGCGTTACATCTTCAATGATGGGTATATGCCAATGCGATCCCGCACTCGATCGCACAACCTTGGGACTATAAGCATCAACACTTTTATCAGAGAAGAGAACTCCATCGAATCCAAAAGCGTCGGCGGCGCGGATTACAGTTCCAGCATTTCCTGGATCTTGAATCTCCCAGAAATATGCCAACTTCAGAGCCCCTTTTTGTGAAGAGAAAAGTTGAGAGAGCGATTGGCTTGGAATTTGTGCGATGGCAAGTAAACCTTGTGGTGTAACAGTGTCAGTCATTGCCTTCATTACTTCAGGAGAGACTTCTTGAATATCAAATCCTGAAACTGGACCTAACTTTTCTTGTCCATCCGCAGTGAGATAAATCGTCTTGACTTGGTGCGGAGCGTTATTTATCAATTCGCGAATATTTTGCAGACTCTCAACGACATATGTCTGAGATTCGCGTCGCGCTTTAACTCCTCTAGAACCTAAAAGAGCCTTCACCGCCTCGACGTGAGGCGAATGAAGGCTCGTAATCATCGCTTGCGGCGAATGACTTTAGGAAACTTTGACGTTCTTACGTGCTACTTCGACCAATGCTGTAAAGGCAGCAGGATCATTGGTAGCAAGATCCGAGAGAACTCGGCGATCTATTTCAACGCCAGCTGCTTTGAGACCCTGAATGAAACGGTTGTATGTCATTCCATTAGCGCGAGTGGCTGCATTGATACGAGTAATCCACAGTTGGCGGAAGTCGCCCTTCTTATCCTTACGATCGTTGAAAGCGTAAACAAGTGAGTGAGTTACTTGTTCTTTCGCCTTAGTAAAGAGACGCGAACGCTGTCCGCGGTAACCGCTGGCGCGCTCGAGGGTTGTGCGACGCTTCTTGGCCGCATGAACACCACGTTTTACTCTAGCCATGTCTTATCTCCTTACTTCATTCCAAGCAGACGCTTGGCCGAAAAAGTATTGCGGTCATTTGCAGTCTGATCTTTTGATAGGCGACGTGTGAGACGTGAAGATTTGCGCTCAAGGAGGTGGCGCTTGCCAGCGCGCTCGTGCACGATCTTTCCGCTTCCGGTGACGCGGAATGTCTTCTTCGCGCCACTATGTGTTTTCATCTTTGGCATTGCTTTCCTCCTGTAGGTCTAGCTTGTAATTCTCGTTCTTTTATTTCTCGCTCTTGTTACTTCTCAGTTTGGGCCTGGGCGGCGCGGGCGCGCTTTGCTTCAGCGAGGGCTTCGCTCTTCTTCTTCACGGGGCCAAGCACCATTGTCATGGAACGGCCTTCGCGCTTCGGAGCGAACTCAACAAATCCAGTTGCGGCGACATCTTCTGCAAGACGTTGTAGCAATCTGAAACCCATTTCTGGTCTGGTCTGTTCACGACCCTTGAATTGAACAGTTACCTTCACCTTGTCCCCACCGAGTAAGAACTTTTCAATATGGTTCTTCTTCGTTTCGTAATCATGATTCTCAATCTTGAGACCCATTCGAATTTCCTTGACCACAATGTGGGTCTGGTTCTGACGGGCTTCGCGCGCTTTTTGAGCGATCTCGTACTTATATTTTCCGAAGTCCATGATCTTGCAGACTGGTGGATTTGCTTCGGGAGCAATCTCGACGAGATCGAGACCATATTCTTCGGCCATACGAAGCGCTTCATCAATCGCTACGACACCGACCTGCTCGCCAGAAGCACCAATCAAACGAATCTCAGGAACGCGAATTCGATCATTGATACGTGGTTCTGCTGTGCTGATAACTCTTCCCTTCAGATCTGCATGATGGGAGTAAGCCGCGAGAAAGAATCGACTTCATCAGAAGTCTTACTGTCTTGACCAGCTCACTTAAAAGTGAGGTAGGTGGGAGCGGCTAGCTCCACTTCATGTTGGTCCTGTGACCAAGGTCGAAATAGTACCTTTTTCGATTACGTCTTCAAAATCGGGCTCAAAGTGCGCAGAGATGCTGCGAGACCTAGGCTCCCACTATGACGCAAAGTGGTTCGAAGAGCCGATTCTGGAGCCGTCCAAAAAATCAGGATGACCAGTTCCAGAGCATTACTGAAGCCGGCTCTGCGCTCTCCGATGATCTGCCTGGTCGCCAGAAAAAGTATTTCATCTCAATGATGATCAGAACCGCATGTTTTCTACTCGCGGTGTTTACGCCAAGTCCTTACCGCTGGTTCTTTCTCTTTGGTGCGGTCACACTCCCCTACATTTCTGTGATTGTTGCAAATGGAGGCCGCGAAACAATCCGCGGTCAAGCTAAGAATCTTCGCAGTCGCCAGAAAGAAATTGAATAAGCGTTCGCTAGAGCATCTAGGCTTTACCGTATGCGTCGCTTCGTTACCATCACCGCCTTAGCACTGGCGCTGATATTCGGCTGCTTTCAAGGGGCGCTCTGGCAATATGATCGCTACCAAGTACGACATGCCAACAACGATCTGATTCGCAATAACGTTGCGAAAACTTTGATCTCCGAAAGTTCCTTAAGTAGTAGCAAAGAGTCTGAAATCGCTTGGCGCAGAATTGAACTTGTAGGCGCCTTTGATCCCAGCAAAGAGTTCCTGATTCGTAACCGTTACCACGAGGGCAAGTATGGATTTGGAGTTGTGACGCTGTTTAAAAGTGAAAGCGGCAAGAAGTATTGGGTCGATCGAGGTTGGGTCATCGCTGGTAAAGATGCTCAGACCCCACCCAGCGTTCAAAAAATAACTAATGAAAAAGTTCAGATCACAGCTCATGTTCGAGTCCAAGATATTGAATCTCAAGTTCAAGGCAGTGTCTTTGCCATCCCCGGTTCTAACTCAACGCCCAAGCTCACTAAATGGAATGTTGACCAATCTGTGGCGACTGAGCCGATTTACTTTGATTTGATCTCTAGCTCCAACCCGGCATTCACGCCAGATGTTCCAACCCCACTTCCCGAACTCAGCGATGGACCGCATCTGGCTTATTCATTCCAGTGGATACTTTTTATCTTCCTCGTCGCCTTTGCTTGGTATCTCGTGATTCGCGAAGATCGCAAGGCTCAAACGGTAAAACTCTGACGTTGATAGAGATCTGCATAAATTCCATTAAGCGCTAGTAATTCATCGTGGCGACCACGCTCTTTGATGAGACCATCATCAAGAACCAGGATCTGATCCGCCGCTCGAATTGTTGAGAGGCGATGAGCGATCACAATGCTGGTTCGATCCTTTAACGCACTCGCAAGGGCTTGCTGAACTAAAGCCTCATTCTCTGAATCCAAATGAGCAGTTGCCTCATCTAAGACAACAATTCTTGGGGCTTTTAGTAAAAGACGTGCAATCGCAAGGCGTTGTTTCTCGCCACCAGAAAGGCGATGACCTCGTTCGCCGACTACTGTGTCAAAACCATTAGGTAACGAGCTAATTAAATCCCAAATCTGTGCTGAGCGGCATGCATTCTCCATCTCGGCTTCGGTGGCATCAGCTTTTGCATAGCGAAGATTTGTGGCGATGGAGTCATGGAACATGTGAGCATCTTGTGTCACTATTCCAATGGCATCGCGTAGTGATTGCACTTCAAGATCGCGAATATCGAGGCCATTGATTGAGATTCCACCATCTGTGACGTCGTAAAGGCGTGGGAGAAGCGCGCTGATTGTGGTTTTGCCAGCCCCTGATGAACCAACGAGAGCAGTTAAAGTTCCTGCAGGAACGTCAAAGGAAATTCCTTTGAGGATCTCGCCACTTTGAATGGTCTCTGGCTTCGCAACAGATTCAAGGGATGCAAGAGAGATTTCTTCTGCGCGCGGATATGAAAATTTAACCTTGTTAAATGAAATAGTAAGCGGTCCAAATGAAATCGGTTTGGCATCTGCCTTATCGCGCACCATCGGAGTGAGGTCGAGTACCTCAAAGACGCGCTCAAATGAGACCAGCGCAGTCATCACATCTACGCGGACGTTAGAAAGCGCCGTGAGTGGTCCATACAATCGAGCCAACAAAGCAGTGATGGCTAACAAAGTACCTAAAGTGATCTCTTTATTGATGGTGAGATGTCCGCCAACTCCATACGCAAAGGCAGTGGCTACTGCCGCAATCGAGGTTAGGGCAATGAAGAAGATTCGATTCAGCAAGGCAATCGAGATTCCAATATCAGCAACTTTACGGGCCCGCGTTGAGAAATATGAACCTTCCTCCTTCGGATCTCCATAGAGAGAAACAAGTAAGGCTCCAGATACATTAAATCTTTCAGTCATTGTCGCTGACATCTCTGCATTGAGATTGAAGGAATCACGAGTAAGTCGTTGCAGCTTTCGCCCTACCCACTTTGTGGGAAGGAGAAAGGCAGGCACTAACAGCAGTGAAACTATGGTTATCTGCCAGGACAGAATCAACATAGTGCCGATAACAAGCACAAGACTTAGTAAGTTACTCACAACTCCTGAGAGCGTCATTGTGAAAGCTTGTTGTGCACCAATGACATCTGAATTGATACGTGAAATCAGGGCCCCGGTTTGAGTTCGAGTAAAAAAAGCAATCGATTGTTTTTGAATGTGACGAAATACCTGGGTGCGCAGATCAAATATCAAACCTTCACCGATTCGCGCTGAGAACCACCGTCCGACCATGTTAACTAGAGCATCCGCGACAGCGATGACGCCAACCAACAGCGCCAATTGAGTGACGAGTGAAGAGTTACCAGGGATTACACCTTCATCAACCAGGCGTTTCAATAGCAATGGAGTGGAAACAACCAACATCGCATCGATCACTACCGTGATGAGAAATAAGATGAGCGAACGCTTGTAAGGAAGAGCGTAACGGGCGATTCGCTTTACAGTCCCAGGCTTGAGCTTCTGATCCTTGACCGACTGATCTTGTGTGAGCGTCCTGAAGGACATCCACATCGCCTGTTGGGACATGGAAATACCTTAGTGGTTAAGTGCTAGTGGTTAAGTGATAGTTAAAAGAGAATCAGACAGTAAAGCCGATTGCGCGAAGCTGTTCGCGACCATCATCGGTGATTTTGTCGGGACCCCATGGTGGCATCCAGACCCAATTAATCTTCACATCCGAGACTAGATCTTGTAGAACGGAGCGAGTCTGATCCTCAATGACATCTTGCAATGGGCACGCTGCCGAAGTGAGAGTCATATCGAGAACTGCGACATTGGAGCCATCGAGAGATATGTCGTAAATCAAACCTAAATCAACGACGTTAATTCCTAGTTCAGGATCAATCACATCTTTCATTGCCTCAGTGACATCATCAAGAGTTGTAGCCATGTGAGAGTTCCTTCCTATTTTGCTATCGCCTGGGAAATTGCATCTTTTGTTGCCATCCACCCAAGCAGAGCACATTTTACTCTGGCTGGGAATTTTGCAACGCCAGCGAAAGCTACGCCATCGCCGAGCACATCTTCATCCCCTGAATCAGCGCCCTTGCTCTGAATCATGGCTTGAAAGGCATCAATAATTGCCAAGGTTTCTGTGATTGATTTTCCACGTACCAAATCTGAGACGACAGAGGTGCTGGCTTGTGAGATGGAGCAACCAATTCCATCCCACGTAATGTCATGTACAACTTTTCCATCGGTATGTAAGTTGAGCGTGATCTCATCACCACAGGAAGTATTGATGTGTTGAACTTGGATTGTTGGGTCTGCCTTGAGGGATTTGTGAAGTGGTCTTTTGTAGTGTTCCAAGATCACTTCTTGATAGAGCGAATCGAGTTCCATCAGCGCTCCGCAAAATACTTTCTAGCACGCTCAACGCCATCAACCAGTGCAGAAATGTCATCGAAGCCGTTGTAAAGATAAAACGAGGCTCGAGTGGTAGCAACAGTTTTGAAACGTCTCATGAGGGGCCACGCGCAATGATGACCAGTACGAACTGCAATGCCGTATTGATCTAACGCTTGGCCAAGATCATGGGGATGGATTCCTTCAACCGCAAAGGAGACAACTCCCCCGCGCATCTCCAAATCTTTTGGTCCGATAACACTTAACCCTTGGATTGTTTGTAAACCTTCAAGTGCTTTC
The DNA here is from genome assembly GCA_018882745.1 of Candidatus Nanopelagicaceae bacterium. Lineage (GTDB taxonomy): Bacteria > Actinomycetota > Actinomycetes > Nanopelagicales > Nanopelagicaceae > MAG-120802. The sequence goes on from VFFD01000028.1 coordinate 17,635, forward strand.
TGAGTTAACGCGACTTCGTAGGCATGAATTGCATCAAGTCCCACTTTATTCAAATAATCAACTGCTGCTCCAAGTCCCACGGCCTGAGCCATGTTCGGGACGCCCGCCTCAAATCTCTTTGGTGCATCAAGATACGTAGCTGACTCCATCGTGACAGTTTCAATCATTGATCCGCCCGTGAGAAATGGCGGCATCTCATCGAGAAGTTCTTTCTTGCCCCAAAGAATTCCCACGCCTGTAGGTCCAAGCATTTTGTGTCCTGAGAAAGCGAGAAAATCAACATTGAGCGTTTTCACATCGACTCTGTAGTGC
>VFFD01000029.1 GCA_018882745.1 Candidatus Nanopelagicaceae bacterium
GAGCAAGTGAACCAGCAAGAGCAAGGTCGCGTTCATCATCACCGGTTTTGCGAATTGTTCCCGCCAAGATTCGAGAGGTAATCAGCGATTTACTCAGGCGCACAAGTAATTCAGGAGTAGCGCCAACTAGTCCGTGATTGGAGTAGACCCAGGTTGAGGGATATTCGCTCGCAAGTTGGGTGAGTAACTTACGTTGATCAATCTTCTCTTGAGTGGTTCCCGTGATAAAGCGAGCTAAGACAACTTTTTCTAACTGTTCATTCTTTATCTTCTCAACGGAGCGAGCGACGCGGTCTTGCCAGACATCGCCATTACTGCCGCTCCAAGAAAGATTGAGAGGTTGTGGGGTATTGGTAGATCTTTGCAGCGCTGGTTGAGGAGTAGCACCTATCCATGTAATCCATGATTTTCCATTGCGTTGGCCCACAACGACTTTAGGGATGATGAGAATGGAATCTTCAGCTTCATCAAAGGCGAAAGAAGTAAAGAGAATCGGGCCCGTTCCGGTGCCATGAACATTGTTATGAATATCAAGGCCATTTACTTGTTCGCGCCACCATTGGCGGGCTTGTTCAAAACGATGAGCGCCTTTAACGGTATGGGATTTATAGATTCCAAAACCAATGAGTCCATCGCCACCGCGCACCCAGGAAGTAAGTGCATCATCCTGAATTTCTGGGATAGAAATTTCAAGCAGCGGCGGATGCTCTCCGAGCAACTCCGTCGTGATTGAAATGTGCATGGCACTCCATCCTGGTGTGATTCAACTGCAATTCAACTTGTGAAATAAGCCTACCGCTAGGAATGATGGGGGCGTGAGTCGAGCTGACCTAGGTAAGGATCCCGAAGAAGTCTCATCGATGTTCGATGGCGTCGCTCGCCGCTATGACTTAGTTAATGATCTCTTGAGTTTGGGACAGACCAAGCGTTGGCGCAAAAAAGTTCAGACCATCATTAATCCCACTAAGGGAATGACAATTCTTGATATCGCTGCTGGCCCTGGTTCATCAAGTGAACCGCTCCACAAAGCAGGAGCTGATGTCACATCGTTAGATTTTTCTGAAGGCATGTTGGCGCAAGGAAGAAAAGCGCGACCATATTTAAAGTTTGTTAAAGGCGATGCGCTGAATCTGCCATTTAGTGAGAATACTTTTGATCTCACAACAATTTCGTTTGGCCTCCGCAACACCCATGACTACAAGAAAGCTTTACAAGAAGCGTTGCGAGTTACCAAAGTTGGTGGCCGGATGGTGATTGTTGAATTCTCAACTCCGACATGGAAACCATTTCGAATTCTCTACATGAATTACCTCATGAAAACGTTGCCAAAATTGGCAAAGCGGACCTCATCAAATCCTTCGGCATATGTGTATCTCGCAGAATCAATACGCGCATGGCCCACACAAGAGCAATTGGCTGCTGATATGAGTGCTGCGGGCTGGCGAAATCCATCGTGGGTAAACCTCACGGGGGGAGTTGTGGCAGTTCACACAGCCATCAAGGGCTCCTGATTTCACGCATTTTCTAGGGCTCACCTAAGATTCAGCGTTGTGAACCCCTACGTCCCGATCATCGTAATTGGCGCGATTGGCTTCGGGTTCGCGATCTTCTCAGTCGTCGCAGGCGCACTTTCTGGTCCTAAGCGTTACAACAGAGCGAAACTCGATGCATATGAATGTGGAATCGAACCAAGCCCCCAAGCTCAAGGCGGCGGACGTTTTCCAGTCAAGTATTTCTTAACTGCGATGCTCTTTATTATCTTTGATATTGAAATTGTCTTCTTATATCCATGGGCTGTTGCATATGACCAACTTGCGCTCTTTGGCTTAATTGAAATGGTCATCTTTATCCTCACAGTCTTCGTCGCTTATACCTATGTATGGCGCCGCGGCGGATTGGAATGGGATTAATCGTGGGTCTAGAAGAGAAACTCCCCTCCGGTTTTCTATTAACCACCGTCGAGAAACTTGCGGGATACATGCGCAAGAACTCACTCTGGCCCGCAACTTTCGGCCTTGCATGTTGCGCAATCGAAATGATGGCGATTGGTTCTGCAGGTAAGTACGACATCTCTCGTTTCGGAATGGAAGTTTTCCGCGCCTCGCCTCGTCAAGCAGATCTGATGATTGTTGCCGGTCGCGTCTCAAACAAGATGGCCCCTGTTGTCCGCCAGATCTATGACCAAATGACCGCACCGAAGTGGGTGCTCTCGATGGGCGCATGCGCATCATCGGGTGGAATGTTTAATAACTACGCGATTGTCCAAGGCGTCGATCACATTATTCCCGTCGATATTTATCTACCTGGTTGTCCACCACGGCCTGAGATGTTGATGGATGCGATTTTGAAATTACATGAACAGATTGGTAACGAGAAGCTCGGAGTCAATCGCGCAAAGATCATCAAGGAAGTAGAAGCGGCAGCTCTTGCCTCACTTCCAACCCATCAAGTTCCCGTCTTTGGAAGCAAGGCGGATTAATAATGAGCGAACAAAAGGGCATGTTTGGCGCCTCCGGAACCGGTGATACTTCAGGTTACGGTGGACTTGTTCGCGCTGCTAATTCTCCAACTTCTGCGCAGCGTCCTTACGGTTCTTATTTCGATGATGTTGCTGATGAATTAGAGAGAGCATTTCCAGAATTTAATGATGCGATTGAAAAAGTTGTTGTGGATCGTGGCGAATTAACGCTCCATATCAAGCGCGAAAGACTCTTTGATGTGGCAAAAACTCTCCGTGATACCGACACACTCCGTTTTGAAGTATGTCTTGGCGTAGCTGGCGTTCACTATCCAGAAGATAAGTCACGCGAACTTCACGCTGTTTATGAGCTACTTTCCATGACCCATAATCGCCGTCTTCGCCTCGAGGTTTCAGTCCCTGATTCAGATCCACATATTCCTTCTCTTGTTGAAGTATGGGCTGGAACAAATTGGCATGAGCGTGAGGCTTATGACATGTTCGGAATTATCTTTGATGGACATCCTGCGTTAACTCGAATCTTGATGCCTGATGATTGGCCCGGACATCCGCAACGTAAGGATTATCCACTTGGTGGAATTCCCGTCGAATATATCGGCGCCACAGTTCCTGCTCCTGATAACAGGAGGTCATATCGATGAGTACATTCGCATCATCGCGCGAGACCACCGAAGGAACGATCTACTCAGTTACTGGTGGAGATTGGGATCAAGTCGCATCTGAAATTGGGAGTGCGAAAGAAGAGCGCGTTGTCGTCAACATGGGTCCACAACACCCATCAACCCACGGCGTTCTTCGCCTGATGTTGGAACTTGAAGGCGAAACAATTACCGAACTACGTTGTGGAATTGGTTATCTCCATACCGGAATCGAGAAGAACACCGAATTCCGCACCTGGACCCAGGGCGTAACTTTCGTAACCCGCATGGATTATTTGAGCCCACTCTTTAATGAGACCGCTTATTGCTTGAGCGTCGAGAAATTATTGGGAATTACTAACGATGTCCCAGAACGCGCAACAGTAATCCGCGTGATGATGATGGAGTTCAACCGAATTTCATCTCACATGGTCGCACTTGGAACGGGAGCGCTCGAACTTGGTGCGATTACTCCGATGTTCTTTGCATTCCGCGAGCGCGAAAAAGTATTAGATGTCTTCGAAAAGGTTTCTGGACTTCGTATGAATATGGCGTATGTCCGCCCTGGTGGAGTTGCGCAAGATCTTCCCGAAGGAACTGTTTCTCATATCCGCGACCTTGTGAAGGATCTCCGTAAGAATTTCAAAGATAACGCTGATCTCTTGATTGGTAATTCAATCTGGATCAAGCGCACTAAAGATGTTGGATATTTGGATCTGGCTGGATGTATCACTCTTGGAGTAACTGGACCAGTTCTTCGTTCTACTGGAATGCCATGGGATCTCCGTAAGACCCAGCCATATTGCGGTTATGAAAATTATGACTTTGATGTGATTACTGCAGATACCTGTGATGTGTATGGACGCTTCTTGATTCGTATGCAAGAACTTGAACAATCACTTCGCATCATCGAACAGTGCTGCGACAAGTTAGATGCACTTGATGGCGCGCCTGTCATGGTTGCAGATAAGAAGATTGCATGGCCCGCCCAATTAGCTCTTGGTGGCGATGGACTTGGTAATTCACTCGAACATATTCGTCAGATCATGGGCACTTCGATGGAAGCACTTATTCATCACTTCAAGATTGTGACTGAAGGTTTCCGAGTTCCAGCCGGCCAGGTTTATAGCGCTGTGGAATCACCTCGTGGAGAGCTTGGCGCACACTTAGTTTCTGATGGCGGAACTCGCCCGTATCGCGTGCATTTCCGTACTCCATCCTTTAGCAACCTGCAATCAACATCTGCAATGTGCGAAGGCTCTTTGATCGCTGATGTGGTTGCCGCTGTTGCATCAATCGATCCAGTGATGGGAGATGTGGACCGCTAATGCCATTAACTGATGCCGATAACGCTGTGATGGATTCGATTATTAATCGCTATCCACGTTCTCGTTCTGCGATTATGCCGCTGCTTCATTTCGCGCAATCTAAAGATGGTTATGTCACTCCTGAAAGCATTGAAGTGATTGCTAAGAAGTTAAATCTTGAGACCGCTGAAGTTTCTGCAGTTGCAACTTTCTATACTCAATACAAGCGCAAACCAGTCGGCGAGTATCACGTTGGAGTATGTACCAATACTTTATGCGCAGTGATGGGTGGAGATGCGATATTCGCAGCGTTGAAAGACCATCTTGGAATTGAGAATGATGAAGTTACTTCAGATGGAAAAGTTTCTGTGGAACATATTGAGTGCAACGCAGCATGCGACTATGCACCTGTAGTGATGGCGAACTGGGAGTTCTACGACAACCAAACCGTGCAATCTGCAAAAGATCTCGTGGATGCGATGCGCCAAGGAAATCCACCAGCCCCAACTCGTGGGCCTAACAAACTTCCAACCTGGAAAGAGAATTCTGCAGTCCTTGCTGGACTGAGCGATGGCCGGGCAAACGAAGGTGTTCAAGCCGGCGAACCAACGCTGCTTGGTTTGAAGATTGCGAAAGAAGGAGGCAAGTAAATGACAAAGTTAACGCCAGTTCTTTCAGCTTTCTGGGATCAGAAAGATTCCTTCACCATCGAGGGCTACAAGCGCAATGGTGGCTATAAAGCCATTGAAAAGGCGCTTTCTATGGCTCCCGATGATGTTATTCAGACCGTTAAAGATTCAGGACTTCGCGGACGTGGTGGCGCAGGCTTCCCAACCGGAATGAAGTGGGGCTTTATCCCACAAGGCGATAACAAAGAACATTACTTTGTTGTGAATGCTGATGAATCAGAACCAGGTACATGTAAAGACATGCCAATGTTGTTGGCCAATCCCCATGTTCTTGTTGAAGGAATCATCATCGGTTCATATGCAATTCGCGCAAACCATGCCTTTATCTATATCCGTGGCGAAGTCACACACATCATCCGTCGCGTCCAACAAGCAATCGAAGATGCGTATAAAGCGGGATATCTCGGCAAGAACATTCTCGGAAAAGGTTTTGATTTAGAGCTGGTGCTCCATGTTGGCGCTGGCGCTTATATTTGTGGTGAGGAGACAGCGCTCCTTGATTCACTCGAAGGTTTCCGTGGCCAACCACGTCTTCGTCCACCATTTCCTGCAATCGCCGGTTTGTATGCGCGACCAACAGTTGTGAACAATGTTGAATCAGTCGCCTCAGTCCCAGCCATCATTAACAATGGCGTTGAGTGGTTCTCATCTATGGGAACTGAGAAGAGCAAAGGTTTTACGCTTTACTCACTCTCGGGACATGTAAAAAATCCAGGACAGTTTGAAGCGCCACTTGGAATCACTCTGCGAGAGTTGATTAGTTTGGCTGGTGGAATGCGTAATGGAAATAAATTGAAGTTCTGGACTCCTGGAGGATCCTCCACTCCACTCTTTACTGCAGAACATCTTGATACCCCACTTGATTATGAAGGCGTTGCGGCAGCGGGTTCGATGCTCGGCACCAAAGCCCTACAAATCTTCGATGAAACTGTATGTGTGGTTCGCGCGGTCTTGAGATGGACTGAGTTTTATAAGCATGAATCATGCGGAAAATGCACTCCGTGCCGTGAAGGAACCTGGTGGTTAGTACAGATTTTGAAGGATCTCGAGAGTGGTAAAGGCGAAGCTGCAGATCTCGATAAGTTGTTAGATTTGTGTGACAACATCGCAGGTCGTTCATTCTGCGCACTTGCTGATGGCGCAGCTAGCCCCATCATCTCCTCCCTCAAATATTTCCGTGAGGAATATATGGAGCACCTACGTAATGGTGGTTGCCCATTTGATCCTACGAAGTCAACTCTCTTTGCGACCGCTGAAGCAGGTGCGCGCTAAATGAGCACTCAAGAAATCGCAGCTGAAACCCAGGTCGAGATGATCACAGTCATGATCGATGGTTTTGAAGTCACCGTTCCAAAAGGAACTCTGGTGATTCGCGCTGCGGAGAAACTTGGAATTCAAATCCCACGTTTCTGTGATCATCCACTTCTTGATCCAGTCGGTGCTTGCCGTCAATGTTTAGTCGAAATAGAAATTAACGGTCGTAAGTTTCCTAAGCCACAAGCTTCATGCACCATCCCAGTTGAACCAGGAATGATTGTTAATACCCAACTCACATCTCCAGTTGCCGATAAAGCGCAACAAGGAATCATGGAGTTGTTACTCATCAATCACCCACTTGATTGCCCGGTCTGTGACAAGGGTGGTGAGTGTCCGCTACAAAATCAAGCAATGAGTAATGGTCGCGAAGAATCTCGCTTTGAAGGTTATAAGCGCACCTTTGAAAAGCCAATCAATATTTCTTCTCAAGTTTTACTCGATCGTGAGCGCTGCATTCTCTGTGCGCGTTGTACTCGTTTCTCCGAGCAGATTGCTGGCGATCCATTTATTACCTTGAATGAACGTGGCGCTCTGCAACAAGTCGGCATCTATGAGAAAGATCCATTTGAATCGTATTTCTCCGGAAATACCGTGCAAATCTGCCCGGTCGGAGCCCTTACTGGCGCTTCCTATCGCTTCCGCGCTCGCCCCTTTGATTTAGTTTCAACGCCATCTGCATGTGAGCACTGTGCATCTGGCTGCGATATGCGCACCGATGTTCGTCGTGGCAAGACTCTTCGTCGCCTCGCTGGTGATGATGCCCAAGTTAATGAAGAGTGGAACTGCGATAAAGGTCGTTGGGCATTTAAGTATGTAACCCAGAAAGATCGCATTACTACCCCGTTGGTTCGCGGTGAGGATGGAGAACTTCATGAAGCATCGTGGCCAGAAGCACTTCACGCTGCAGCGACTGGACTGGAAGCAAATCGCGCAGCAGTTTTAGTTGGTGGTCGTGCAACTCTGGAAGATGCATATGGTTATTCCAAGTTTGCTCGTATCGCGCTTCGTACTAACGATATTGATTTCCGGGCTCGCCTCACATCAGATGAAGAACGTAACTTCCTAGCCTCCCACGTAGTTGGCACCAATGTTCATTACAAAGATTTAGATCGCGCAGATCATGTTGTCCTTCTGGGATTTGAAGCAGAAGAAGAATCGCCTATCGTTTTCTTGCGCCTTTACAAGCAAGTTCGTAAGCGCGCCATGAAGGTCACCGCTGTTGCACCATTTGCATCACGTGGAAATAAGAAACTCAACGCAGAATTGATTGCGACTGCTGCTGGAAATGAAGCGAGCGCAATTGGAAAGATTTCTGGTCTTACAAGTAAGTCAGTAATTCTCATTGGTGAACGCCTCTCAGAAAGTACTGGAGCAATCTCAGCTGCTGTCGCGCTCTCTCAATCATCGGGTGCGAAGTTGGCATGGATTCCACGTCGCGCTGGTGAACGTGGCGCACTTGAAGCTGGCGCTATTGGAAATCTTTTGCCTGGCGGCCGTCCCGTAACTGAGACTGCAGCGCGCGTTGATCTCCAGGCCGCATGGGGCGTTGAAGGACTTCCTTCCTCCGTGGGACGCGATACGGAAGCGATTTTGAAGGATCTTCACGATGGAAATATCGAAGCGCTTCTTATTGGTGGCGTAGATCCGCTTGATATCTCAGCCCATCACCACGATGGCTTGAAGAAAGCATTTGTTGTCTCACTTGAGATTCGCCATAGCGCAATTACTGAAATTGCAAATGTTGTACTTCCAGTAGCAGCCGTGGTTGAGAAGAGCGGAACTTTTGTAAATTGGGAGGGACGTCCACGTTCCTTTGAAACTGCCATTGAAGAATCACTTACTCGTAGTGATGTTCGCATTCTTTCCATGTTGGCCGATGAGATGGGAACACCTATCAATCTTCCGACCGTGACTGCAGCGCGCGAAGAATTTAACTCACTTGGAAATTGGGAGGCGCGCTCTTCATTTACTCCCGTATCACCAACTTCTGTGAGCGCATCAGGTAATCAAGCGCTCCTTTCTTCTTGGCGTTTACTTCTTGATGCAGGTTCACTCCAAGATGGCGAGAACAATTTGGCAGGAACCGTTCATCCATCAGTTGCGGTCATCTCAGAAAACCGTGCCAACTCACTTGGTGTTAAGAATGGTGATCTCATTACTGTTTCTACTTCGCATGGCTCCATTACTTTGCCCTGCGAAATTAACGCGATTGAAGAGAACTCAGTATGGATTCCACGCAATTCCGTAGATAGTAAAGTCATTGCAACTCTTGGCGTTGCTTCCGGTCCAGTATCGGTGGTGAAGGCGTGAGTAACTCAGCAATCCTTCTTGATGATCCAGGTTGGGTCATCGCACTTAAAGGTTTATTAATTTTCGTTCTCTGTGTCGTACTCACTCTAATGTCAGTATGGGGAGAGCGCCGCATCGTTGCTCGCATGCAGATGCGCCTTGGCCCAAACCGCGTTGGACCTTTTGGATTGATTCAAGCTCTCGCTGATGGCGTGAAGTTGGCGCTAAAAGAGGACATCATTCCGAAGGCCGCTGATCGCGCCGTCTTCATCTTGGCCCCAATAATCAGCGCCACTACCTGCTTTATGGCCTTTGCCGTTATTCCTATGACTGGCGTAGTGAATTTCTTCGGACAAGAGACGATCATGCAACTTACTGATCTTCCTGTCGGCGTTCTCTATGTATTAGCAACTGCATCGATTGGTGTTTATGGCATCGTCCTTGCTGGTTGGTCATCAGGCTCTACTTATCCATTGCTCGGCGGACTTCGTTCCAGCGCGCAAGTTATCTCCTATGAAATCGCGATGGGACTCTCATTTGTGGGAGTCTTTATCTATGCCGGTTCCATGTCAACAGGTGACATCATCGCTTCGCAATCAACGTGGTGGAATGTTGTGGTTCTCTTCCCATCCTTCGCGATTTATGTGATCTCGATGGTTGGCGAAACAAACCGCGCACCATTTGATTTAGCTGAAGCGGAAGGTGAATTGGTTGGTGGATTCCACACCGAATATTCATCCTTGAAGTTCGCACTCTTCTTCTTGGCAGAATATGTCAACATCATCGCAGTCTCCGCACTTGCCACAACGCTCTTCCTTGGTGGACCAAGTGCTCCTCCAGGATTTGGTTTCACTGAAAGCTGGCTTGGCGGCTGGTTTACCTTTATCTGGTTCTTCCTTAAAGTTCTTGGATTCTTCTTCTTCTTTGTCTGGCTCCGCGGCACGCTTCCACGTCTTCGTTATGACCAGTTCATGAAGTTTGGTTGGAAAGTTTTGATTCCCGTCAACGTTGCATGGATTCTTGTCGTTGCAACGCTTCGCTTAATGACTCAAGAAGGCGCTTCCCAATTCATGATTGCAGCATTCACAGGCGGCGTTGTTCTTGCCGTTCTTGCGGCAATGTCGATCTATGACTCCACTAAGCGCAAAGCTGAAGAGCGCGCCCACGATGTCGGCGAGATGCCTGAACCAACATTTCCTGTTCCAGCACTTCCCACAATCAAGAAGGCGGTTGAGTAATGAGCGATTTTCACTTAGAACCTAAACGCTCTGATGCGATCGAAAAAGCAGCGCAATCCGCTGTTCCTGTGACCGGGACTGAACCAGCAAGCTTTGTGAAGCAGCTCAAGGGATTCTGGGTCACATTCCGCACGATGTTTAAGAAGCCAAACACCATTGAATATCCAGAAGTTAAGCCCGAAGTACAACCACGTTTCCACGGTCGCCACCAACTCAATCGCTATGAAGATGGACTCGAGAAGTGCATTGGATGCGAGCTATGTGCATGGGCCTGTCCAGCAGATGCGATTTATGTTGAAGGCGAAAACAATTCTGAAGAAAATCGTATGTCACCTGGTGAGCGCCATGCCAAGGTTTACCAGATTAATTACTTGCGTTGTATTTTCTGTGGGCTCTGCATCGAAGCGTGCCCAACTCGTGCTCTCACGATGACCAATGAATATGAGATTGCCGATGATAAGCGCGAGAAGTTGATTTGGGAGAAAGAAGATCTTCTCGCTCCACTTCGCAATGGAATGTTGATGCCTCCCCATCCGATGTATCCAGGTTCTGATCATCACAACTACTACCGCGGTGAAATCAAAGAGGCGCACCCCTCACAGGATGTAAATAAATGACCGGTGAATCAATTCTCTTCTGGGTGCTAGCGCCGCTTGCGGTTGCAGCATCCGTTGCGATGCTCTTCATGAAGAAAGCGGTGCACTCGGCGATTCTTTTGGCATGGGTGATGATTACTCTCGCAATTTTCTATATCGCACTTGAGGCGCCATTCCTTGGAATTGTTCAGATTGTTGTCTATACCGGCGCAGTTATGATGCTTTTCCTATTTATCTTGATGTTAGTTGGCGTTGATTCATCGGATTCGCTTGTAGAAAAAATCAAGGGCATTCGTGCCGTTGCAATCTTTACTGTTCTTGGATTTGCTGGAGCGCTCACCTCACTTATTGCGCGCGCTGATTTGGGGCGCGAACCAGTCGGCCTTTCGACAGCCAACCAAGATGGCAATGTTGAAGGCCTAGCAGCGCTTCTCTTTGGCGATTATGTATGGGCTTTTGAGGTAATTTCCGCGCTCCTTATTACTGCAGCTCTTGGCGCGATGGTCTTGGCGCACTCCGAAAAGAGCGATGTTGCTCGGAACTCACAGCGCGCTCGCTCGATCGCTCGCTTCCGTGGAAAGTCGATCGCAACTGCGGCTGGACTCCCAGGATCAGGCGTTTATGCACGTAACAACTCGGTTGATCTTCCAGCGCTCTTGCCAGATGGAAAACCATCAGATCTCTCTATCGCAGAAGTTCTTCATCGCCGTGGCGATGTCCAAGAGACCAAGTCATATGCACTTGATGGCCTACCTCAAATTGATGAGGAGGGTAAGAAGTAATGAATCCTACGAATTACTTATATCTCTCCGCGATTCTCTTCTCGATTGGCGCAGTCGGCGTTGTTGTGCGTCGTAACGCCATCGTTGTATTCATGTGTATCGAGTTGATGCTTAATGCCGCAAACCTAGCCTTCGTTACCTTTGCAAAGATGAATGGAAATCTTGAAGGCCAAGTCATCGCGTTCTTCACCATGGTCGTTGCTGCATGTGAAGTTGTAGTGGGACTTGCCATCATCGTCACTATCTTCCGCTCCCGCCGATCTGCATCAGTTGATGATGCAAGTTTGTTGAGTCGATAAATGACATCATCGAATTTGGTTTACCTCATCGCGCTGCCGCTCTTTAGCTCAGCGCTCCTGATGTTGTTAGGCCGTAAAGCTGATAAGTGGGGACATATCTTCGCAACCTTGATTTCTACGAGCACCTTTGCGATCGGTGCCATGGAATTCCTTGCGATGCGCGATCGCCCCGAAGAATCTCGTGCCGTCACTCAGAAACTCTTTACCTGGATCTCGGTTGGTTCATTTAATGTTGATGCCGGTTTATTGCTCGATCAACTCTCAATAGCTTTCGTACTTCTTATTACCGGCGTTGGAACCTTGATTCACGTTTACTCGATCGCCTATATGTCCCATGACCGCGATCGCCGACGTTTCTTCGCGTATTTGAACTTCTTTATCGCTTCGATGCTCCTCCTGGTGCTCGGCGATTCATACCTCAACCTATACGTGGGCTGGGAGGGCGTGGGCCTTGCTTCATACCTTCTCATTGGATTCTGGAATCAGAAACCTGAGTACGCCACAGCTGCTAAGAAAGCTTTCGTTGCAAACCGCGTAGGTGACTTCGGACTATCAATTGCAATCATGATTGCTTTCGCAAACTTTGGTGTTGTTTCGTTCCATGGCATTGAAGAGAAAGTTGGCGGCGCAAGTGAGACCGCGTTGACTGCGATGGGGCTTATGTTGTTACTTGCTGCAACTGGTAAGTCTGCGCAATTCCCACTTCAAGCCTGGCTCGGCGATGCGATGGCTGGTCCGACTCCAGTCTCGGCACTCATCCATGCTGCAACGATGGTGACTGCTGGCGTTTATCTCATCACTCGTTCTAACTTTGTCTTTGATAATGCACCGAATGCACAACTTGCGGTCGTCATCATCGGAACCATCACACTTCTCTTTGGTGCGATTATCGGTACGGCAAAAGATGACATCAAGAAAGCACTGGCGGCTTCAACGATGTCCCAGATTGGTTACATGATTCTGGCTACTGGATTTGGTCCAGCTGGTTATGCCTTCGCAATCATGCACTTGCTTACTCACGGATTCTTCAAAGCCGGAATGTTCCTCGGTGCAGGTTCAGTCATGCATGGCATGAATGATGAAGTGAATATGCGTCGTTACGGCGGACTAGCAAAGTTCATGCCGATTACTGCCATCACTTTCGGACTTGGCTATTTAGCGATCATTGGCGTTCCACCATTTGCTGGTTTCTACTCCAAAGACAAGATCATCGAAACTGCATTTAACGCAGGCGGAGTACAAGGCGTGATCTTTGGTTCTGCAGCACTTCTTGGCGCTGTCATTACTGCGTTCTATATGACTCGCGTTATGTTGATGACTTTTGCTGGAAATAAGCGTTGGGCCGATGACGCTCACCCACACGAATCGCCATTCTTAATGTGGGCCCCAATGGTGGTTTTAGCTATTGGATCAGTTGCTTCGGGATACCTGCTCTACAGCGGAAAAGCGATTGTGAAGTGGCTTGCTCCTGTGGTCGACAAACATCACCATGAACATGAAGAGTTCTTGCAACCCATCGTTGTTACATCACTTGCTATTGCTGCCGTTGTTATCGGTGTTGGAATTGCGCTTGCGAAGTATCGCGGCGAACTTGCAGCCAGTGCTCCACAAGATGTCAGCATCTTCACACGCGTTGCCCGTCGTGATTTGCTCCAAGATGATGCCAACGAATTCCTCTTTATGCGCCCTGGCCAGAAGTTAACTCAAGTTCTTGTCGCGACGGATGAAAAAGTTATCGATGGCGTAGTTCGTGGCGTTGGCGCATCTGCGGTCGGAAGCGCGCGCGGTATGAGAAAACTTCAGACTGGTTATGTACGTAACTATGCGCTCTTGATTTTGATCGGCGCTCTTGTCGCACTCGTTGCGGTTTTGGTGGTCTCGCTATGAACTTACTAACCAGCATGGGCGCACTTCCACTTCTTGGTGCACTCCTTATTGCTTTCTTGCCTGCAGCAAATACCAAGTTGATAAAGCAAGCAGCTTTTGTGATCTCACTTCTTGTCGCAGGAGTTGGTATCTCTGCAGCCCTTGGCTTTGATGTAAATAAGAGCGGCTTCCAGTATGTGGAGAAATATTCGTGGATCCCAGCGCTTGGCATTAACTACCAACTCGGCGTTGATGGCATCTCTCTCATTCTCATTCTTCTATCTGTCATTCTCGTACCGATTGTGATCTTGGCAGGATGGAATGAGTCCGAGAATGGTCGCTTTAGCGTTAAGACTTTCTATGTATTGATTCTTATTCTTGAGACGATGATGATCGGCGTCTTTGCAGCGACCGATGTCTTCCTCTTCTATGTCTTCTTCGAAGCGATGTTAGTTCCGGTCTACTTCCTTATCGGCGGATATGGCACAGGAGCTCGCCAGGCAGCAGCCGTAAAGTTCTTGCTTTATAGCCTTTTTGGCGGTCTTTTGATGCTCGCCTCGATCATTGGAATCTTTGTGATCTCTGGAAATCAGATTGGTCGCACCTTCGATATCGAAGCGCTTTCGACTCTTCAAATCGATTCCACCACACAGAACTTCTTATTCCTTGGCTTCTTTATCGCCTTTGCAATCAAAGCCCCGCTATGGCCAATGCATACCTGGTTGCCTGATGCAGCAAAGTCAGCAACTCCAGGAACATCTGTGCTACTTCTCGGAGTGCTCGACAAAGTTGGAACCTTTGGAATGATTCGTTATTGCGTCGAATTATTCCCAGAAGCATCCAAGACTTTCACGCCGTTGATTATTACTCTCTCAGTAATTTCAATTCTTTATGGCGCTTTTCTTGCTATTGGTCAGAAAGATATTAAAGGCCTCATTGCTTTCACATCGATCTCGCACTTTGGTTTCATCACGCTAGGAATTTTTGCGATGACTACCCAAGGAAATTCTGGAGCGACGCTTTACATGCTTAATCATGGTTTCTCAACCGCCGCGTTATTCCTGACCGCAGGTTGGATGATTTCACGTCGTGGCTCTTCAACGATTTCTGAGTTTGGTGGACTGCAACGCGTCACCCCAATTTTGGCGTGGTCTTTCTTTATTGCAGGTATGTCATCCCTTGCACTCCCTGGACTCTCGAGCTTCGTAAGTGAGTTCTTGGTTCTGGTTGGTACCTACACTCGCTATCCCGTTGCAGCAATCATCGCAACCTTCGGAATTATTCTGGCTGCGCTCTACATTCTCATTCCAGTCCAGAAAGCGCTCCACGGTCCGACCACTCCAGGAAATGAGAACTTGCCTGATTTGAATAAGCGAGAGATTGCAGCAATCGCTCCAGTTATCGCTGTCATCATCGCCCTTGGCTTCTATCCCAAGCCCGCGCTCGACATCATTAATCCAGCTGCTCAAGCCACCATCACCAAGGCTGGCTTTAGCGATCCGGCACCCGTTGTAGGAGGCGATAAATAATGACTTTCACCGCTCCTGCTCTGGAATACGGCGCACTGGCTCCGATGCTCGTGATCTTCGGCGCTGCTGTAATCGCAGTTATCGTTGAAGCATTTGTCTCTGCAAAACTTCGGGCTCCAGTACAACTTTCTATCGCGCTGGGTGCCATTGTTTTGAGCTTTGCTCAAGTCTGGCGCTTACGAGGAACGTCGACCGCAACCGCTGCAGTTAATTCTGTTGTGGTGGATGGTCCAGTTCTCTTTATGCAGGGAACGATTTTGATTCTAGCTTTCTTCGCATTCTTACTTATCGCTGATATGGATGCATTTGCTGCGCAAGCATCTGCTATTCCTGGTTCAGTAGAAGAGCGCAAAGCGCTCCAAGTTGGAAAGATTCAAACCGAGGTCTACCCACTTACTCTCTTTGCAGTAGGTGGCATGATGCTATTTCCTGCAGCAAATGATCTCATCACACTTTTTGTAGCTCTTGAAGTTCTCTCACTTCCACTTTATTTGATGGCTGGACTTTCTCGTCGTCGTAGATTGCTCTCACAAGAAGCAGCACTGAAGTATTTCTTACTCGGTGCGTATTCATCAGCGTTCTTCCTCTTTGGAGCTGCATTCCTCTATGGATATGCCGGCGATGTTTCACTCAGCGGCATTCACGCTGCAATTGCATCAGGCCCTGGAAATGATGCCTTCTTACTCATCGGAATGATTTCCTTAAGCGTTGGACTTCTTTTCAAAGTTGGAGCAGCGCCATTCCATGCATGGACACCCGATGTCTATCAAGGTGCGCCAACTCCGGTTACTGCATTTATGGCAGCAGCCACCAAGGTTGCAGCTTTTGGTGCAGCACTTCGTATCTTTTATGTTGCACTGAGCGGCGCGCAATGGAGTTGGAAACCAGTCATTACTGCGGTGGCAATCCTCACCATGATTGTCGGCTCTGTAATTGCGATTGCTCAGCGCGATGTAAAGCGCATGTTGGCCTATTCCTCAATAGCCCACGCTGGTTTCTTGCTGACTGGAGTTCTCGCTCTCAACCAGGAAGGTTTGAAAGCCTCACTGTTTTACCTTGCCAGCTATGGCTTCACAACTCTCGGCGCATTTGCGCTCGTAACTCTCGTTCGCGATTCTTCAGGTGAAGTTACAGATCTCAATCGTTGGGTTGGTTTAGCGAAGCGTTCGCCATCAGTCGCGCTGATCTTCTCAATCTTCTTGCTCTCATTTGCCGGAATACCGTTAACCGCAGGGTTCATCGGTAAGTTCACAATCTTTACAGCCGCTTACGACAGCGGCAACATTGGGGTTGTTGTGGCCGGCGTTCTTTCCAGCGCAATCGCAGCCTTCTTCTACATCCGCGTGATTGTGATGATGTTCTTTACCGATCCAGAAGAAGATACGGTCACTGTCACCATTCCTTCGCTCTACACAAATCTGACGATTTGGATTGCTGCGATAGTAACTATCGCTCTTGGAGTATTCCCAACTCCAATCTTGGATGCGATTGCATCCCTTGCCACCTTTGTTCGGTAGTTAAATGTCGAGCCTCGGTATCCCCAACCTCGATAAGGATCTCGAGCGCCAACTTTCGCAAGGACTTGATGAAGTTGAAAGCCTCCTTAGCTCACACATTCAAGGTGATTACCCGCTTGTTGTAGAGACTTCACGCCATTTAGTTGAAGCCGGTGGCAAGCGTTTCCGTCCGCTGATCACTTTGATCTCTTCACATTTTGGCAATGGCCAATCAAAAGAGGTAATCGCGGCTGCAGTTGTCTGCGAACTGACCCACGTTGCAACGCTCTATCACGATGATGTGATGGATGAAGCGCCACTTCGTCGCGGAGTTGAGAGCGCAAATAATCGCTGGGGCAATACCGTCGCGATTCTTACTGGTGACTACCTCTTCTCAAAAGCCTCAGATTTATTAGCTGATTTAGGCCCAGAAGCGGTCCGCCTCCAAGCAAAGACCTTTGAAAGGCTCGTTATTGGCCAGATCCAAGAGACCCAAGGGCCCAAAGTTGGCGGCGATGCGCTGGCGCATTACTTACAAGTTGTTGCAGATAAAACTGGCTCATTGATTGCGACAAGCGCGCGCTTTGGAGCGCTGCTTTCGGGCGCAGATAAGACGATTGTAGAAACGCTTACGAAGTTTGGAGAGAAGATTGGAATCGCATTCCAACTAGCTGATGATGTCATCGACATTGCAAGTGACTCATCGCAATCAGGAAAGACTCCAGGTACAGATCTTAAAGAGGGCGTTCCAACTCTTGTAACGCTACAAATCATGAAATCAGATCGCCCAGAAGATCAAGAGCTCAAATTACTGCTTTCAGCGCCCATGGATGATGCGACTGTGGCGCGAGTTATCCCACAACTTCGCCAGCATCAAGCTTTGAAAGATGCCAAGAAGTATCTACATACCTTGGCTGATGAATCTAAAGCCTTACTTTCAACTCTTCCGACTGGTCCAGCTCGCAGCGCTCTGGAAAATCTATGCGTTGCTATTGTTGATCGAACGGCTTGATCGATAGAGATCACGACTTAGGACTGCAAGAGCAATCCAGATAAAGGCAAAGCCAGCAATCTTTGTAGTTGAGATGTTCTCATTATTAATGAAAATTCCAATGAAGAACATAATTGTTGGAGTGATGTATTGAAGTAGTCCGACAGTGCTCAATGGCAATCGAGTTGTTGAGCCATTGAAGAGCAAGAGGGGCACTACAGTTGCAGCTCCCGCACCAAGGAGCAGAACTGACA
>VFFD01000030.1 GCA_018882745.1 Candidatus Nanopelagicaceae bacterium
TGCCTAGCCATCCAGCAAGGCTGCGGGCATATTCAGGGCGAAGTGATGTGTCACGAATCTTTCCTATTAGTGGCGCAGCAGCATTAAGAGCAGAGACTCTGCCATCAGCGTTAGTTAAATCAAATTGTTTAATCGAGCTCTTAATTGCAAATTCAAAGAGCGGAACTCTTCGAGCAATCAAATCACGCACGGCAGCGTCTCCTTGGTGCTGTCGCAGTTCACAAGGGTCCATGCCACTTGGCTCGACAGCGACAAAGGTTTGCGTGACAAATTTCTGGTCATCACTAAATGCACGAAGCGCAGCTTTTTGACCGGCTGCATCGCCATCAAAGGTAAAGATAACTTCACCTCTAAATGCATCGTCATCCATCAAGAGACGCCGCAAAATACGAATATGCTCATCACCGAATGCAGTTCCGCACGTTGCGACTGCAGTGGTAATTCCAGCTAAGTGAGCTGCCATCACATCCGTGTATCCCTCAACTATGACAGCCTGGCGCTTCTTTGCGATCTCTTTCTTCGCTCGATCTAAGCCGTACAGAACTTGGCTTTTCTTGTAAATCGGAGTCTCAGGAGTGTTGAGATATTTCGGTCCTTGATCCTCGTCATCGCTCGCGAGTTTTCGCGCACCAAATCCCACGACATCGCCCGAGATATCCCGAATCGGCCACATTAAGCGATTGCGGAAACGATCGATAGGGCCTTTCTGTCCTTCTTTTGTTAATCCCGCCAACATCAACTCTTCGATTGTGAAACCTTGGCCGCGTAGATACTTCGTTAGCGAATCCCATTGATCAGGCGCATAGCCCACTTCAAAAGAATCACATGCTGCTTTATCAAAACCGCGTTTCATCAAGAGCTCTCGGCCATGTGCCGCTTGAGGAAGTTGGAGTTGTTCTTGGTAGAAAGTCACAGCGGAAACATGTGCCGCTATCAATCGAGAACGTTGACCAGCAGGAGCCTTTGCTCCACCGCTGCCCTGTTCATAGGTAAGTTGATAACCAATTCGTTCTGCAAGTCTCTCGATAGTTTCTGTGAAAGTTAGATGATCCATCTTCATTACAAAAGCAATGACATCCCCGCCAGTCTGGCAACCAAAGCAATGGAAATATCCACGGCTCGGAGTTACATGGAAGGAAGGAGTTTTCTCATCATGAAAAGGACAGAGCCCTTTCTTCTGTCCCCCACCAGCGCCTTTGAGTTGAACATATTCACCAACTACTTCATCAATAGGTGAATGGTCGCGGACGTATGTGACATCTACATCGCGAATTCGACCTGACATAGTTGGAATCCTAGTCTCTACTTCCCCAACAGTTGTTGGTGTAGCGCATAGGCGCCTACATCGGTAAGCGATGAAACTTGATCAATAACGACGCGCATCTTCTCTTCCTCTGTGCTGGCGCGCTGCCACTCCTGGAGGAAGAAACTCTCGAGTGTTTCTGGCGCACTTTCGCGGACTGCTTCCACAAGATCAATGATGACTTCCTGCTGTTTTGCATAGCGCTCTTGAGACTTTTCAGCGCGAATAATGTAGTAGCCCGCCATCGACTTCAGGAGCGCTACTTCAACTCTCTGTGCACGAGGTACAAGTAGGTTCGCTGCATAACGGGTCAAATCGCCGTCGCCGAAGTGTTCTCGGGTTTCTTGTTCAGCTGCAAGGGCAAAGCGTCCGATAAGTTGACTCGTCAAATCCTTCAAACGCGCTAAGTGGCGATGACTTCTATCAAACTCCTTGGGCCAGCATGAAAGATTCATCAGCGAGCTAATTGCTTCCTCAGCTTCTTTCTCACTCATATCACTTAAGTAATCCTGAACTGCAGTGGCATGCAGCTGTGGTAGATCTCGGCGCAAATGCGCAATATCAATCTGGCCGGTTACGAGTGCATCTTCTAAGTCATGGACAGAGTAGGCAACATCATCAGACCAATCCATGATTTGCGCTTCCATACACGTCTTTTCCAATGGCGCACCTTCACGAACCCAGTTGAAAATCTCTTGGTCATCTTCGTAAACACCATACTTCTTTGGATTTTCAAGTGAACTCCATGGATATTTAGTAGCTGCATCCAAAGTTGCTCGTGTCAGATTTAATCCAACTGATAGCCCTTCGCTATCAACAGTCTTTGCTTCGATTCTCGTTAGTAATCTAAAACTCTGGGCATTACCTTCGAAGCCGCCAATACTTTCAGCAAATTTTGCCAGCGCTTCCTCGCCGTTATGTCCAAAAGGTGGGTGTCCAAGATCATGAGCTAAACATGCGCTCTCCATGAGATCAGGATCGGCTCCCAGAGCTGCTCCTAATTCACGTCCCACTTGTGCGCACTCAAGCGAGTGTGAGAGTCGAGTTCGTGGAAAATCACTTGCCCAAGGAACTGCAACTTGTGTTTTAGCTGCCAATCGGCGGAGCGCAAATGAATGAATTATTCGAGCACGATCTCGGGCAAACTCCGTGCGGCCTTTGCGTTTTGCTGGTTCATCAAGGAAACGTTCGCGATCAGCGCTGGAGTAAGCGTGACTTTCATGCGCCGCTTTGAGAACCATAGTGTTCTTAGGCTACGTGGTCGCTGATATGAATGCCACGCCGACCAAGCGTTACATAAGCCAAATACGCCCCAGCTTCACGTATCAAGTATCGAAAACCTACCTTCTCTAAACTGGCAATTCCGACTCTTGTGGGCGAACAGGTTGCAATAAATCCTTGATCATTTGCCATCGTCATCGAACGCAGACAGTGATAAGGATCAGTCACGATAATTATGTCTTTGATGTCGAGCTTCTTTACACCTTTAGTGAGCGCTTCGATACTTTGAAACGTGTCCCGACCCTTAGGAATCGCTGTTATTGCCCCACGCGGAACTCCGTTGGAAATCAACCAGGATCGCCCCGCCCCTGCCTCAGTAAATCTATCTCCTGGAGCGCCAGCGCCTAATGTGAAAATCTTAGGAGCAAAATTGTTTTCATAAATTCTAGCCGTCTCTTTTAACCGAGCTTTCAATACTTCGCCAGGTCTGCCATCTAATTGCGCAGCGCCCATCACGACTATCGCATCAGCTTTGCGAATTGTTTCGTTATTTGCTGCATACCAAGTTTTGGCAAGAGCCCAGGTAGGAATGACTAAGGCAACGAGAAGAAGGAAAGTAACAAATTTCCAGAGAAATTTAATAAGAAACATTAGCCGCCGGATCCGGAATCGCTACCGTCAACGCTGACTAACTCTTCAGGATCATCAAGCCAACCTTGTGGAAGTGTGACTGCTCGGCCGTGGCTGGTGCGTCCACGCGGCGCATCGCCAATTGCCTCTGGATATGGTTGATCGACAAGTTGATCCAGAAGTTCACGTAACTCATGCAGCGATGAAACCATGCCAAACTTCGAGCGCAGACCACCTTCGACTCTAAATCCCTTGAGATACCACGCCATATGTTTTCTTAAATCTCTACATGCCCGATGTTCATCTTGGAAATACTCAACGAGGAGCTGCGCATGGCGCCACATCACCTCACGAACTTCGAATAATCGAGGTAGAGGGCGCTCACCTTCACCATTAAAAGCTCGCACCAAATCTGCAAATAACCAGGGCCTTCCTAGGCATCCGCGTCCGACAACGACGCCTGCGCACCCGGTTTCAGTCATCATCCTTACCCCATCATTTCCCGACCAGATATCTCCATTTCCCAGCACGGGAACTCCAGTAGGAGCAAGGTGTTCAACTAAATTCTTGATTTTCGACCAATCAGATTTTCCTTCATAAAACTGAGCCGCAGTTCTGGCATGCAGCGCAACCCACGCAACGCCTAAATCAGCAGCGATTTTTCCCGCATCTAGATATGTCTCATGCTCGCTATCGATTCCTACCCGCATTTTTACCGTGACTGGAATCTGATATTTCTTTGCAGTGGTGACTGCAGCTTCCACCAGCGATGCAAATAACCGGCGCTTATAGGGAAGCGCTGAGCCTCCACCTTTGCGCGTTACCTTGGGAACTGGGCAACCAAAATTTAAATCAATATGATCTGCTAAATCTTCTTTACCTAACATCTCAACTGCGCGACCCAGATCAACTGGATCAGTTGCATAGAGTTGAACCGATCGTGGAGTCTCCCCTTCGCCAGGAACAATCATGCGCATGGTCTCTTCATTACGTTCTGTCAGTGCTCGCGCAGTAACCATTTCAGAGACGAATAAACCAGCACCTTGTTCTCGGCATAACAATCGAAATGCAGAATTTGTGATGCCCGCCATCGGAGCTAATACAACAGGAACTGTGAGATCTAAACCGCCATCGCGAATCGGAAGATGAAGCGGTTTAGTATTTAGCAGCCCAGCAGTCGTGGCGCTAACCATGACTCCACCTGATCAATGCTGATTCGTTCCTGTTTCATCGTATCTCGTTCCCGAATCGTGACCGCGTTATCGTTGAGCGAATCGAAATCGACGGTGATGCAATAAGGAGTTCCGATTTCATCCTGTCGGCGATAACGACGACCGATTGCACCGGCATCATCAAAGTCCACATTCCAGTTCTTACGAAGTTGCGTTGCAAGATCGCGCGCCTTGGGTGAAAGGTCCGCGTTGCGTGAGAGTGGAAGCACTGCGACTTTTACAGGCGCCAAGCGATAATCGAGGCGGAGCACAGTGCGCTTCTCCATTTCGCCCTTGGAATTAGGCGCTTCATCCTCGGTATACGCATCCATCAAGAAGGTCAGCGCGCAGCGATCTACGCCAGCTGCAGGCTCAATAACGTAAGGGAACCAGCGCTCATTGCTCTCCTGGTCGAACCACGAGAGGTCCTTGCCTGATTTTTCAGAGTGCGCCTTCAAATCAAAATTGGTTCGATTCGCAATGCCTTCAAGCTCGCCCCATTCGGTACCGGTAAATTCGAATTTGTATTCAATATCCACAGTCCGTTTTGAATAGTGTGACAACTTTTCTTTTGGATGTTCGAAGAGACGTAGACGATCTGGGTTAATCCCTAGATCGATATACCAAGCCAGGCGAGTATCAATCCATGTTTGGTGCCACTCTTCATCAGTTCCTGGAACAACAAAGAACTCCATCTCCATCTGTTCAAACTCGCGAGTGCGGAAAATGAAGTTTCCGGGGGTAATTTCATTACGGAAGGATTTTCCAATTTGGCCAATTCCAAAAGGTGGTTTTTTGCGAGCTGTGGTCGCGACATTATCGAAGTTGATAAAAATGCCTTGCGCTGTTTCAGGTCTCATGTAGGCCAGACCAGATTCATCCTCTACTGGTCCAAGATAAGTTTTTAGTAGTCCAGAAAACTGTTTAGGTGTCGTGAACTTTCCTTTATTGCCACAATGTGGACAGTTCACTTCTTCTAGTGATGTCGCTTTACGACCATGTTTTGCTTCAAAAGCATCTTCAAGATGATCAGCGCGATATCGCTTATGACATTCGGTGCACTCCGTAAGTGGATCGGTAAAAGTTTCAACGTGTCCTGAGGCTTCCCAAACTTCGCGCGCCAAGATCACACATGAATCAAGTCCAACAACATCTTCACGACCCATCACCATGGATTTCCACCATTGGCGCTTTACATTGTTCTTGAGCTCTACGCCGAGTGGGCCGTAATCCCATGATGCGCGCAATCCACCGTAAATTTCAGAAGAGGGGTAAACAAAACCGCGTCGCTTGGCGAGGCTGACAATAGTTTCAAGACGATCATTGGCCATGGTGGTCTCCATCCGGCTGGCTGTCGGCGGTGCGCACCGGTCGCAGTTCTTAGGCAAGTACTGGGCGCAGAACCCGAATTTTACCCCTGCGACACGCTCATAATTGGCTCTTCTGCGAAAATGAAAATCATTTTCATTTCTGATACTTTGCCGCCATGAACCTAGCCATACTCCTTGCTGCAGCCACAGCTGTAGCCACAGCCGCAGGTGGATTTCTCGCGCTCCGCGCCAAAGATCGCCTACACCTCGTTCTCGGCCTTGCAGCCGGACTCCTCTTGGGACTCGTCGCATTTGACCTTCTGCCAGAAGTTTTCGAAATGTCTAACTCTGAGTTCCTCGGAGCTCCAGCAGTCTCCGTTGCGCTGGTCGCAGGATTTCTACTTCTACATATCTACGAGCGTTTCTTTGGTTCCCATGAGCCCGCTGAATCAGATTACGGTCATGACCATAAACACTCGGCAAACGTTGCGGGTGGCCTTGGCGCGCTTGCGATGGGCGGACATGTTTTTCTTGATGGTTTAGCACTCGGCGTTGCATTCTCTATCGATGACAAATTGGGGATTGCAGTCTTTGTCGCGCTACTCGTTCACGCATTTAGCGATGGTCTCAATACTGTCTCCCTCCTTGTAAAGAGCGGTAAGTGGACTCGCAAAGGTATCTGGTTGTTGGGAGTTGATTCAGTTGCTCGCATTAGCGGTGCGGTGATTGGCTCGAGTCTTGCATTGAGCGAAGATTTCACCGCCTTGTACTTGGCGGCCTTCTCGGGAATTCTCATTTATCTTGCGACAAGTCACATTCTCCCGGAGGCGCATGCACGGCACGCTTCTAGGTGGACTTTGGTATCAACTATCGCAGGTGTCGCCATCATGTGGGCGCTTGTGAGCCAACTCCACTCTGTTCACGTCCACTCTCATGACGAAGCGGGAATTGAACAGAAGCATGGCGATGAGCATGGCGATGAGCATGGCGATGAGCATGGTCACGAGGAAGATCACGACCACAAAGATTGATTTCATGAATAAATCTGAAGTGAAAGTAATTGGAATTCTTGAGCGCGTTGGTGGATTTGCGAGCGCTCAAGAGCTCTATCAATTACTGCAACGAAATGGCGAATCTATCGGCCTCACTACTGTGTATCGTTCACTTCAATCTCTTGTCAGTGACAAGATCGTTGATCAATTGCGAAGGGAAGATGGTGAAGCCATCTATCGACTCTGCGGAGATAGCCATCATCATCATTTAGTCTGCAAACAGTGCGGATCCACTGTCGAAATTGAAGGTAGCGCTATCGAGCGTTGGACCAAAGCCATGGCTGAAGAACACGGATTTCGCGAAGTCGGACATACCGCAGAGATTTTTGGAATTTGCCCTAAGTGCTAGCTGTTTAGTTTTATTTTCGCGAGCAAGTTTTCATTTTCGGGCGCCGCAGGGATTACCCATCGTTTAAACTTTTCATTCTTGAATTCCAAAATTAGCACTGGTCTCTTCTTATAGACCACACAGAAATCTCTTCCCTTTCTATGCCACATCGTGCCCAACATGATTACATAAGGAAATCCAGTACCCGGTGCACGAATTCCTCGCAGTACTCTTGTGCTCCAAGGATTCTCTTCACGAGTGACGGAATTCAGATTCGCAATATCAGCAGAAGGTGAGCTTGCCAAGGCTCCTACTTTTTCCAGCGCGCTTAACTCATAAGTGAGTCGATCTCCAACAACCTTGAGCATGGAACTATCTAATCAAAGATTGGTCCAACGGTGCGACTTCTTTTAATTTCAAAAAATCCCGGATAGCTTGCAACTCCAACTACGCCATCCCACAACTTTCCAGCTTCTTCACCTTTAGGTGCAGGTGAAATTACCGGTCCGAAAAATGCTGCACCACCAACAGAGATAATTGGTGTTCCAACATCATTTCCTACCAATGCAATTCCGCGCTCGTGACTCTCAATAACCACGGGATTTAGGCTCTCGTCATTCATTGCTGCAGCTAGCGCAGGATTCAATCCCACTTCACTCAATGCTTCTTCAAAAAGTGGCGCCCCAACTTCCATCTTCTGGAGATGAATCCGAGAAGAAATTGCGGTGTAAAGGGGCAAAGTAACGTCAGAACCCTTTTCTTTCTGGGCGGCGGCGATGACTCGAGTGCTCTGCCAGGAACGAATGAGCCGACTCTTGTACTCCTCAGGGAGTTCTTTTTCGCGATTGAGATGCGCTAACGAAAACAAGTTCCACTTCACCGAGATATCGCGGACTTTCTCTACTTCGAGAATCCATCGCGAGGTCATCCAAGCCCATGGACATACAGGATCAAACCAAAATTCTGCTTCTGTCTTTGCCATGACTATGCCTTTCCAAATCGTCGGTCTCGTTCGGCGTAAATCTCAATTGCCTCCCAGAGGGTCTTGCGCGTTACATCTGGCCAGAGTACATCCATAAAGACCATCTCAGCATATGCTGACTGCCAGATCAAAAAATTAGAAGTTCGCTGTTCACCAGAAGATCGCAAGAATAAATCAACGTCGCTCATCTTTGGCTCATCAAGATACTTTGCGAATACTCTCTCATTGATATTTTCGGGCTTAACTCTCTTTCGCAAAACATCTTTCGCGAGTGCTTGTGCAGCATCTGCAATTTCAGCTCGCCCTCCATAATTGACGCACATGTTCAACGTAAGCACTTTGTTCTTCGCAGTCATCTCTTCTGCAATCTCGAGCTCTTCAATCACAGATTTCCATAGTCTTTGCGGACGTCCTACCCAGCGAATACGAACCCCCATTCGATTCATTTCGTCACGTCTGCGTCGGATGACTTCGCGATTAAAGCCCATCAAGAACTTAACTTCGTCAGGAGATCTTCGCCAGTTTTCAGTAGAAAAGGCATATGCGGAGAGCTCTTTTACGCCAATTTGAATAGCGCCTTCCACCACATCGAAGAGTGACTTCTCGCCTTGTTCATGGCCCTTAGTGCGCGGCAAGCCACGTTTCTTTGCCCAGCGACCATTGCCATCCATCACAAGGGCAACATGGTGTGGAATTTTGTCGCGCGGAATCTTGGGTGGTTTCACGAACTAACTCTTTCAACCATTGGCAATGAACGCAAACCTCTCTCAAGATGCCATTGCAAATATGCGGCAACGAGCCCTGAAGCTTCGCGCCGATTTCGTACTTCGCTCAGATCAGCACTTGCCCAATCCCCAGTCAATAAATCAGACATCAATTTCAGAGTCTCTACAGATGGGGTTGCGGAGGCTGATGGTTTGCAATTGATGCAGACCGAACCACCGCCAACTAAAGAGAAATACTTATGCGGCCCAGGAGCTTCACAGCGTGAGCAGATTGTCATAGAAGGCGCATAGCCTGCAATCGAGAGCGAACGTAACAAGTATGCATCAAGAATCAGAGAGGGATCATGGGATTCATACGCTAGCGCCTTGAGAGCGCCAGTTAAAAGTAGAAACTGTTGGAGTGCTGGTTCACCTTCGTTATTTGTAAACCGCTCAGCCGCTTCCAAAATCGCCGATGCAATCGTCCACTTTTGGTAATCACTTGAGAGCGCATCGCCAAAGTTTTCAATGCTCTCTACTTGAGTTACAACATCGAAAGTCTTGCCCGTATAAAGCTGGATATCAACATAACTACCTGGCTCTAGTCGCGCACCAAACTTTGATTTGGTTCGGCGGACGCCTTTTGCAACTGCCCGAATCCGACCATGCTCTCGACTAAAGAGTGTAACGATGCGATCTGCTTCCCCAAGCTTCTGGGTGCGGATGACAACAGCGTTATCGCGATACAGAGCCACGGGCACACGGTAGTCAAGGAAACTACCGAAGTGCGCGATTGACCGCTGAAATCACCGCTTTCAGTGATGCTGTCGTGGTGGAAGGGTCGATTCCGACGCCCCAGAACGTACCGCCATTAATCGTGCACTCTAGATACGCTGCTGCGTTTGCATCGCCGCCGGCGCTCATGGCATGTTCGTAATAGTCAGCTACTTGAACATCTATTCCATGCGCTTGCATCACGCGACAAAAAGCAGAAATCGGGCCATTACCTTGGCCCCTTAAAGTGATGGGCTGCTTGGCATCAAGTAGATCAACGCTTAACTCAACGCCTTTATCTTGAGTGCTAGTTTGAGTAAGTCCTGCAAATCTAAATCTTCCCCATTGATTTTCTTCAGCGGGTAAATACTCATCGACAAAGATCTTCCACATCTGTTCTGGAAATACTTCCCCACCTTGATCATCAGTATGAGATTGAATTACTTGGCTAAATTCAATCTGCAATCTGCGCGGTAGATCGAGTTGATGCTCAGTCTTCATGATGTAAGCAACGCCGCCCTTACCCGATTGCGAGTTAACTCGGATAACAGCTTCGTAGGAGCGTCCAATATCTTTAGGGTCGATTGGAAGATATGGAACTGCCCAGGTGAAATCATCCACTTCTTTTCCGGCAGCCTTCGCATCTTTCTCTAAATGCTCGAAGCCCTTCTTGATCGCATCTTGATGTGAACCGCTAAAGGCCGTGAAAACCAAGTCACCACCATATGGGTGACGTTCTGGGACGCGGAGTTGGTTTGCGTATTCCACCGTGCGACGGATCTCTGGGATATCACTGAAATCAATCATCGGATCAATTCCATGGCTTAATAGATTAAGTCCGAGCGTTACTAAGCAGACATTTCCAGTTCGCTCGCCATTTCCAAAGAGCGTTCCTTCGATGCGATCTGCGCCAGCGAGATATCCAAGTTCTGCCGCTGCAACTCCCGTTCCACGATCGTTATGGGGATGAAGGCTGAGAACGATGCCTTCGCGATACTTCAAATTGCGATGCATCCACTCGATGGAATCTGCATAAACATTTGGCGTTGCCATCTCCACCGTCGCAGGAAGGTTGATGATGGTTTTCCATTCAGGGCTCGGCTGCCAGACATCATTGACTGCATTACACACCTCAAGGGCAAAATCAAGCTCGGTGCCCGTGTAAGACTCAGGTGAATACTCAAACGAGATCTTGGTGCCTGGGATCGTAGAAACCAACTCCTTGCAAAGCTTCGCGCCATCAACTGCGATCTTCTTAATGCCCTCTTTATCCAAACCAAAGACCACGCGACGTTGCAGGGTTGAGGTTGAGTTGTAAAGGTGTACGACTGCTTGCTTTGCACCTACAAGTGATTCATAGGTGCGACGAATCAAGTTCTCTCGCGCTTGTGTCAATACTTGAATCGTCACATCATCTGGGATTAAGCCATCGTCGATAATCTTGCGGACAAAATCAAAGTCAGTCTGGCTGGCGCTAGGAAATCCAACCTCAATCTCCTTGTAACCCATTTTGACTAAGAGATTAAACATCGCAAGTTTGCGTGGCACATCCATTGGATCTATGAGCGCTTGGTTTCCATCGCGCAGATCAACAGAGCACCATTGGGGGGCTTTAGTCATCTGCTTAGTGGGCCAGGTGCGATCATTTAAAACAACAGGTACAAATGATGAATAACGATGCTTCGGCATCCCTGAACTTTGTTGTTGAGGAAAATTCACTTTTCTTAACTCCTTCATTAATTGGATTTGGCGACCGTTTTTTAACCGGTGCGGTCAAACCCCGCGGCGAGGAGACCGGTTAATTGGCCTCGCCACGGCAGCGAAGAAGGAGCGCTCCAAGTAGAGCGGTGAGTGTGAGTAATTCGCTGCGGAACATAGGTGAAGGTTATCGGGCGACTTAGAGCACTGGCAAATAGCGATCAAGCTCGTAGGCGGTGACTTGCTTGCGGTATTCCTGCCACTCAGCGCGCTTATTGCGAAGGAAGTATTCGAAGACATGCTCGCCGAGAGTCTCACGAACTAACTCGCTCTTCTCCATTGCACTGATGGCTTCATTCAGATTTGCAGGGAGCGATGCTGGTTCGGTCACCTTAGCTAAAGTGTAATTTTCCTCAACGCCCTTAAGGCCCGCAGCGATCGTGACCGCAAATGCCAGATAAGGATTACATGCTGAATCTGGAGCTCTAAATTCAATGCGAGTGGAGTTCTCTTTCTTAGGCTTGTACATCGGGATTCGAATCATCGCATCACGATTCTCTTTACCCCACGAGATCTTTGCGGGAGCTTCTCCCCCACCGTGGAGTCTCTTATATGAATTCACCCATTGATTAGTGACAGCAATAAATTCTGGCGCGTGCTTGATGATTCCTGCAATAAATGAACGACCAACGCTGGAAAGTTGTTCCTCTTTACCTTCTTCATAGAAAGCATTCTTTTCACCCTGGAATAGAGAGAAGTGGGTATGCATTCCAGAACCAGGATGCTCAGTAAATGGCTTTGGCATAAAGGAGGCATGGAAACCTTGATCCAAAGCAACTTCCTTAATAATGTGACGGAAAGTCATGATGTTATCTGCAGTGCTTAAAGCATCGGCATAACGCAAATCAATCTCTTGTTGGCCAGGTGCGCCTTCGTGATGGCTAAACTCAACTGATACCCCCATCGCCTCAAGCAATGTAATTGCTTGTCGACGGAAGTCGTGACCGACTGCTGTTGGGGTATGGTCGAAGTATCCGCCTGAATCAACTGGGGTTGGCTTCACTCCAGCAACAGGTGCTTCTTTAAATAAGAAAAATTCAATTTCAGGATGTGTGTAACAAGTAAAGCCAAGTTTTGCAGCCTTATCGAGTGTCCGCTTCAAAACGTTACGTGGATCAACAGGTGATGGAGTTCCATCGGGCAGGCTTATGTCGCAGAAGATGCGAGCGGCGCCGGGCTTTTCAGTGCGCCAAGGCAGAATAGAAAAAGTTGAGGGATCTGGTTTTACCAACATATCTGATTCAGTTCCGCGCGCGAATCCCTCAATCGCTGAACCATCAAATCCAATTCCTTCAGCAAATGCATTTTCTAGTTCCGGAGGCGCAATTGCAACGGATTTTAGAAAGCCAAGAACGTCGGTGAACCAGAGTCTGATAAAGCGGATATCGCGCTCTTCAAGAGTGCGAAGAACAAACTCTTGTTGCTTTGCAACATCGGCAGTGCCTGAGGATGGGGAATTCATGGAGGAGAGTTTGCCTCGTGTTGGTTACGGCAATGTTACGAAAACTTAAGACTGGAAGCTTAAATCATGAACTGTTCTGATGCATCAACATCGGTGCGCGCTGGCACATCACGCGTCACCACAGTATTGGCGCTGATGCGAGCCCCTGTGCCCACGGAGACATTTCCCAGAACTCTCGCACCAGCACCAATGATCACGCTATCGCCGATAGTTGGGTGCCTTTTCCCATTCTCAAAAGTACGGGCACCTAACGTCACATCGTGATAAATCATGACATCGTCACCAATCACGGTTGTTTCGCCGATAACAACTCCCATTCCATGGTCGATAAAGAATCGTCGACCAATTCTTGCGCCAGGATGGATCTCGACACCGGTTGCAGTACGAACCCAGTTCGCATAAAGACGCGCTAACAACTTCAAGCGACTTCGCCACAAAATGTGAGCGAAGCGATGACCCCAGATCGCATGAACGCCTGGATAAGTCAACGCGACTTCAAGTCGACTGCGAGCCGCGGGATCGCGCTGCAACGCGGTGTCGATGTCCTCAATGATGCGCGAGAACACTTAAGCATCCATCAAATCTTGGTAAAGAATCGTTGAGAGATATCTTTCGCCAAAAGAAGGGATGATTACCACGATGTTCTTGCCATCAAATTCACTTCTTTGTGCAACTTGTGCAGCGGCCCAGAGCGCAGCGCCCGATGAGATTCCCGCCAGAATTCCTTCTTCAGCTGCAGCTCGACGCGCATACTTCACGGCATCATCTGCAGTCACATCGATAACTTCGTCATAAACACTGCGATCCAAAATTGGTGGAATGAAGTTTGGTCCGATTCCTTGAATCGGGTGCCCGCCAGGTTTTCCACCATTGAGAATTGGAGATGCGGCAGGTTCGACGGCGAAAATCTTGATATCTGCGTTGCGAGATTTCAATACTTGGCCAATGCCAGTAATTGTTCCGCCGGTTCCGATACCAGCCACAACGGCATCAACTTTGCCATCGGTATCGCGCCAAATTTCCTCAGCCGTTGTCTTACGGTGAATCTCTGGGTTGGCTTCATTTTCAAATTGGCGGACAAGGACAGCGCCATTTGCGCCTAATTCCTCCGCCTTTGCAACGGCGCCTTTCATGCCTTCAGTCGCCGGAGTGAGAACCAATTCAGCGCCAAACGCACGTAGCAGAGCACGACGCTCCTTCGACATTGATTCAGGCATCGTCAGAATCGTCTTGTAGCCACGAGCAGCGCCCACCATGGCAAGTGCGATACCGGTATTTCCAGAAGTGGCTTCCACGATTGTGCCGCCCGGCTTGAGCTGACCGCTCTTTTCAGCGGCATCAACCATTGCAATTCCGATGCGATCCTTGACGGTGCTGGTGGGGTTATAAAATTCTAACTTTGCAAAGACCTGAGCCTTTGCGCCATCGGTGATGCGATTGAGCTGGACAAGAGGGGTGTTTCCAAAAACTTCCGTGATGTTCTTGTAAACCTTCACAACTAACTCCTTCTGTGGTTATCGAAATTTAGTAATTGACTTAAGAGCAAAACGCGTAACAGGGGAAAGACTTATGCTGAAAAGAAACTTCAGCGAGATTACTTACAGCAGCCGCATGAATTAGCGCGGCCAAAATCGATTACGCGACGTTGAGTGAAATACCAGAAGCGCATCGAGGTCATAGGGAGAATTTTAATAAATCTCGAGAAATACGCTAATTGCGAATTACTTGCAGATTAAAGCCTCTAGCGCTCTTTCCATCGTGAGGTCATAGGGAGGCGTCGGTCTTTTCCAAACGCAATCGAAGAAACTTTTGTCCCAGGTGGATACTGGCGGCGCTTGTATTCGGCGCGATCCACCATCGTGATCACGCGATCTACGAGTGACTTTTCGAAACCCGCTTTGATGATTTCAGCAGCATCGCCGTTTTTCTCAACGTAGATGTCGAGTAATCGATCCAAGAGTTGGTAGTCAGGCAAGGAATCTGTGTCCTTTTGACCGGGGCGTAGCTCGGCGCTCGGCTCCTTAGTTATGGAGCTATCGGGAATCGGCGCGACTTCCCCGCGAGATTTGGCTAAGTCATTTCGCCATTTCGCCAAGCGCCAGACATCGACTTTGAAAATATCTTTGATGGGTGCAAATCCTCCGACCGCATCGCCATAAAGGGTTGAGTACCCCACGGCTAACTCGGACTTATTACCCGTAGCAAGAATGAGATGGCCCTCTTGATTCGATATCCCCATCAACAAAGTTCCGCGAACCCGAGCTTGGACATTTTCCTCGGCCACGCCTGCCAATCTTGTGGCTGCGATAAAACTCTGGACGACAGGTTCGATTTCAATGACGCGATAGTCAATTCCTAAATTTCTTGCGAGTTCTTTGGCATCGCTCAACGAATGCTCCGAGGAGTACTTACTTGGCAAGGAGACTCCATAGACATTTTCTTTTCCAACAGCATCAACGGCAAGAGTCGCAACAAGAGCTGAATCAATTCCGCCAGATAATCCAAGTGCGACGCTCTTAAAGCCATTTTTGCGGATGTAATCTCCGAGTCCCATCACCAGCGCCGACCAGACTTCTTCTTCATCACTTAATCGAGGTGCAATCTCAGAAGGGTTGGAAACCCTATTTGATGGGGCACTTTCGCTGATGAAGACATCAGGCTGCGAACTCTTCATGGCTACGGGAACATCGACGATATCCAGGGCGCTCTTGAATTGCACAGAACGAGCTAGCAATTTCTGATCACTTCCGACGGCAAGTGAATCGCCATCAAAGACTAAGTCATCTTGAGCGCCGGTCATGTTGACGTAAATCATGGGAGCGCCAATTTGAACAACTCGACGTTGAACCAGAGCTAGCCGAACATCATCCTTATTGCGCTCATAAGGGCTGCCATTAGGGACTAGAACTATTCCTGGAGTTCGTTTTGCTAGCTCCGCTACCGGGCCCTGGTCCTGCCAGATGTCCTCACAAATGACAACAGCGATATCAACTCCGCGATGGCGAGCAACCAAAGTTCCCTTGCCTTGTCCGAAATTTCGGAATTCATCAAAGACGCCATAGTTAGGCAGGTGATGCTTGATGTATTTCGCTCTGATCTCTCCACCATGAATCAAGGCCACAGCGTTGTGGGGCTTATCTTTTTCATCGAGATAGCCGACAACTACGAGTACTTCACCCGCGCCAAGATCTTTGAGTTCCTTCGCAAGAAGTTGGACTCGATCGATGGAAGCTTTGCGGAAGGCAGGACGTAGCGCCAGATCTTCTACGGGATAGCCCGTAAGAACCATCTCGGGGAAGAGAACCACATCTACTTCGCTCTTCAAGGATTCAGCGACCGCCTCTTTAATCAGCGCAGCATTACCTTCGATATCGCCAACCACAGGATTGACCTGGGCCATGGCGATTCGCAAGGTGGTCAATGCGTCTGTAGGCACAGTTCAAGAGTACCGATAGACTCGCGCCACACATCCCGGGGACCAGCTACTGGCTTCGAGGAAAGGAAGAAATGGCTCGCTTTACTATCGCAGATCTTGCTGCCTGGAAGAAGGCTGGCAAGAAATGGTCGATGCTCACTTCTTACGACGCAGTCACCGCTTCTGTCTTTGATGAAGCTGGCGTTCCTGTCCTTCTCGTCGGCGATAGCGCTGGCAACAATTTCCTCGGCGAAGAGAACACCATCCCCGTCACGGTAGATGAGCTAATTCCGCTGGTTCGAGCTGTAGTTCGAGGCTCCCAGAAAGCACTAGTTATAGC
>VFFD01000067.1 GCA_018882745.1 Candidatus Nanopelagicaceae bacterium
CAAACATTGGCACCATTGGTCACATCGACCACGGTAAGACCACTCTTACTGCTGCGATTTCCAAGGTGCTTCACGACAAATACCCAAACCTCAATGAGGTAAGCGCATTCGATCAGATCGATAAGGCGCCAGAAGAGCGAGCTCGCGGTATTACCATCTCGATCGCTCACATCGAATACCAGACAGAGAAGCGTCACTATGCGCACGTTGACTGCCCTGGCCACGCTGACTACATCAAGAACATGATTACTGGTGCAGCTCAGATGGACGGCGCAATCCTCGTTGTTGCTGCAACTGACGGACCAATGCCACAGACCAAGGAGCACGTTCTCCTTGCTCGCCAAGTTGGCGTTCCTTCCATCGTTGTCGCTCTCAATAAGTCAGACATGGTCGATGACGAAGAAATTCTTGCTCTCGTAGAGGAAGAAGTTCGCGACCTTCTCACCAAATATGAATTCCCAGGTAAGGACACCCCAATCGTCCGCATCTCAGCTCTTAAGGCTCTCGAAGGAGATGCTGCATGGGGCGAGAAGATTATGGAACTCATGAGCGCTGTTGATGAATTCATCCCACAGCCAACTCGTGAAGTTGATAAGCCATTCTTGATGCCAGTTGAAGACGTCTTCACGATCACAGGTCGTGGAACAGTTGTTACTGGTCGTATCGAGCGCGGTATCGTAAAAGTTAACGAAGAAGTTGAAATCGTTGGTATCCGTCCAGACTCACAGAAGTCAGTTATCACCGGCGTTGAAATGTTCCGCAAGCTCCTCGATGAAGGACAAGCTGGCGAAAACGTTGGTCTACTTCTCCGTGGTTTGAAGCGTGAAGATGTTGAGCGCGGTCAGGTTGTTTGCAAGCCTGGTTCCGTAACTCCACATACCGACTTCGAAGCTTCTGCTTACATCCTTTCTAAGGATGAAGGCGGACGTCACACTCCGTTCTTCAACAACTACCGTCCTCAGTTCTACTTCCGTACAACTGACGTAACTGGTGTTGTAACGCTCCCATCAGGCACCGAAATGGTTATGCCTGGCGATAACACCGCAATGACTGTGACTCTCATCCAGCCAGTTGCGATGGAAGAAGGTCTCCGCTTCGCAATCCGCGAAGGTGGACGTACCGTCGGCGCAGGTCGCGTAACAAAGATTGTCAAATAGATCGTCAAGTAACAAAGAAGTAAGTAACTGGGGCAGAGAAATTTGCCCCAGTTACACAACTAAAAAGATTTATTGAAGTAACCAGCAGTAATTAGGAAAGAAGAGGAAACGATCATGGCGGGACAGAAGATCCGCATCAGGCTCAAGGCCTATGACCATGAGGTGATCGATACTTCAGCGAAGAAAATCGTTGAAACTGTCGAGCGCACAGGTGCAACGGTCGCGGGCCCAGTTCCGCTACCCACAGAGAAGAACACGTACTGCGTGATTCGTTCTCCTCACAAATACAAAGACAGCCGCGAACACTTCGAGATGCGTACACATAAGCGCCTCATCGACATCATCGATCCAACACCTAAGACTGTTGATTCCTTGATGCGTCTCGATCTTCCTGCTGGCGTCGATATTGAGATCAAGCTCTAAGGGGATCTGACATGACAACCACACAATCGAAGGGCAGCGCTATCAAGGGCATCCTTGGCGTGAAGCTCGGTATGACTCAGGTCTTCGACGAAAATAACAAAGTTATTCCTGTGACTGTTATCGAAGCAGGTCCATGCGTTGTAACTCAGGTTCGTACTCTTGAAAAAGATGGATACGAAGCGGTTCAAATGGCATTTGGCGCTATCGATCCACGTAAAGTTTCTAAGCCAGAAGCTGGCCAATTCGCAAAGGCTGGCGTAACACCACGTAAATATGTTGGCGAACTTCGCACCTCCAATGCTTCTTCTTACTCAGTAGGACAAGAAGTAAAGGCAGATATCTTCACTCCAGGCGAGATTGTCGATGCACAAGGCACATCACTTGGTAAAGGTTCTGCTGGTGTTATGAAGCGCCACAACTTCCGTGGTTTCGGCGATGGCCATGGTGTTGAAAGAAAACACCGTACCTCTGGTTCTATCGGTAACCGCACCACACCTGGTCGCGTTTTCAAAGGAAAGCGCATGATGGGTCGCATGGGTGTTGAAACTGTCACCGTTCAGAATCTCACCGTTCACTCCGTTGATGCAGAAAAGTCGCTCATTCTTATCAAGGGCGCTGTTCCTGGCCGTAACGGATCACAAGTTTTCATTCACTCAGCATCAAAGAAAGCTGTCAGTGAAACCATCAATAAGGTCGCAACAAAGGCTGGTGCATAACCATGGCTCTTACTGTAGAAATTAAAGACGCCAAAGGCGCAAAGGCTGGAACATTTGATCTCCCATCCGAGATCTTTGATGTTCAAGTCAATGTTCCTTTGATCCACCAAGTTGTGACTGCACAACTCAACGCTGCACGCGCTGGTACTGCGAAAGCAAAGAATCGCGGCGAAGTAAGCGGTGGCGGAAAGAAACCTTTCAAGCAGAAAGGAACCGGTCGCGCCCGCCAAGGTTCGACTCGTTCACCAAATCAGCGCCATGGTGGTGTTGCTCAAGGACCAGTTCCACGTAAGTACGACGAGCGCACACCAAAGAAGATGATCAAGGCAGCGCTTCGCGGCGTTCTCTCTGATCGTGCGCGCAATGAACGCATTCACGTTGTTTCAACAATTGTTGAATCAGTAAACACAAAGGCTGCAATCTCTGCAGTCCGTCAGTTCTCTGATCGCCGTCGCGTTCTTGTGGTTCTTGCTCATGGTGAAGAAGCTTCATGGCGTTCACTTCGCAACGAAGCAGATCTACACCTCATCCGCCAAGACCAACTCAATGCATATGACGTTGTTGTCGCTGATGATGTCGTCTTCTCAAAGAAGGCAATCACTGATTTTGTTGCTGGACCTGCTAAAGGTAAGTCTGCAACAGCAACCGCTCGTGAATCAGAGTTAGTTGAGGTGTCAGCATGAAAGACCATCGCGAAGTTCTAATTGCACCTGTCGTATCTGAAAAGTCATACGGCATGCTCGATGAGAACAAGTACACATTCATTGTTGCACCAGATGCAAACAAGACCGAGATCAAGATCGCAGTTGAAAAGATTTTCAAAGTGCGCGTCCTCAAGGTCAACACCATGAACCGTGAAGGAAAGAGCAAGCTCACCCGTTACGGTCTTGGAAAGCGCAGCGATACCAAGCGTGCGATTGTTCAAATCGCAGCTGGGGACCGGATCGACATCTTTGGAGGACCAGTTTCCTAGTAATAGGAAATTGGACCTAGAAAAGGGATAACCATGGCACTTCGTAAGTTAAAGCCAGTAACGCCAAGCTCTCGTGGCCAGAGCGTTTCTGACTTCGCTGAAATCACCCGATCAACTCCAGAGAAGTCACTCATCCGTCCGATTAATTCTCGCGGCGGTCGTAACGCATCAGGAAAGATCACCACACGTCACCAAGGTGGCGGACATAAGCGCGCATATCGCGTTGTAGATTTCCTACGCAACGATAAGGATGGAGTTCCAGCCACCGTTGCACATATTGAATACGATCCAAATCGTTCGGCTCGTATCGCACTTCTTCACTTCGCAGATGGCGAGAAGCGTTACATCATCGCACCTGTCGGAGTAGAGCAAGGCACAAAGATTGAAAATGGTCCAGCTGCAGATATCAAGCCTGGCAATAACTTGCCACTTCGCAATATCCCAGTCGGAACCATGATTCATGC
>VFFD01000031.1 GCA_018882745.1 Candidatus Nanopelagicaceae bacterium
CATTCGTTCCGCCGGAGCCAACAGCAACGGTGATGGATAAGCCTGGCGTGACCGAGATAGTTCCAGATATGTACCCAACACTTGATCCACCAGTTCCTGCAGATTTGCCGTCACTTCCACCATTGCCGCCAGCACCGCCGTACATGACAACAGATATCTCCGTAATATCTGCAGGAACTGTGAAAGTTTCTGTTGAGCCAGTGGCAGAGAAGGTGCATGTTCTTACATTTCCACTAGTAGTGCAGGAATATGCATGTGCTTTTGTTATCGGGATCAGAGTGAGCACCGAAATCAACAGCAGGGATGATGAAAGGATTCGAACAGTTTTCATGACTTCTCGATGCAATCGCCCTTTTCCTTATTTACTCAATACACTTGCTGTAAATCGCAGTGAAAAGAATAACAACACAGCCACCAGCATTGAGGCAAAAAAGCATAGAAAGCCGTAGGAAAGAACTCCAATAATGACACCTGCAAGTGCTCCTCCCGCTGCGCCCGAAAGATTCATTACTAAATCACTTGCGCCTTGGGCAGAGACACGAAATTTCTGATCAACAGACTCAGCAAGGAGCGATGAACCAGCAATCAAAGTACATGACCAGCCAAGTCCTAATAGAAATAGACCAAAACCTAGAGTAAGTACGGCGTTTGGCTGGGAGAAGCCTGAGACTCCTGCTGAAACTATCAAGAGAATTATCCCGATTTGGATCACCCTAACTCGCCCTAATCGATCACTCATTGCTCCCACAACGGGCGAGAAGGCATACATACCTAAGACATGAACACTGATGACCAATCCAATAATTGTCAGTGTTACATCGACATGTGCCATATGTACTGGCGTCATAACCATGATTGAAACCATTGCAACATGACCGATTGCGATAGAAAGAATTGCAAAGAGCGCCTTGTCATTTCCTCGAATGTGTTTCAGTGCTGCTCGAGTAGAACCTCTTGGTTGTGCATTTATCCCAGATTGCTTTGCCGCAGTCAGAAATGGGTCGGGGCGCAAAAACATTTGAATCACGATTACTGCCAATAAAAGTGTGAAGGCTGAAACAACGTATGGACCAACTAGTCTCGGTAAACCTAAATTCTCTGCGAGGTTTCCGGATGGCTCCATCAAGTTTGGTCCTGTTACTGCGCCTACAGTGGAACCCCACACAACAAAAGAAAGTTGTTTTGCGCGGGTTTCATTTGTAGCAAGATCCACGGCAGCAAAACGCGCTTGATACCCTGCTGCCGAAGCAGCCCCCACTAAGAATGTTCCGATCAACATGAGAGTTATGTTCTTCTGTGATCCCCCAATAATTGCGAATAGTGAGCCAACTACGCCTGCAATAAAGCCTGCAGAGAGCGCGAGCCTGCGGCCTCCACGCGCAGTTAATCGTGCAAGGGGAAGAGCAAGAGCAGCGGCTCCAAGCACCGATGATGTCTGAGCAAGGCCGGCCAACGTTTCCGATTCAGTAATAGATGCAACTAAAAGAGATCCCGCTGCAACCGTGCCTGCAACGCCAACGCCATTGAGTACTTGTGCT
This sequence comes from Candidatus Nanopelagicaceae bacterium, assembly GCA_018882745.1. Lineage (GTDB taxonomy): Bacteria > Actinomycetota > Actinomycetes > Nanopelagicales > Nanopelagicaceae > MAG-120802. The sequence continues at coordinate 1,539 of VFFD01000031.1, forward strand.
GTTGCAAGGACCTTTACAGTCTTGTCTTGCAACGCCGCATTCGGCATTACTTGACTCGGATCCAAACTGCAGTATCGGTTGGAAGGAGGTTTCCTTTGAGCGGACCACTTGAAACAAGCACTTCACTGTTTGCAGATAATTCGATATCTGCACCGAAATTGATGTAACAAGCAAAGTTTCCGGGACGAGTGAAAGCCACAACATCTTTTCCGGCTTCAATCCACTCCATAGGACCATCGCCAAGACCTGGCTCTAACTTTCGCACAGCCAGCGCTTTGCGATAAATATTCAATGTGGAGTTGGGATCACTTTCTTGAGATTCTGCCGAATACTGTCCCCACCATGAACTTGCAGGCAACCAGGCATCTTCTGGGTTTAATTTTTCATTTGTTGAAAAACCAAAGGCGCCATGAGGTGATGACTTCCACGGAATGGGAACGCGACAACCATCGCGTCCACGATCCTTATATCCACTCATCTTCCATCGCGGATCAGTGAGGCGATTTTCAGGAATATCACGAACTTCTGGAATAGCTAGCTCCTCACCTTGATAAAGGTAAGTTCCGCCAGGTAGAGCAAGTGCCATTAACGTTGCACTTCTTGCTCGAAGAGTTCCGCGTGCAATATTTAGTTTCGCAGGATCTCCTTGGCGGGAAAAAGTGGTGTCTCCATGATTTGTGAGACCGAGATCTAGGCGATCGACAGAACGTACGACATCATGATTGTTGAAGACCCATGAAGTCGGTGCACCGACTTCAGCCAGGGCTGAGATGGAATTGTTGATTTTCTTGCGGATTTCCTCTGGTTTCCAGAGAGTTGTGAGCATCTCGAAATTAAAGGAATTTTGAAGTTCGTCAGCGCGCACATACCGTGCAATTCGTGAAGCTGGGCTTACCCATGCTTCTGCTACCGCCATGCGATTACCTTCGTATGAATCTAATATTTTGCGCCAGCTGCGATAAATGTCATGAACGCCTTCCTGATCCCAGAAAGGTTTATGTTCAGGGCTAAGCATTCGTGTGAAATTGTTCCTACCAAGAATCTTCGATATCCAACTCTCTCGAATATCAGGTAGACCCTTTTCTTTAAACATTCCGTGCGCAACATCGATACGGAAACCATCAACGCCACGATCGAGCCAGAACTTCAATACATCTTCGAAATGGCTACGAACTTCCGGATTCTCCCAATTGAGATCTGGTTGTTCGACTGCAAAGAGATGGAGATACCACTGTCCCAATTTTCCGTCAGCCTCAACGACGCGATGCCATGCAGGACCACCAAAGACTGCTTGCCAATTATTTGGAGGCAGATCACCATTCGGACCTTTTCCTTCTCTGAAAATATATCGAGCGCGTTCTGGAGAACCAGGTTTTGATTTGAGTGCAGCTTGAAACCATTTATGTTGATCAGAAGTGTGATTGGGAACGATGTCGACAATTACCTTAATGCCGTGTTCATGCGCATCCTTGATTAAACGTTCTGCATCTTTCAGAGTTCCGTAATCTGGTTCGATGTTCATGTAATCAGATACGTCATAACCATGATCGTTCTGAGGAGATGGATACCAAGGTGTAATCCAAATTGCGTCAACACCAAGTTTTTGCAGGTAGCCAAGTTTTGAGCGAATACCTTCTACATCTCCGATGCCGTCGCCATTGGAATCTGCAAATGAGCGGATATAGATTTGATAGGTAACTGCATCACGCCACCAAGGGCGAACGCCACGTGGCGCAAGCGTCGAACTCACTTTTTCTCCTCTAGATATTGCTGCAAGAAAGCCCTTTCCTCGTCATTGAGTGGGCGAGATTTTGCAACGGTTTCATCGACTGCAACTTGAATAGTTTTCACTCGGGCATAGGTCTTCTTCTCATCTTTGATCTCATAGACCATCGAGAAAGAAGAGTTTCCGACAGATTCGACCCAGAGTTCCACATCAACAAAAATTCCACCATCAAAAATTGGAGCCAAAAAGTCAACTTCAGCTTTAGCTACTACCATCTGAAGAAATCCAGGTCGATTGTTTCCTTCGGCGTTCTGGACAAAAGACCACTCGAAACGTGCCTCTTGTGCAAAAGTTAGATACTTAGCGTTATTGACATGCCCCATCGCATCAAGATCGTCCCATCGAACAAATGCTTTATGGTGATACTTCATCGAGTTAACTTTCGATATGTAACGCGATGAGGACGAGCGGCTTCTGGGCCAAGGCGCTCAACTTTGTTTTTCTCGTACGATTCAAAGTTTCCTTCAAACCAGAACCATTGAGAATCACCTTCATAAGCCAAGATGTGGGTTGCAACTCGATCTAAGAACCAGCGATCGTGCGAGATAACAACGGCGCATCCTGGAAATTCCAGAAGAGCATTTTCAAGAGAACCCAGTGTTTCAACATCAAGATCATTCGTGGGCTCATCAAGCAAGAGAAGATTTCCACCCATCTTGAGAGTCAGAGCAAGATTGAGACGATTTCGCTCTCCTCCAGATAGAACTCCTGCAGCTTTCTGTTGATCTGGTCCTTTGAATCCAAAAGCAGAAACATAAGCGCGGCTTGGCATTTCAACAGCGCCAACCTTCATGAAATCTAAGCCATCAGAGACAACTTCCCATAGTGATTTCTTGGGATCAATGCCTCCACGGGATTGGTCAACGTACGAAGTTTTTACAGTTTCGCCGACTTTGATGGTTCCGGAATCAGGTTTCTCTAAACCGAGAATCATCTTAAATAGCGTTGTTTTACCAGCTCCATTGGGGCCAATCACACCCACAATTCCATTTCGTGGAAGAGAGAATGACAAGTTATCGATCAATAATCTCTCGCCAAATCCCTTTGATAAATTCTCAACCTCAACCACAATATTTCCTAAGCGTGGCCCCATAGGAATCTGAATCTCTTCAAAATCAAGCTTTCGTGCTTTTTCAGCTTCAGCGGCCATTTCTTCATAGCGAGCAAGACGAGCCTTTGATTTAGCTTGGCGACCTTTAGCATTCTGGCGTACCCAATCTAATTCTTCCGCCAAACGTTTAGCACGCTTCGCGTCTTTCTGACCTTCTACCTTCAAGCGAGCCGCTTTGGTTTCAAGGTAGGTCGAGTAATTTCCTTCATACGGATAGGCGCGACCACGATCGAGTTCGAGAATCCATTGCGCAACGTTGTCCAAGAAATAGCGATCGTGGGTAATTGCTACAACTGTTCCCTCATATTTTGAGAGGAACTGCTCAAGCCACAGAACTGACTCTGCATCAAGATGGTTGGTGGGCTCATCAAGTAATAACAAATCTGGTTTCTGTAAAAGCAATTTGCAAAGTGCCACACGACGTCGCTCTCCACCAGAAAGCACTTTCACATCGGCATCAGCAGGTGGACAACGAAGTGCATCCATCGCTTGTTCAAGTTGTGAATCTAAATCCCAGGCGTTGAGGTGATCAAGCTTCTCTTGAAGAGTTCCCATCTCCGCCAATAGCTTGTCGTAATCTGCGTCAGGGTTTGCCATCTCTTCTGAAACTTGATTAAAGCGTGCAAGCAGGGCCATGGTTTCGGCCACGCCTTCTTGGACATTTTCTAAAACATTTTTCTCTTCATTGAGTGGTGGCTCTTGCAAAAGAATGCCCACCGTATATCCCGGAGTTAAGTACGCCTCCCCATTGGAGGGCTGTTGTAGTCCCGCCATGATCTGTAGGACCGTTGATTTTCCCGCGCCATTTGGGCCGACAACACCAATCTTCGCGCCTGGCAAGAACATCAGCGTGACATCATCAAGAATGACTTTGTCACCGTGCGCTTTACGCGCCTTCTTCATTGTGTAAATGAACTCTGCCACGAGGCGAAACCTTATCGTCTAGCCGCGGTATTAATCGCACTCGGTAGACTTACGACACAAATGCGCCCGTAGCTCAGTCGGATAGAGCACCCGCCTTCTAAGCGGGTTGTCGCAGGTTCGATTCCTGCCGGGCGCGCTCCATAAGATTCCTGCCATGAAATGCGCGACGGTAGAGGTCTTTCCAGGTCTCAATTCTTTGATTTCACCAGAAAGATTTCAACGTGTTGACCGAGCAGTTCAAGCGCTGTTTTCCAAAACGTTACAATCGACTGAAAACGGATTGCCTTTCATCATTACTGGCGACATTCCAGCGATGTGGCTTCGTGATTCAACTTGGCAGGTAAAACCGCTACTTAAATCACAGCATCCCGATGTCATCTCGTTGTTAACTCAACTCAGCAAGTCGCAGATTCAACTCTTCCTCAAAGACCCATACGCCAATGCTTTCAATCCAGAACCGAATGGCAACTGTTGGCATAGAGACTTTCCAGATCAGTCTCCATGGGTCTTCGAGAGGAAGTTCGAATTAGATTCGTGGGCTTCTATTCTTTATCTAGCTAGGAAAATTCAAGAAAACTTTGGCATTACTCAGCATCTTGATTCGGAATTCACCAAGGCGCTTGATGTGATGTTTGAGTTAGCGCGACGCGAACAGAACCACGATTCCGATAGCTATATCTTCAAGAGAAAAAACAACGTTCCCCACGACTCTCTCTCCCACGATGGTCATGGCGCTCCCGTAGGTCGCACTGGGATGGTTTATTCGGCCTTCAGACCAAGTGATGATGCCTGTCGGTATGGATATCTCATACCGTCAAATTTCTTCTTAATGAATGAACTCAAGCAATTGATGCTGGACTCACACAGAGCTTTGGGCATGGCCGTGGCCCAGGAAATCAAGGATGGGATAGAGAAGTTCGCTTTGATTAACGGAATCTATGCGTACGAAGTAGATGGTCTCGGAAATGCGCTCTTCATTGATGATGCAAATGTTCCCTCACTACTTAGCCTTCCCTATCTCGAAGTACTTCCTGCTAGTGACCCAAACTATTTACAAACCCGTGAATTCATACTCTCAAAGAAAAATCCATATTTCTTCTCTGGAACAAAAGCAATGGGGATAGGCTCACAGCACACACCAGCTAACCACGTTTGGCCCATCGCAATTGCTGTAGAGGCGCTCACTTCAATCAATAAAGATGATCGTGCTAAAGCCTTAGATTTACTTGAAAATACTGATGCCGGCACTGGTTTCATGCATGAATCATTTAACGTTAATGATGATTCTCAATTCACGCGAGAATGGTTCTCTTGGTCAGATATGACCTATGTTGATTTAGTGCTTGAAAGTGTTGATTATAAGAATTAGGCACGCACGAGTTGCAAGGATAAAAAATGATCTGGAACTCTCTCATACGGGGCGGCGTGATATCTAATTTCTTCTTTGTGAATCCTCCAGGCAAATGAGGAGCTCAATAGGGTTTCCAGGAAAACCTTCGCTTCAACTTCGGCGATGTGGTTACCCAGACAAGTATGAGGGCCAAAACCAAAACTTAAATGGGGATTACGTGGGCGGTTAAGGTCGATAACAAAAGGATTTTCGAAAACGGTTTGATCGAAGTTTCCAGAGATGAAACTCATCCCAACAAATCTGTCGGCAGGAAGTTCATCTGCCCCGGTTTCTGGAACTGTCGTACGATTCATCTGAGGAAGCGGCGTTAAGAATCGTAGAAATTCTTGAATTGCGCTACTCAGTGAGGTCGGATTTTTTCGGAGATATTCGAGATCCTGCGGAAACTTCGCAAAGTGCCACATTATCCCGCTCAATAGCTTCACTACGGTATCTCGCCCACCCGCGAGGAGAACTCCTGCAATACCCCGAAATTCCAGAGCAGTTATCTGTTTACCTTCAATCTCTAAATGTGCAATCTCCCGCCAAACATCGTCAGAAGTTCTCGCTAAAGCCTCTTCATATATTCGATCAAGATATCTATGAAGTACAGCTCCACTCCGTTTTTCAGATTCAGCGGTCCATACATCTGGTCCCCAGGAAATCCACTCTGCGACATCTTGGGGACGGTTATAGATTGCACCCAAGTTCTCCATAACTAAGGGAAGAGCCAATTCACTCACTACTTCTTTGGGTTGACCTTCAAAATACTCATCTATCAACTTCTTCGAATTCAATTGGAAGCTTGGAATATGTCTCTCAATTGTGGGCCGAACGAAATAAGGCGCGAGGGCAGACCTATAGAGATGATGCCGCGGAGGATCAACTTCCAATGGCAGCTGACGATAATCACGAACATCAGCATCACCTTGCAGGTCTGAAGAGTAGGTCTGGGTATCTCGCAGCGCTTCACGTAAGGCCTTATGACCAGTGATGGTTTTTTGGCTGCCCTGATGAAAGACTGTCACACGAGTACCTTACAAAAGAGTTTTGTAATGGACAAGGAGCTTTATGGCGAAAATGTTTGCGGTCGCAATATTTCCAAAGATTGCACCAGAAAATCTTGAGCAGTTCAAGAAAGTTGCAGAAGAGATGTTAGTAAACGTTAATGAACAAGACTCTATTTTGCGCTATGACATGTTCTTTACACAAGATAACAGCAGCTGTGCTGTACTTGAGGAATACAGCTCACCTGAAGGCGTCTTTGAACATATAAAGAAAAACTCCAAATATTTGGAACAGCTCACTGCCTTAGGCGGGAAAATTGAAGGAAGCATCTTTCCTATGAACGATAACGGTGAGGCACTAGATGAAATAAAGAGAAATTGGGATGCAAGAGTGCATGGCTACTTCTCTGGGAAAGGCGCAAGATAAGAAAATTCCCGGGCTCCCTCGAGCGCCCGGGAAAATTCCGTTTACTTACGTGAGAAGCTAACCGATACGAGCGATCAATTTCTTATTGAAGTCGTATAGGGCACCATCAATAACGGCGAACTCAGTTTCTGGGAACTTCTTCGCGCAGTTATCAAGGATGTAGGTCATCAACTTCTTGACTGCAGCGCCCTTTGCCTTATCTGGATAGTTAGTAAGGACAAGTGCGTACGAAGTGGATCCCAAGAGATATGCGCCTGGGTTCTTCGTTGCATAATCAAGTGTCAGAGTTCCATTGTCATTGAACTTTGCAGATCCGAGGAATGCTGAAACTCCAGCAGCACCTGGTTGAACGGCAATATCCATGTTATTTAGAACTTTAGCGACAGGGAGCTTTACTTTATTTGCATAATCTTTCTCTGCGTAAGTGATTGCTCCAGGTGTCTTTGCAACCAGCGCTGTGGTCAACTCAGATCCCTTTGCACCTTGAATCTTTCCTAGGTTCTTAATGTCGTTGATATTGCCAGGGAAGGATGCAGTGAAGTCGTTGTTGCCTGACTTGGTCCATACCGATCCCGCAACTGCTCTGAGCATATTTGTGAAGATTCCAGAGGTTCCTGATGAATCATTGCGATAAACAACAACGATTTCAGTATTCGGGAATTGAACAGATTCACGCTTCTTGGTGTAGCGAGAAACGATGGGGTTACCATTCTTGTCTTTTCTCGTCACTATTTGCATAGTCGACTTACCATCAACCATAACTCTGACGCGCTCAGTAGCAAATACTGGAGTGCTAATCACACGGTTGTTATCAGCCTTAATTGCTGGATCATTCCACTTAGTGATCTGACGAGAGAAAATCTTCGCGATGGTATTTGGTGAAAGAGTAATTTGTGAAGCATTTCCTTTAATTCCAGGAACGTTGTAAATAATGGCAACCGGAGCTGCTACTACTGGAAGGTGAATCATGGTCTTTGGGGCAGTAGCGCCTAGGTGAGGTGTATCAGACCATCCGAAATCAAAATCGCCCTTATCGATTCCGGAGCGACCTGCGCCAGAACCTAGTGAGTTATAAACATAGTTATCGCCAGTTTCGCGAGCATATTCAGCTTTGCATGCATCAAGAATTGGGTTGGCGAATGTTGCACCGCCACCAACGAGGTTGACTGCATACGCAGGTGCAGCGACGAGGGAGAAGAGCGCTGCAACAAGAGAAATTTTCATTAAGAACTTGCGGACCAAGGTGGTCTCCTTTGTGAATAGAAGTTTCTTTCAGAGAGAACCTATTGATCAGATGAAAACAACGCCTCTAGTTTCGCTAAACGGAAGCACAACGTTAAGTGAACTCTTGGTTACGGCCTAACCGAAGCGTCCTGTGACGTAGTTTTCGGTCCTTTGATCTTTTGGCCGAGAGAAGATCTCACTTGTGGGGCCAACTTCGACCATCACACCGGGACCGCCATCAGCTAAGAAGAATGAGGTGTAGTCAGATATGCGCGCTGCTTGCTGCATATTGTGAGTCACGATGACGATAGTCATTGTTTCAGAGAGTTCACGAATAGTCTCTTCGATGCGAAGAGTTGATCCAGGATCGAGCGCTGAACATGGTTCATCCATGAGAAGTACTTGCGGTCTCACCGCAAGTGAACGTGCGATACAGAGCCGTTGCTGTTGACCTCCCGATAGTGATCCGCCGTGAGCATCGAGTCGATCTTTCACTTCATTCCATAAGCCTGCACGGACTAAGCACTCCTCTAATAAGTCATCTTTATTGCTCTGCTTAAGTTGTGCGAGCTTTAATCCGGCAAGGACATTTTCGCCAATTGACATTGATGGAAATGGATTCGGCTTCTGGAAGACCATGCCGATCTTGAGACGAATCTTGGTTACATCAGTGCCCGGTGCATAGACATCTTTGCCATCCAAAAGAACTTCGCCTGCCATTGCGGCAGTTGGAATAAATTCATGCATGCGATTCAGAGTTCTAATAAATGTTGATTTACCGCAACCAGATGGACCGATGAGAGCTGTCACAGTTCCGGAAGCGAAATCAAGTGAGATATCCGAGAGGACATGATTCTTTCCGAACCAGGCATGTACGTTGCGAGCTTCAAGGCCCGTTCCTAGAGGAATCGTTCCCGGAGATTTACGCGGTTGTGAACCTGCAATTCCCGCAAGTGAACTTGGCGTTACTTGTTCTGCCATCGTCATACTCTCCTCTTCCCTAGGCGGCGCGCTGAAAAGAAGAGCGCCAAAACTATTACTAACAGAATAAAGATTGAAGCCCATGCTCGCGCATTAGATTCTTCTGAACCTGCAATCAAGGCCTTCCAAATTGCAAACGGAATCGATCCCATTACGCCATCAAATGGATTTCCATTGACTGCATCACCACCGCCGGTAGTGAAGAGAAGTGGCGCAGTTTCGCCAGCAATACGAGCTACACCAAGAATCACTGCGGTGATAAGGCCACTCTTTGCGGCAGGCACTACAACCATTGCAACAGTGCGCCATTGGGTAGCTCCCAAAGCAAGGCCCGCTTCACGAAGATCTGCAGGAATAAGAAGAAGAACTTCTTCTGCAGTTCGTGCCACTGTTGGCAACATCAAGATAGAAAGCGCGAGAGAGCCCATGAAGCCACTAAATCCACGTCCCGTTCCAGAGATAAATGCTGAGTAAATAAATAAACCCGCAACAATAGATGGAACGCCGCTCATGGCTTGAACCAAGAATCGAATAAGACGAGATCCCGGTCCTTTAATCTCGGTGAGATAGAGCGCAGTCAGAATTCCAAGAGGCACTGAGATCAGCATTGCAAAGAGAATCAGAAGCAACGTTCCAATAATGGCGTGAAGAATTCCACCTTTATCAAGTGGATCATTGACCGACGCCAAAGACATATCGTTAGTGAAGAAACCTACATAGATTCCGCGAATTCCTCGGACAAAAACGGTTCCTAAAATGCTCACCACGGGGAACATCGCAGTGATGGCTCCAATAGCAACGAAAGTTCCAACCGCTACATTTTTAGCAGCTTGTCCGCCACGTTGAATTCCTGCGGCTAGAGATAAAGTGACGATTGCCAAAGCTGATGCCGCTAGAAATGCACCCAGCTTTCCAGCAAGACCTGTGAATTCAATTAAGAACCATGTTCCAAGAATGACGGAGAGCCCTGCGATGAAATTGGGGACCATCGCCTTGGGAGTTGCACGCCAAGGTTTAGTGGGCTTCGGAGTTGTTATCGTCATTAGCGTCCCTGACGTCCGGAGCGATTGACGATGAGATCTGCAATCATGTTCACGACAAGAGTCAGAATGAAGAGAATCAAGCCAGCCGCCATCAAAGCCTTAATTTCTTCTGCTGAGGCTTCACCGAATTTAAGAATGATAAGAGAGGCTACGTTTCCTCCGGCTCCCAGGAGAATCTGGAAATTCGCTTGGAACACAATGTTCAAAACAGTAAATACTGCAACGGTTTCTCCCATCGCGCGACCAAGACCCAGCATCGCACCACCAACCACGCCGCTAGAACCGAAAGGCAAGACAACAGCTCTAATCATTGACCACTTTGTTGCACCTAAGGCGTATGCAGCCTGAATGCGATCGAGCGGAGTTTGCGAAAAGACCTCTCGTGCCACCGATGTAACAATTGGAATAATCATGATTGCTAAAACGACGCCTGCCACGAATGGTGAGCGAGTAAATACGGGTGCCGAAACTTCAAAGAGTGGAACAAAACTAAAGTATTTGTGGAGCAACTTTGCCCAATACTCAGCGCTCGGCATCAATACATTCAATCCCCATAGTCCAAAGAGGATTGAAGGAAAAGCTGCCATGAGATCTACTACCGATACAAGAAATCCCTTTAGGAAATTTGGTGCATAGAAGTTTAAGAAGAGCGCCGTCGCGACAGCTATGGGAACTCCAATTACAACAGCGATCAAAGCTGTAATGATGGTTCCGATGAGCATCGCGCCAATGCCATACACCGACGGTTGATCTCCCGATAATCCATCTGCATTGATTGAGGAGTACCACTCATAACCCGTGATGAACTTAAGACCTTCGCGCGTGATGATTTCAAATCCGCGAATACCGAGAAAGAGCGCAATCGCGGAGAGAATGACAAGAGAGGAAAGTCCTCCAAGAAAAACTATTGATCGAAAAAACTGATCAGATCGTCGAGGCTGGGTTGTGATTTCTCGCGGGGTTGGAATCGGGCTCGACGCCTGTCTCTCGGTGATTGCCACGAGGCGGATACTGCTAGCAAGGACGGCGCCAGGGGTTGAGTTCGAGTTAACAGCAGGTGAACGAGCGGTGAAATATCGCTCACAATAGGCTCTCCTCTATGGCCAACGAAAACCCTCCGCTGATCTGGATTGATTGCGAGATGACAGGGCTATCCCTCGATAACGATGCCCTTGTCGAAATTGCGGTCCTCGTTACCGATTCCGAACTTAACGTCTTGGGCGAGGGAGTAGACGTCGTCATTGCTACCACTCCTGAAAAACTGGCTGCAATGCGCGATGAAGTGCGCACCATGCATACCGAATCAGGCTTACTCGAAAAAATTCCTCAAGGCGTCTCACTCTCCCAAGCAGAAGAGATGGTAATTAATTATTTACAAACTCACACAGCTTCAGGAAAGTCGCCACTAGCTGGTAACTCGGTAGGAATGGATCGAAATTTTATAGCGCGCGATATGCCGAAGCTAAATGAATTTCTCCACTATCGCACTGTTGATGTCTCATCGATAAAGGAGTTGGCTCGTCGGTGGTATCCCAAAGTTTATTTCAATGCGCCGAAGAAGACTGGAAATCACCGTGCTCTGGGTGACATCAAAGATTCAATAGAAGAGCTCCGCTACTACCGTAGCTCGATATTCATTCAAAACAACTAAATCGAAAGTCTCTGAAGTCCTGCTTCAATTCCTTCGCCGATTTCAATACTCGTGGCTTCATAAGTAAGTTCGGGCTCAATCGTATTCCGTAATCGAAAAATCAATTGTTCTGCTCCTAATTTATCTCCCAACAGAAGTAGTACAAAAGTGCGAACTCCCATCCGCGCCAGAAGATCTCCACCTCGTAACTCTGCAATGAGGTCACGAGCGCACTGCAAGAGAGAGTCATCATTCAGCCCCATCAATCGAATGGAGATGAGAGAGACGGGATGGTGACTGCGCTCTGCCCACGAAAGTAGCCGCTCAGCGCTCTCATAAAAATATGCAGGTGCTAGAAGTCCGGTCAGTGGGTCATAAATTCCATCATCAAAAGAAGCCATGGGTGTAGGTTCCGCCGAAAAGCAAGGAAAAACTAGCGCTTTCTCATACCCTATTCTTCGACTCGTGACCTCTCTACCTGCGCGTATACACACCATTGCTGCATGGTTAGTCCGCATCGAAGCGACATTCTTATTCGCACTTGGCGCTTATTTACTTGCACGCACTCTCACGTCTGCAGTAGAAGAACTCGATGCAGTGATTGCGGAAATCGTCTTTCTTCTCCTTGGTGGCATAGGACTTTTCGTTGCCGGTCGTGGGTTTTTGCAACAAAGAAATTTTGGACGAGGGCCAACTGTCCTAGCAAATTTGATTGCGATGGGTGTTGCCTATTACATGATTGACGGTGATCGAGTACTGCTTGGCGTGATTCTTGGTAGTTATGCTTTTATTACTTTCTTGGCTGCGCTAGCTTCAATCCCACGTTCCACAAAAGATTAATCACCACTCAATAACTTCTTGGTCTTCCCAGAACAGACCTGTTTTGTCACCCGGATTAAACTCACGCGTTGCAAGCCAAATTGCAGTCGCCGCACCTTCTTCAGCGCTTCGCGGTGCATCGGGTCCGCCCATATCGGTACGGCTGTGATTAGGACAGATTGCATCAACCAGCAATCCGCGCGATCCGTGTCCTGTTTCATGCGCGAGATTTCTTACCATCGCATTCACTCCTGCTTTAGAAATTCGATAGGGAGCTAGTCCGCCGGCATTACCAGGCCCTGACATACGCCCCAAGCAAGCGGAGAAGATAATGATGCGACCATTCCTCGCTTCCGCCATAGGCGCTCCAATTGCATTAACGAGAGTAAAAACTGAATTTAGATTGATATTCATAACTCGCGCCCACTCTTGATCGTTAGTGCGTAGAGTCTTTGCCATTTTGTCGCTCATCACGCCATGAGCCAGAACCAGGATCTGAGGAGTTCCGTACTTCTGAAGCAATGACTGTGCGAAGATGCGCGTGGCGCCGATATCCTCGAAATCAACGGTTTCAAAAGGAAAACCCAGCTCGTTGCTTGCCGTCGCAGCACGCTGCGGATCTTTCGAAATACCCATTACTTGGTGGCCAGCCGATTTCAGAGCGCGGGCAACCTCACGACCGAGGCCGCGACTTGCTCCCGTGACAAAGGCCAATCCCATAACGGGAGCCTGCCCTAGCCGTGAAGTTTGTGCAGGACGAAAGCAATTGTGAGGACTGTGGCGAAGAACGCTGCGCTGAGGTGGAGCCGCACTCCCGCGCGCAGATAGGCTTTCTTTCTGTGGCAGGTATGACTCCCGACAATAAATTTGGTGGCTCTTTTGGCTCCAATGAATGGCTTGTCGATGAAATGTATGAGCGCTACTTAGCCGATCCAAATTCTGTAGAAGAAAATTGGCGAGAATTTTTCTCTGGATATGTTCCAGGGGCTGCACTTCCTGCGAACGGTGCACCTAAATCTGCACCTGGCACTCCTCCAGTTCCCAAGCGACAACAAAGCGCTCCGGTTGCACCAGCACCAGTTTCGCCGCCAGTTCCCACACCACAAGTAGCTGAGGTTGTTACTCCTCAACCAGCGGTTAGACCTGCAACACAACCGATTCCAACTCCTGCGCAAGCAGTTGCAAAACCAACTCCACAAGTTGCAGTTCCGAATGCAGCTCGTGTTGAACCACTTCGTGGCGTTGCAAATCGTGTTGTGCAAAGCATGGAGGCATCACTCACTGTTCCAACTGCGACGAGCGTTCGCGCGATTCCAGCAAAGTTGATGATTGATAACCGCACGGTTATTAATAATCACTTGAAGCGCGCACGTGGTGGAAAAGTTTCTTTCACTCACTTAATTGGTTACGCGATGATCAAGGCGCTGCGCGAAGTTCCAGAAATGAATGCATTCTTTACTGAGCTGGATGGCAAACCTGCAATTGGACATCCTGATCACATCAACCTCGGAATCGCAATTGATCTGGCTAAAGAAGATGGTTCACGCCAACTACTAGTTCCATCCATCAAAGGTTGTGAAGCCCTTGACTTTGGTCAGTTCTGGGCTGAATACGAAGCACTCGTTAAGAAAGCTCGCAAAGGCTCACTTACTGTTGAAGATTTCGCGGGCACCACAGTTTCACTCACTAACCCAGGAACTATCGGCACGGTGCATTCCGTGCCACGTTTAGTTCAAGGTCAAGGCTTGATTCTTGGCGTTGGCGCCATGGATTACCCCGCAGAATTCCAAGGCGCAAGCGAAGAAACTATTGCAGAACTTGCGATTTCAAAAGTCGTCACTCTTACATCTACATACGACCATCGCATCATTCAAGGCGCACAATCTGGTGATTTCCTCCGCAGAATTCACGAGATTCTCCTTGGTGATGGTGATTTCTATGGTGAGATTTTTGCGGCGCTTCGCATCCCCTACGTTCCGATTCATTGGCATGCTGATATTCCCGAAGGAAAAGATCAACTCAACAAAGCAGCT
>VFFD01000068.1 GCA_018882745.1 Candidatus Nanopelagicaceae bacterium
GATAGCACATCGTCATAAGAAATGAACTCAAACTTTGTAGCGCTCTTATCTTTACGAGGATCTGCAGAATAGACGCCATCAACTCCACTCTTTGCAAGCAGAAGTGCATCGACGCCAATTTCCAAGGCACGTTGGGCAGCAACTGTGTCGGTAGTGAAGAAAGGCATGCCAGCGCCAGCGCCAAAAATCACGACGCGACCTTTTTCTAAATGGCGGATAGATCGGCGCGGAATATAAGGCTCGGCAACTTGGCCCATTGCTATGGCGGTTTGAACGCGAGTATCAATACCTTCTTTTTCCAAAAAGTCCTGGAGCGCAAGGCAGTTCATAACGGTTCCAAGCATTCCCATGTAGTCGGCGCGAGCGCGATCCATACCGCGTTCTTGAAGTTCTGCGCCACGGAAATAATTACCGCCACCGACAACAATTGCGACTTCTACGCCGCCGCGAACTACTTCTGCAATTTGGAGCGCGACATCATGAACCACATCGGGATCAACGCCGACGCCTTTTTCGCCACCGAAAACTTCACCAGAAAGTTTAAGGAGCACTCGTTTATAGCTCTTGCGTGCATTAGCCATTCGAGTGCTCCTTTCTTACTGCAAATCTACCGATATAGGTTACTGACCTACTCGGAATCGATAGAAGGCAGACACGGAATTTCCGGCATCTGCGAGGATTTGTTGGACGGATTTCTTCTGGTCCTTCGCGAAAGCTTGCTCAAGTAGCGAGACTTCCTTGACGAAACCAGTAACGCGACCATCAACGATCTTGGCAATCGCCGCATCAGGCTTGCCTTCATTGCGGGCAGTCTCTTCCGCTACGCGACGCTCATTCTCGATGACATCAGCAGGGACTGATTCGCGGTTGAGATATTGAGGAGCAAAGGCTGCAATATGTTGGGCGACATCTTTACCTACAACTTCATCAGCTTTGCCGAGGGCAACAAGAACTCCCACTTGTGGAGGAAGATCCGGACTGGTGCGGTGAAGGTAGAGCGCATTTGCTGAACCATCGATGACGGCAATGCGACGGAGTTCTACTTTCTCTCCAAGGGTTGCATTGGCTTCATCAATTGCTTCTTGCACACCTTTACCGGAAGGAAGTTTTGATCCGACAAAAGCTGCGAGATCTTTCTGCTTTGAAGCAAAGAGATGTCCGAGCAATTCATCAGCAACTGCTTGAAAACGGTCGCCTTTAGCAACAAAGTCAGTTTCGCAATTAAGTTCGAGCATGACAGCGGTACTGCCATCTGCTTTTGCTGCGATTAAGCCATTTGAAGTTGAGCGACCTTCACGCTTTGTGACACCTTTAAGTCCTTTAACTCGGATGATTTCAACAGCCTTGTCGAAATCTCCACCAGCTTCATCGAGTGCTTTCTTGCAATCGACCATGCCAGCAGCTGTGGCTTCACGTAAACGCTTTACATCTTCTGCTGTGTATGCCACTTATGCTCCTGCACTTTCGTTTGATTTGTTGTCAGATGCGTCTGAAGCTGATTTACCCAAAAGTTCTTTCTCCCAATCAGCGAGTGGTTCGCCCGCTGCAACAGTGGCTTCGCCAGCCTTAGCTGCTTCGGTAGCTTCCTTTGCAACATTTGCAGAGCGAGCTTGGAGACCAGCAGCAACAGCATCAGCAATAACGCGAGTCAACAATGTGACTGAGCGGATCGCATCGTCGTTTCCAGGAATCTTGAAATCAACTTCATC
Organism: Candidatus Nanopelagicaceae bacterium; assembly: GCA_018882745.1. GTDB lineage: Bacteria > Actinomycetota > Actinomycetes > Nanopelagicales > Nanopelagicaceae > MAG-120802. The sequence goes on from VFFD01000068.1 coordinate 1,710, forward strand.
TGGATCGCAGTTAGTGTCCAGGATTGCAATCACAGGAATTCCGAGCTTATGTGCTTCGGCGACTGCGAGATGTTCTTTCTTTGTATCTACAACCCAGACCGCTGCAGGTAGCTTGGTCATGTTGCGGATGCCGTCGAGGTTCTTGTGAAGCTTTTCGCGTTCGCGGCGTAGCAAGAGAAGTTCTTTCTTAGTAAGAACCTGATCATTCGAAGCTTCGAGCGCTTCGAGTTCCTTCAAACGCTGGATGCGCTTATAAACAGTTGGGAAGTTAGTGAGCATTCCACCGAGCCAACGCTCTGTTACATATGGCATTCCAACTCGTGTTGCTTGAGATTGAATCGGTTCTTGTGCTTGCTTCTTGGTTCCAACGAAAAGAACATTGCCGCCTTTAGCAACGGTGTCTTTGATGAAGTCGTATGCCTTATCAATAAGTGCAAGTGACTGTTGGATATCGATGATGTAGATGCCATTGCGCTCTGTGAAAATAAAGCGCTTCATCTTTGGATTCCAGCGACGAGTCTGGTGTCCGAAGTGAACACCGCTGTCGAGGAGTTCTCGCATTGTTACAACCGCCATGGCGGCACGCTCCTTTGTGCGAACATTCTCGTTCGCATCGGTTTGTGAACCAACAATTTGTTGGCTCTCTAGCGTCTGAGCACCGACTAACTCATGTGAGTCAGACCGAAATGGTTTCTTCTTTCAATCGCAGCGTGTGCGACTGGGAAGTAGACGCGTGAAGTCACAGAGGTTTATTTCTGTGCGGGCCGAATCCTACCTGACCCACAGCCCCACTTTCTCCACGAGCAATCCCTATACAAATAGGTAAAAGTGGCACTTTGGGCAGAGTCCAGCCCGTGAAATTCGCCGCCATCGCGACCTCATTCCTGATTGGCCTCGTGACCGGGATCTCCTTCGTGCCTGTAATTGCTACACAAGAGAAGAAGGAAATTAACTTCACGCAATCATCACAGTTTCCTTTAAAATGCTTAAGGAGATGCTGGCGCAGTTAGATTCAGAAAAACATCAAGCCCGTGGATGGGCTTGTTCGTATGCTTTTTTAATTCGCTCTTCTGATACGTGGGTGTAGATCTGGGTTGTAGAAAGTGAGGAGTGACCCAGGATTTCTTGCACAGTTCTTAGATCTGCACCACCTTCGAGTAAATGTGTAGCAGCACTATGTCGAAGTGCGTGTGGACCCATCTTTTTGCTTGTGCCAAGCGCCTGCATCGCGTCGTACACAATTTCTCGGACAACGCGTTGATCTATTCTCTTTCCGCGAGAACCTACAAAAACAGCGTTCTCCTTAAAGTCCTTAGTAAGTTGGGGGCGGCCCTGGCTTATCCACTTATCCAGAGCGCGCATTGCCGGGTTTCCTATCGGCACAATTCTTTCTTTGTTTCCTTTACCAATGACTCGTAAGGTATTTCTATCGCGATCTATATCTTCAAGATTGAGCCCAGTTAACTCGGCAACGCGAATACCCGAACCGTAAAGCGTCTCCACAATTGCGACATCCCGCAAAGCTTCTGGGCTTTCTTCTTCAGTGGCTCGGAGATGCAGTGCTTCTAGAGCAAGTGCAGCGCTCTGGATATCAAGAACATCGGGAAGATGACGTTCTGGCTTGGGAGCAATGAGGTCACGTCCAATATCTCTTTCTAGCCAACCATTGCGCGATCCCCAATACGTGAATGCACGAATGGAAACCACTCGGCGAGTTATAGAAGAACGTGCAGCACCTTTGACTTGTAAGTTCGCGAGCCACGAGCGAATGTGATTGAGGTCAAGTTGTGAGAACTCTGTAATGCCAAGTTGATTTACATGCTGCAATAAGGATTCAAGATCAGCCAGGTATGCGCGGATGGAGTTTTCGGAGAGGTTTCGCTCTGTGATGAGGTGGGAGCGATACGCCTCTTCTAGCTCGCCATCAAGGGCCATACATAAAAGATTACTCAGATTTCATCCAAA
>VFFD01000002.1 GCA_018882745.1 Candidatus Nanopelagicaceae bacterium
ATATCATTCAGTGGTGAAGGATGGTCTAGCGAGGGGACCGGTCCTTCTCAGCGTTGTTGAAAAGCACTATTCAAATGTCTTTAATTGTGAACGTTGTAGAACAGTTGCTCGTTGCGATTGCGGTGGGCGAGTAATTATCGAAAGCAAAAATGTTTTCGCTTGTTCACTCTGCGACAAAAAGGAGCGTGCATGGCGATGCCGCGAATGCGGTGAATCAAAGATCAGGACCTTTAGGTTTGGCGCAGAGAGAATTACCGAGGATATCGGCAAGAGTTTTCCAGGGACACCTATCTTCTTGAATACGGCAGAAAAGTTAATTGAAGGTGATTTACCTGGAAGGTCAATTGTGGTTTCAACCTTCGGAGTAGAGCCTCTCCATCCTTATGGTTACGGTGCGATTGTTTTGCTTGGTGGAGAGGATCTGGTCAATCGTCCCTTCATTCGCTCCGAGGAAGAAACTCTTCATCGCTGGTTCAAAGTTCTTTCATATCTACACAAAGAGGGTTCGATTTTCATCTCGCTACCGAGCCAGCATGGAATTGCACAAGCAATCATTCAACAAAAGCCCACGAAGTTTCTTAATAGTGAATTAACGGAGCGTTCAAAGGCACTTCTGCCACCACACTCAAGGTTGATCACAATTTCTAGTGATTCCCTCACAATCGTGAGTTTGAGACAGAAGCTAGAGTCTGAGTTTTCAGGGAAGTTGACATCACATACTTCTACCAATGGTGGGACGATGACTCTCAAAGTCGATCACAAATCTTCTATTGAAATCCTTGTCGCGCTGCGCGCCTTACAAAAACTGCGTTCTATTAGGAATAAGAAACTGCTCTCTATCCAAGTAGATCCGTACGAGATTTAGTCGGTTACAATGGGGCAATGGCTATACAACCGATTAGGTATTTTGGTGATCCAGTGCTCACCACACCTGCGGTAGAAGTAAAGGATTTTGATAAGGAACTCCGCAATCTCGTTCGAGACCTCACCGAGACAATGATTGATGCCCCGGGCGCGGGTTTAGCCGCTCCACAGATCGGAGTCCCACTCCGAGTTTTTGTCTGGCATGTCGATGATGAGTTCGGACATTTAGTTAATCCAACGCTAGACCTCAGCGAAGAGATGCAAGATGGTGAGGAAGGATGCTTATCTTTCCCTGAGCTTTCATATGAAACACCTCGCGCTATGCGGGCAGTTGCTAAGGGTTGGAATATGCATGGCGAACCCCTAGTTGTTGAGGGGACTGAGTTCCTAGCACGAGCGCTGCAGCATGAGGCTGATCATCTTAATGGAGTGCTATTCATCGATCGATTACCTACTGAGTTAAGAAAACAAGCCATGAAAGATATCCGCGAAGCGGAATGGTTTATGCAAGCAGAAGCGGATGGTAATTCTTTAGAGATAAAGGTCTCTCCGCATTCCATGTTTGGTCGTAATCTGTAGATGAAAGATGGCTTTTAGGATATGAAAGTCGTACTGGCCTCATCATCAGATATTGCTCAACCGATACTTGATGCCCTTCTTCTTTCTCAACACCAATTAATAGCTGCAATTTCCATGCCTGATAAACCTGCGGGGCGGGGCCGACAGATTCAGCCCAATTCGTTTTCGATTCTTTGCGAACGATTTGGTGTGCGCTTGTTCAAACCCGAGAGTAACGTCGAACTAGGTGAGGTACTGCGTGAGCTGAAAGCTGATCTAGTGATCACGATTGCATACGGACGTTTAATCAAACTCATGGAGCTATCTTTACCAAAACATGGTTGGTTGAATGTTCACTTCTCTCTTCTTCCGCGATGGAGAGGAGCAGCGCCGGTACAAAGAGCGATTCTCCAGGGAGATCGTGAAACTGGTATCTCTATCTTTCGACTGGAGGCGGGAATGGATACTGGTCCCGTTTACGCCAGTCACAGGGTTTCGCTCAAAGGGAATGAAACATATGGCTCATTGCTCAATGAGTTGTCTCTATTAGCCGCGCCTGTCATGTTGACTGTGTTAGCGCAGATTGAGAACGGCGACTCTCCAATCCCTCAGAACGAAGATGGGGCAACTCTCGCCCCTAAACTTTCTAAAGAAGAGGCGCGAATTAATTGGCAGAAGAGCGCTAAGGAAATTGAGCGTCAAGTGCGCGCGATGAATCCATGGCCCATTGCGTGGACTACTTTTAACGATAAACGTCTCTCCGTTCTCAAATCTTCGGTTCGTGATCTTGCAGGTAGTCCTGGAGAAATTCTCTCCTTAGAACCATTCGTTATTGGTTGTGGAGAGGAAGCTATTGAGATCTCATCGCTCAAACCTGAAGGTAAGGCAGAAATGTCAGCTGCTGAGTGGCTCCGAGGTTCGCGCTTATCTAAGGGCGAGTTTTTAAGGTGAGAGTTATCTCGGATGCTCGGCTGCTTGCCTTTGAAGCCTTGATTGAAGTTGAGGAGAGTGGCGCCTACAGCAATCTATTGCTGCCGAAATTACTCTCGAAATCAGACTTACCCAAGGTGGATAAGGCTTTTGCAGCCGAGCTCGTTTACGGCTCACTGCGTTTAAAGGCAAGACATGATCTCTATATCTCCAAGGCAAGTACGCGGTCACTTGAGGATATCGACACCAAAGTTTTGATAGCACTGCGATTAGGAGTTCATCAGCTCAAAGAGATGCGAGTTCCTTCCCATGCTGCAATCAATGAAACTGTAGAACTAGCAAAGAGAGTTGCAGGTAAGTCGACCGGTGGTTTCGTCAATGCGTTACTTAGGAAAATCGACGATTTTTCCATGGAGGATTTGGCGTTGCCGACTGATATGCAAGCGAGGTTAGCGGCCGAGTATTCGCATCCAGAATGGATTGTGAGTTCATACTTTGATTCCCTCAAGAATCAAGTTGAGGTCGAGCGCTTGCTTCGAGCAAATAATCTTCCAGCTCGCCCGACATTGATCGCTTGGCCCGGACGTTCAACTCAAAACGAATTAGTTGAAGCGGGTGCAAATGTAATCGAAGGAAGCGTTGTTGCGGCTTCGTATGACGGTGATCCAGGAGATATTGATGCGATTCGTGAGAGGCGTGCAGGAGTTCAAGATCTGGGGTCTCAAATTGTGGTTGAGAAATTTCTTCGAACGTATCAGCCGGGTTTACGTTGGCTTGATCTTTGTGCAGGTCCGGGCGGAAAAGCTGCCTACCTCTCGAGCTACATCAATCTCCATGAAGGTGAGTTCATTGCTAACGAGATTTCTAGTGAGCGAGCGAAACTTGTTACCCAGGTGGTGGAGAAGTCTGAGGTAATTAATCACGATGGACGTAACCTGCCGAGTGAGATCGGATCCTTTGATCGCATCCTTATTGATGCCCCCTGCACGGGTATTGGAGCGCTTCGAAGACGTCCTGAGGTTCGCTGGAGAAGAACTCTTCAAGATCTCAAAAATTTAACAACTTTACAATCGGAATTGATGGATGCAGCAGCTCTGCATCTGAAGAGTGAAGGGGTGCTTGCTTACGTCACCTGTTCCTCACATCAAGCTGAGACAAAATTTCAGATTCGCTCATTTCTCAAGAGAAACGCGGAATTCACGCGTGTACCGATTGAAGATAGCCGTTCAGATGAGGACGGAGAATTACAATTATGGCCGCACCGCGACAACTGCGATGCGATGTTTTTATCGATGCTTCAGAAGGGCTAGAGATGATTCGAATCTGTCCTAGTATCCTCAACGCCAATTTCGACGATTTACCGAACGAGATCAGGAAAGTTGCAGAGGTTTCAGACCTCTTGCATCTCGATGTAATGGATGACATTTTTGTCCCAAACTTCACTTTTTCGCTGGAACGCTCTCTTGAGATTATTCAATCCTCTCTACTTCCCGTCGATGTACATTTAATGATTTCTGAGGCAGATACGAAAGCTGTTTCGTATGCAGCCAAGAACACCGCTAGCATTACTGTGCATTACGAGGCTTGCGAAGATCCAGTCGCTACCCTTCGTAGTATTCGCCACTCTGGTAAACGCGCAGGCCTGGCAATCAAACCCAATACTCCGGTGACAGTCCTAGAAGAGATACTCGATGAGATTGACATGATCTTGGTGATGAGTGTTGAACCAGGTTTCGGGGGACAGTCCTTTATGGAAGCGATGATGCCTAAAGTTCAACAAGCCCGGCATTGGCTAAGGCAAAAAGGCTACAAAGAGACCTGGCTTCAGGTTGATGGAGGCATTTCACTTTCTACAATTCGCATGGCGGCTAGAGCAGGGGCGGATACTTTTGTAGCTGGCTCGGCTGTATACAAAGCCGATGATCCGGCTCAGATGATTCGGGAGCTGCGCGCTGAAGCTGGACGTAGATGATAATTGGCACTCATGAACATCGTCGAACAAAGTAAAATTTACCTTCGATCTCTGATCCTCCGAGGAGTTGCATGATGACCAACGCAAAGTCTTTTGAAGACCTGTGGAGGGAGCTTCAACGAATTTCCACGGAACGTCCTCAGGATTCTTCAACAGTGAGAGCACTTGATGCCGGGGTTCACGCCATCGGCAAGAAAATTGTCGAAGAGGCGTCAGAGGTTTGGATGGCTGCTGAACATGAGGAAAATGAGGCGCTCGCTCTAGAAATTAGCCAATTGATCTACCATCTTCAAGTTTTGATGTTGGCACGTGGACTCTCCCTCGACGATATTTATAGAAAGTTGTAGCCATGACTCAGAACGATTTCTTGAAAGTTGCCCTTCCGAATAAAGGCTCCTTGGCCGAGTCGGCAAGTCAAATCATGAGAGAGGCGGGTTATCGCCAAAGAACGGACAGTCGAGATCTAACGTTTCTTGATCCAGATAACGGTGTCGAGTTTTACTACCTTCGTCCGCGAGATATTGCCACATATGTTGGTTCAGGAGAGTTATCAGTGGGCATCACGGGTCGCGACCTGCTTATTGATTCGGGTGCACCGGCCGAAGAGATAATGAACCTTGATTTCGGTCGGAGCACATTCAGATTCGCCGCGGCTAAACCCCAATCCTCGCTAGATGGAAAGCGCATTGCAACTGCGTACCCAAACCTCGTGAGAGGTTATTTGGCTAAGACAGGAACCGATAGCCAGATAGTTGCCTTGGATGGGGCTGTTGAGAGTGCAATCAAACTCGGAGTTGCGGATGTAATTGCTGATGTTGTTTCAACAGGCGGAACGTTGCGTCAAGCAGGCCTAGAGGTATTTGGTGCTCCAATTTTTCATAGTGAAGCGATTCTTATTGAACGTAAAGGAGCTTCACGCGATAACCGCATGGCAACTTTGATACGAAGAATTAGTAGCGTCGTTATTGCCCGCCAATACGTCCTCGTTGATTATGATGTAGAACGAGTCAATCTTGAGAAATCTTGTTCATTAACTCCAGGTCTTGAATCCCCAACAATTTCGCCTTTGCAGAAGGAGAATTGGGTTGCAGTTCGTGCCATGGTTAAGCGGAGCGAAGTTCATTCGGTTATGGATGAGCTCTGGGAAGTTGGAGCGAGAGGCATTTTGGTTACTGATATTCTCTCTTGCCGCCTATAAATATCTTAGAACTTGATCCAATCCAGGTTCAATGATGACAACGTCAGCAACGCTATTGAGTACGGGCTTTCCACGGTAACTGATACCAAGTCCAGCAAGTCGGATCATTTCAAGATCGTTAGAGCCATCTCCAACTGCGACGCACTCATCTAGCGAAACTCCATGTTGGAGAGCGAAGTCACGGAGTGCTTGGGCTTTCCCCTCGCGATTAATTACCTGCCCAGTCGTTCTCCCTGTGAGACGACCTTCCTTGATCTCAAGCGTATTGGCTCGCATAAAATCTAAATGAAAATCAGCAAAGAGAGTGGAAAGTACATTGGTGAATCCGCCTGAGACAACACCTACGAAATATTGGGATTCTCGTAATGAAACAAGCAAGCGCTCAGCACCTTGCGAAAATGAAATATCCGTTATGACATCTGACAGGCTTGATTCGGGAAGCCCTGTTAGTAGCGCAACCCTTTCTTGCAGCGCCTTGTCGAAATCAATTTCGCCTGCCATAGCTCGCGAAGTAATCGAAGCCACTTTGTCGGCATACGGAGTTTTCGCCGCAAGCAGATCAATTACTTCTTGATTGATCAGCGTTGAATCGACATCAAAAAGTACAAGTCTGTATTTCATAGCAGTTCAAGTGCGACATCAAAATTCTTTTCTTTCAGAACTTCTTGAATGTCGGATTCGATGGCTGCGGCATGAGCAGGATCAAGCCCTATTTCGACGCCGATGATCACTCGGTTCGATATCGCGATGCTTTGGGAATCCAGAATAGTGAGCGTAAACGGCTTAAGAGATTCCTCGATGAGAGAAAGGATTTGGTCACGTTGGCGAGCATCTCCGGGGCCGCTTGCCAGAATAATTGCCTTAGATTTGTGTTCACCCACTCACGGAGTTTAGCGAAGATGCTTCTTTGACGAGGTATCTTGTCACCCTATGGGAGCGTTATTACATGTTGAAGAAGTTACCGTTCAGCGCTCCACGAAAACAATTCTTGGCCCAATTACCTGGCAGATTAACGAGGGCGAACGTTGGGTTATTTTGGGCCCCAACGGCGCAGGTAAAACTACGCTTCTCCAGCTGTTAGCAGCGCTGATTCATCCAACCCAAGGCAGAGTAGAAATATTGGGAGAGGCGCTTGGAGCTGTTGATGTTTTTGAATTACGCCCCAGAATCGGATTCACTTCCAGCGCGATGCTTGAGTTGTTACCGGCTGACGAACGAGTAATGGATATCGTTTTAACATCGGCATATGCCATCGCAGGTAGGTGGCAAGAGGAGTATGACCTCTGGGATGAATCTCGAGCGAAGGCACTGCTCACTACTTTTGGTGTGAGAGACCTAGGCGAACGAATTTTTGGAACTCTCAGTGAAGGCGAAAAGAAGCGAGTACAGATTTCGCGCGCTTTGATGGCAGATCCTGAAGTCCTTCTTCTTGATGAACCCGCCGCTGGTCTGGATCTTGGCGGCCGTGAAGATATTTTACAGCGCATAACTGCGTACACAAGCGATGAGCATTCACCGGCAACAGTCATTGTCACCCATCACATAGAAGAAATACCTGCCGGTACAACCCACGCACTATTGCTCCAGCAAGGTTTAGTGATGTACTCGGGATTAATCGGCGATGTTCTAACCGAGACAAATATCAAGGAAGTTTTTGGGGTGGATATCAATCTGAAATTTAACGGTTATCGATATTTCGCTTCTGCCAGGAACTAATGCTTTTTTCTCTAGTTCCAGAATTATGGCGTGAAGTACTAGCGCCTCATGAGGATCTGATTAATTCCATAGGTCGAGAGTTGCAACAACGAGCCGATAAAGGCGAGCGAATTCTCCCGGATCGGAAATGGGTTTTTAGGTGCCTAGAAATGTCACCCAGGGAAGTGAAGGTAATTATTGTTGGACAAGATCCTTATCCCAATATTTCAGATGCAGTTGGGTTGGCTTTCTCTGTGGCGCCAAGAAAGTCGGGTCTTCCAGGATCCCTCATGAACATTCAAAAAGAAATCATTACCGATATTGGCTCGACTACCACTTCGGATGGAGATCTGAGCCGGTGGAGTTCTCAGGGCGTGATGTTGCTTAATCGAACTCTCACTGTTTCTGCAGGAGAGAGCGCTTCCCATGCATCCTTGGGCTGGGGAGAAATTACTAAATCAGTAATTGCGCATGTAGCAGCACATGGGGCTATCGGAGTTCTCTGGGGTAATTCCGCAAAAGAAATGGCTCCGCTTTTTTCAGAAGAGAATCGCATTGAAGGAGTCCACCCAAGCCCACTTTCGGCACATAGAGGCTTCCTGGGTTCAAGACCTTTCTCTCGCGTAAATGAGAAACTCCTAGCTCAAGGTATCGAGCCAATTATTTGGTAGCGTCAAAAAACTAACGGCCCGGATTTCTCCAGGCCGTTAGAGGTAGAACGTCAATAATCTACAAGTGAGGTACCAGTCTTAGGAGACCCACGTATTGATTGGATTATTGAGGAAGTAAATCATGAATAGACCAGCAACGAGAAGCAGCAATGGATGAATATCCTTGCTGCGTCCTTGAAGTAGTCGAATCACAACATATGAGACAAAGCCTGCACCGATACCTACAGAGATGTTGTAAGTAAATGGCATCAAGATGATAGTTAAGAAGGCTGGAATTGCAATTCCATAATCTTCCCAATCAATCGACTTGATCTGCGTCATCATCAAGAAACCAACGATGATGAGAGCTGGAGTGGCAGCTTCGTAAGGAATGATTGCAACAAGCGGAGCAAGGAAAGTCGTAAGCAGGAAGAGTACTCCCGTAACAACTGAAGCTAAACCAGTTCTTGCACCTTCACCAACACCTGAAGCTGACTCAATGTATGAAGTGTTGGATGAGACGCCAGCAGCTCCACCTGCAGCAGCTGCAAGTGAATCAACGAGAAGGATACGGTCCGCATTTGGCGGTGTGCCATCCTTGTCGTTGAGACCAGCTTCTTGACCAATCGCTGTCATTGTTCCCATGGTGTCGAAGAAGTCCGCCAAAAGAAGTGTGAATACGAGAAGTAGAGCTGTAATCAACGGAACGCGTTCGAACGAACCGAAGAGGTTGAAGGATCCAAGTAATCCAAAATCAGGTGTCGCAACAACTGACTCTGGCATTGCAGGAACATTGAGGTTCCAGCCCTTTGGATTTACATTGCCAGTTGCGCCATCAAATAGTGGACCAACTTTGAATGCACTCTCAATGGCAACGGCAAGCGCTGTTGAGATAACAATTCCTATGAGGAGAGCAGCTTTAACTTTCCGAACCATCAAACCGATAGTCAAGAAGAGGCCAAATGCGAAGACAATTACTGGCCATCCGACAAGCTCACCATTATTTCCGAGAGTTACTGGTACAGGACCAGTTCCGGTGCGGCGAACAAAGCCAGCGTCAACGAGGCCGATAAGTGCGATAAATAGACCGATACCAACGGAGATAGCAATCTTAAGTTGAGTTGGAACGGCGCGGAAAACCGCAGTGCGGAATCCAGTCAGAACCAAGACGGTAATGATGATGCCCTCAAGGACAACGAGTCCCATGGCATCTGCCCATGTCATCTTGGAGGCAATACCAACTGCGACGAAGGTATTGAGGCCGAGGCCGGTTGCGAGAGCTAATGGGAAGTTTGCAACAACGCCCATTAGGATCGAAAGGACTCCAGCAACAAGTGCTGTAGCCGCTGCAATCAGAGCGAGGTTCGGAGCGTCTCCGCCGCCGAGGTATTTCCCATCGCCGTCTTTCGTAAGACCGATGATGAGTGGATTGAGTGCGACGATGTAGGCCATCGTGAAGAAGGTAACGACGCCGCCACGAACCTCTTGAGCTACCGAGGATCCGCGTTGAGAGATTTTGAAGTATGAATCAAGCATGCTCTTCCTTTCATCCCAAAAAGGGATGCCGCTAATTTTTTTACGCTGGTGGTTGCGACAGCGTGTGAAGGCAGTCCACAAACTGAGGGGAGTACGAGAAACCTATTAGTTACTTCTGAGTAAGGCGGGCAACGACACCAAAAGAACTTGCTACGGCATAGCCAATGAGCAAGGCAAAAAGTGCAGTTCCAAGGCCAAGACGACCCCCAAGTAGGGCTCCGCAGATCAGGACACTTACTTCAATCATGAAACGAACCCGGCCTACAGATATGCCTGTTCGGCGATGAAGGGATGTCATCCAACCATCGCGAGGGCCAGGCCCGAGACCGCAGGTGATGTACAGAGCCGAACCTGCTCCTACTAAGAAGATTCCGGTGAGGACATAAAGCAATTGAATGGCAAAATTGTGTGGATGGGGGATTGTTGCGATTCCAATATCAATCGCAGTTGCGATGATGACGATGTTTGCAATCGTTCCAAAACCGGGTTTTTCACGCAAAGGAATCCATAGCGCAAGAACGATTCCGCTAATGAGAAAGGTTGCGGCTCCGACCGAAAGCGGTGTGCGAAGTGAAATTCCTTGAGCTAATACCGACCAAGGTGCATTTCCTAGGTCAGAAACGATAATCAAACTGTCACCGATGCCAAAAATAAAAAGCCCAAAAGAGAGGATGAATACGCGCGGGACATTCAAATCCCAACGATGATTCGCGGTCCACGGAGTGACTGGCACAGTTTTATGGGGTTTGAATTTATTGATCAATTCGCGCACTTTCGAACGCTACACCATGCATGGCTTACACTTTCAGACATGTTTGTCGGAGCGGGAACCATCATCAATATCGTGGCGATCGTGGGCGGTGCAGCTATAGGCATTCTTATTGGCAATCGTTTGGCCGAGAGAACTCGCAACCTCATGACTGATGTTCTAGGAGCAATTACTTTGATCGGCGCTGCTTCTTCCATTAAAGCTCTGTGGAACCGGGATCTTTCTAGCGCCCTTCCTGAAGGATGGCCGATCATGGTGGTCCTTGGTTCACTACTTCTAGGCGGCCTTATTGGTTCTACTTTAAATATCGAGGCGAAACTTGAAGGACTTGGAATACGTTTAAAGAGGCGTTTCGATGCACAGGGCGATTCACCATTTGTTGAAGGCTTTGTTACTGCATCACTGATTTTTGCTATCGGACCGCTCGCAATTCTTGGAAGTATTAGCGATGGTATGTCTACCGGTATAGATCAGCTTGTTCTCAAGAGTACTTTGGACTTTTTTGCTTCGATCGCTTTTGCGGCAGCGCTCGGTTGGGGAGTCGCAGTTTCGGCTCTTCCGGTGGGTGTTTACCAATTTGCTTGGACTGGGATCGGATTTGCGTTGGGCTCAATACTTTCTGATTACCAAGTGAGCGCGATGACAGCAACGGGTGGAATTTTGCTGCTTGGAATTGCATTTAAACTACTGAATATAAAGCAGATCGCGATCGGCAATCTATTGCCAGCTCTCGCAGTAGCACCGTTGCTTGCTTTAGGGATTAGTTACCTTTAAAAAGACGAGGCATCAATAACAAAGCGGTACTTCACATCGCTTGCTACCGTACGTTCGTAAGCTTGATTAATGTAGTCAGCTTTAATTACTTCAACGTCGCTGACGATACTTTTAGCCCCACAGAAATTTAGCATTTCTTGCAATTCGGGCATGCCACCAATCATTGATCCGGCAATGGAGCGACGGCCATCGAGCATCGTTCCGGCGTTAATTGCGTAAGGCTTTCCGGGAAGTCCAATAATGACCAGGGTTCCATCGGTTGCCAAAGTGGATAGATATGGATCTAAATCTAAATCTGCACTTACTGTGTTCAGAATAAGATCAAATTTCTTTCGCAGTGGTTTATGCCAATCGTCGCCCTTGGTCACAATGAAATGTGCCGCTCCCATGGCTTTCGCATCAGCTTCTTTATGAGCGGAGTGAGAAAAGACCGTAACTTCCGCACCGAGGGCTGCAGCAAACTTAACTCCCATATGGCCGAGGCCACCAAGTCCCATCACGGCAACTTTTGAAGTGGGGCCTACCTTCCAATGTTTAATGGGGGAGTACAAGGTGATGCCAGCGCATAACAACGGTGCGACGCCCGCAGGGTCAAGATTAGACGGAACTTTTACCGCGTAACCTTCTTCAATCACAAAGTAATTCGAATATCCACCAAATGCGACGTTTTGAGAATTCCTCTCATAGCCGTTATATGTTCCTGTCATTCCCTCAAGGCAATATTGCTGGAGGCCGTTGAGGCAATTGGTGCATTCTCGGCATGAGTCTATGAATACGCCGACTCCGATACTGTCACCAACCTTGAATGAGGTTACTTTCGAACCAATGCTGGTGACCGTTCCAACAATTTCATGACCCGGAACCATCGGGAACAACGCTGATCCCCACTCTTCGCGAACTTGGTGGATATCCGAATGACAGATGCCAGCAAAATCAATCCTGAATCCAATATCGGTATCGCGAAGTGCCCGTCTTTCAAATTCAAATGGGGCGAGCTCTGCGCGTGCGGCCAGCGCTGCATATCCTCGAGTCTTAGTCATGGCCTAATTAAAAGGCAATGGATCGATGGATTGGTGTGCAGCGCCTGAATTTCTCGCAATGACTTTGCGCATATGGTGTCGCCGACAGAGCACTTCATACGCCACTTCACTTCCAGCGCTGGTATCTCCGACAACGACTTGTTCTCCTTCTGTGACCATTGCGCCACCGACAGTTCTTGCATTGTGCGTTGCACGTTCTCCGCACCAACAAAGTGCCTCTACTTGCAAGGTGTGAACTCGATCTGCCAACTCAACAAGACGAGCAGAACCAGGGAAGAGTTTCGTCCTGAAATCAGTCAAAATTCCAAAAGCATAAACGTCGATCCCAAGACCATCGGCAATGCGGGCCAGTTGCTCAATTTGCGAGGGCGCATAGAACTGAGCTTCATCGCAGATGACATAATCAATACGTCGCCCCGTGGACAATTGATCTACGACAAATTTATGGAGGTCCATCTCATCGGATACTTCGAGAGCTTCAGAAGTCAATCCAAGCCTCGATGAAATCTTTCCAGCGCCCGCTCGGTCGCGATTAGTAAAGAGCAGGCCAGATCGACCGCGACTCTCGTGATTGTGGGCTGTTTGAAGTGCGAGTGTTGATTTTCCACTATCCATAGTGCCGCAGTAATAAATCAGCTCTGCCATAGGTCAAGCCTTCAGAAGTGAAATAATCGAAACGTCTGGGTGGGTATTGTGAATGATCTTTCGTCCCTGGAGAAACTCAATCTCTAACATAAAGAGATGCGCAACAACAGAAGCCCCAGTTACTCCAACGAGATCGTGACAGGCCAGCGCCGTTCCGCCTGTAGCAAGTACATCGTCAACAATAATCACGTTATCGCTTGGTGAGAGCAGATCTTTATGAAGCTCAAGAGCATCGAAACCGTACTCGAGGGCATATTCCTTTCGGTACACCTCACGAGGTAACTTGCCTGGCTTTCGTACTGTTACGAATCCAATTTCAAGAGCTTTGGCGATAGCTCCGCCCAAAATAAAGCCACGGCTTTCGATTCCAACAATTGCATCAACGCCCCTATTCAATCCTCTAATGGCGCGTGCGAATTCATCGATGACAACTCCAAACCCTGGGCCATCTGCTAGAAGCGGGGTGATGTCTTTGAAAAGAATTCCAGGCTTTGGATAGTCAGGGACATCCGCAATGAGCGAGAGTGCGCGATCGAGAGGCGTCGGTTCAATTAATGGATTGCTCACGGCGGGAGCGTATCTTTAAAACGTGTCCGAGAGGGGACTTGAACCCCTAATCCCTTTCGAGAACTAACACCTCAAGCTAGCGCGTCTGCCAATTCCGCCACCCGGACAATGAGAGGGCATACTTTAGCCCATGATTCTCAACGATGCCCAACGCGCAGAGCTTGAAGCAGATGTAGTCCAGTTATGCCAAGAATTGATTCAAATCCCCAGCGTGAATTTTGGGGAAGGTAAAGGCGATGAAGAGGCTGCAGCAAAATATGTCGCTGCCAAACTTGAAGAAGTTGGAATCAAGACAAAAATCTATGAAAGCGCTCCAAAGCGTTGTTCAGTAGTCGCGCGAGTTGAAGGCTCTAATCCATCTTTGCCGGGTCTTGTTGTCCATGGACACATTGATGTAGTACCCGCAAATGCGGCTGATTGGAGCGTTGATCCATTCTCAGGGGTTATCAAAGATGGATGCATTTATGGACGTGGCGCTGTTGATATGAAGAATATGGATGCCATGATCCTTGGAGTTTTTAGATTATGGGCGCGACATGGATTTAAGCCAGAGCGCACGATGGTCATTGTCTTCTTCGGCGATGAAGAAGCAGGTGGAATCTTCGGTTCACGCTGGATGGCCGAGAAGCATCCCGAAGTTTTCGCAGGTTGTAGTGAAGCAGTCTCTGAGGTTGGAGGTTTCTCACTGACTCTCAACTCTGGCAAAAGAATTTACTTAATTGAAACGGCAGAAAAAGGTATTGAATGGATGAAGCTCACTGCCGAAGGAACGGCCGGACACGGCTCGATGGTTAATCGAGAGAATGCAATAACGCGCTTAGCGGAGGCTGTATCAAGAATTGGTAACTACAAGTGGCCACAACGCATAACTAAGACTAATGAAGTTTTTCTTCGCAAGATCGCTGAACTTACTGGGAAAACGTATGATCCCAGCAATCTCACTCCAGTCCTTAACGAAGTTGGATCAATTTCACGGATGATGGGTGCAACCTTGAGCAACACCGCTAATCCTTCAATGTTAGAGGGTGGTTATAAAGCAAATGTCATCCCTCAAACCGCAAGTGCCGTTGTTGATGGTCGAACTCTTCCAGGATACGAGCACGAACTACTCGATACGGTGAAACAACTAGCTGGAGAGCATGTAAAGGTGGAGAGTTTGGTTTCCGACATTCCGCTCGAAGTTGATTTCTCTGGCCCGCTTGTAGAGAAAATGATTGCAGCAATTAAGGCAGAAGATCCCGAAGGAATTCCCGTTCCTTACGTGATGAGTGGTGGGACAGACAACAAGGCTTTGGCCAAACTTGGATTGGCTGGTTACGGCTTTAGCCCGCTCAAACTTCCACCAGAGTTGGATTTTCTAGCGCTCTTTCACGGCGTAGATGAGCGAGTGCCGATTGATTCGCTCAAGTTCGGAGCGCGATCGCTCCAAACGTTCTTAGCTAACGCTTAGTTTTTATTCAGCGGAAACTTCATCGAGCGCTTCGCGCACCGGTATTGGAATACTTACTGTTTCAGCGCTTAGTGCGCCACGTAATTGTGCGCCGGTTCGGGCGCCAACAACAGCTGAAGTAACTCCAGGGCAATCTCGTACCCACGCGAGCGATACTTCTAGTGGTGACAAACCCAAACCATCTGCGGCGACCATAACCGCTTCTACTATTCGCATCGAACGTTCATCAAGATAAGGACTAATGAATGCCGAAAAGTGCGGACTAGCTCCTCGGGAGTCTGAGGGCATACCGCCGCGATATTTGCCGGTGAGCACACCTCTTCCGAGTGGAGACCACGCAAGAAATCCAACGTCTAGCTCTATGCACGCTGGCAACACTTCTCGCTCAACACGACGATTAAGAAGCGAATATTCATTTTGCGTACTTGCAACTGGCGCTTTTCCAAAGAGCGGGTTTTGTAATGTGACGCTGCGCGCAAGTTGCCAGCCAGAGAAATTCGAGACTCCAACATGGCGCGCTTTGCCAGAATTAAGTGCGTAATCCATAGCTCCTAAAGTCTCGTCAAGAGGGGTCTTTTCATCCCATGTATGAATCTGCCAAAGATCCACATACTCAGTTCCCAATCTGGAGAGCGATTTGTCGAGATCTGCGATAAGCGAGGTTCGGGAGTTATCTACTTTTCGTTCACCTGTCTTAAAACTAATGCCAGCTTTTGTGGCAATCACGACCTCTTCGCGGGGTACAAGTACGCCAAGCAACCCGCCCAACACTCGTTCAGAATCACCATCTCCATACACCGCCGCGGTATCAATGAAGTTACCTCCCGCATCAAGGAAAAAACGGAGCTGTTCAGCAGCTTCATGCTCATCGGTATCCCGGCCCCAGGTCATTGTGCCGAGAGCTAATCGGGAAACTCTTACGCCGCTGCGCCCGAGTTGGCGTTGTTCCATGAAAAGACCATAGCACCAATAACCTTAGAACATGACGATTTTCCTCTTGCTGCGTCACGCACACTCCACAGCAAATGATGCTGGAATTTTGGCGGGTCGTACTGAAGGAATTCATCTTTCAACGAAAGGTATCCAGCAAAGCAAAGGTTTACCAAAAGCGTTACAAGAGTTTTCTATCAATCGTTTCATTTCTAGCCCATTAACTAGATGCATCCAGACGATTCAGCCAACTCTCGAGCAGAGACATAAACGGCTAGTCTTGAACGACAGCTTTATTGAAATGGACTATGGCGCTTGGTCCGGGCGAGAATTAAAGAAATTACGTAAAGAAAAAGTCTGGACGCAAATCCAGCGTAACCCTATAAGTTTTACCTTTCCTCAAGGCGAGAGCTTTGCAACAACAGCGAAACGAATTGAGCGAGGTCTACAAAAGCTCTCAAAGTTGTATCCTAAAGAAACCATTCTGATCGTTACCCATGGGGACATTATCAAGTTGGCGACTCAGATCACTTTAGGTGGAGATCTCAATAAATTCCAGAGGCTCATTGTTGATACCTGTAGCTTGACGGTACTGGATTGGAATAAGAATGAACGTTCATTGCAACATTTCAATCAGAAGTTAGTGAAGATTAAGAAATCGGGTACACACAAACTAGGCATGAAGTCACGACGAGTACTTGGAGGGGGTTCAGGTGTCTAGACAGATCTATAACCTCGACCAAGTAGAACGTTTTGTGTTAGGTACTGTTGGTCAACCTGGCGAGCGCGCGTTTTATCTCCAAGTCCGCAAGGCAGGGCAAGTGTTTAGTTTCGCGCTAGAAAAATCTCAAGCTCAAGCCCTTACCGAGAGATTTGCCGAAATTCTCAAAGATACGCTTATGTCTCAGGGTGCAGTCGAGCGAGATGTAGATCCTTTAGATGCGCCTATTGAGTCTGAATTTACATTAGGCGTTATGGCCATAACATGGCAGGCCGACTCCCAGCTCATCAAATTTGAAGCGCAAGGTATCTCTAACGAAACAAGTGACGAGGTTTTCGAAGAGATCGTAGGCGATGACGTCGAATCCGCTCCCGCGATACTTCGTTTAACCTTGACGCCTTCCCAGGTTCGCGGGTTTGTACCGCGCTCGTTCTCAATTATCAAAGCTGGACGTCAACCGTGCATGTTCTGTGGTGGGCCTATCAATCCAGATGGACATATTTGTCCACGCGCTAATTGAAACTATCGTGCGCAGCGAAGCAGAGTTAATCTCTGGAGAACTGATCATCGAAGGTCGCCTCATCGATGCGTCAAATGCCACCCTTTATGGAGTAATCAAGAACTCCATTGAAGATCAATTTCCTGTGGTTTATAAACCGATAGCGGGGGAGCGACCATTGTGGGATTTTCCGGATGGAAATCTTGCATCGCGAGAGGTGGCAGCGTTCCTAGTCAGCAAAGAAGTAGGTTTCAATTGCGTTCCAACAACAGTGTTACGTGATGGACCGTTCGGAGTTGGAGCAGTTCAAGAGTGGATAGATATCAAAGATGATACCGACGTCATCGCTATCGCACAGTCGAATGCTAGAGCCATTCGAAATATGGCGCTCTTTGATGTTGTCATCAATAACACGGATCGAAAATTTGGTCATATCCTTCCCGTGGATGACACCACGATCCTTGGTTGTGACCATGGGGTTGCTTTCCATGAAGAATTTAAGTTGCGCACCGTCATCTGGCAGTTCGCAGGCGAGGAACTTAATGAGACTGAACGACATCAGATTGAGAATCTCAGCCGATGGTTGGAAGATGTTGGAGGAGATGTTCTCATCAGCTTCCTTACAGATGCTGAGATCACTGCAATGCGTGAAAGAGTTATTCAACTCTTACAGACAGGATTTCCCTATCCTTCGCAAGATTGGCCGGCAATTCCATGGCCTCCGGTTTAGTTACTGAGCGCGAGAACAGGGTATTTACCTTTAAATCTTTGTAGCATTGCTACATGCGCTCATGGCCGAACCTGACCCTTCCGCCAGCTCTATCTAAGATTGATCATAAACCGCTCGCTCTCTTCGATTCATATAGGAAATCGTTGGTTCAGATTCAGGATAACGAGCCTTCGCTTTACGTATGCGGAATAACCCCTTACGACGCTACGCATCTAGGGCATGCGGCTACTTACATTTCTTTTGATCTCATCCATCGCTACTTGCTGATGCAAGGCAAGAACGTAACGTTTGTAGAGAACATCACGGATATTGATGATCCACTGTTGGAGAGAGCCGCACGAGATAACCAAGCGTGGGAGTTCTTAGCGACGTCTCAGATCCATCTCTTTCGTACGGATATGGCAGCGCTCCGAGTCCTACCTCCACACCACTATCAAGGCGTTGTTGAGTCGATGTCGATCATTATCGAATTAGTCCAAAAACATATCGGTAGCGGACTTACATATGCTCTCGACGGAGATATTTATCTTGATCTTACAAAGGTTGATGGTGCATTGAGCTCTCTTCCGTTCCCGCTAAAGGAAGCTTTAAATATCTTTCGAGAACGAGGTGGAGATCCAGATCGTCATGGAAAGCACCATGCTTTAGACCCTTTGTTATGGCGCGCCAGAAAGGGGAACGATCCTTCGTGGCCCGCAAAGTTCGGCGAAGGCAGGCCAGGTTGGCATGTCGAGTGTGTAGCAATTGCGTTGTCAAATACTGAGTCTGGAAAAAGGACATCCATTTCACTCCAAGGTGGCGGCTCAGATCTCATTTTTCCTCATCACTTCATGACTGCGATTCAATCAAAATCCCTGACCGAGAAGGAGTTTGCGGGAGCTTATGTCCATGCTGGAATGATTGGTCTTGATGGCGAGAAAATGAGTAAGAGCCGTGGAAATCTAGTATTCGTCTCGAAATTATTACAGGCTGGAATTGCGCCTAATGTCATACGGATTGCTCTCACGCTCCATCATTATCAAGAGGATCGAATGTGGAGTGAGGGCTTGCTTCATCGGGCTCAATCTCTCTCGTCGAAAATTGAAACCGCCTTATCTCGCTCTGAAGTTGCTCCCACGTCCCAATTTATTCAACGAATCGCGGATGCAATGGCTAACAATCTCGATACACCTACCGCGTATTTAGCAATCGAGCAGTGGTGCGATGAAACTGCGCACGGTAGCGAAGGAGGTTCTGCAGGAGAGATTTCGCGAGCTCTAGATAGTTACCTTGGGCTTGGTTACTAGATTTCCGGATTTCTCCGAAGGAAGCGTTCAACCTCTCGCGCAATTGCCTCGCCTGTGACATCAGGAAGATCCGAGGCATCTTTTGATGATTCAAGCTGGCGTACATAATCTCCAACTTCGGAATCTTCGGCTGCCATCTGATCAACTTGCTTCTCCCACGATGCAGCTCTTTCGGGTAGATCGCCTTGAGTAATACTGATCTCTAGAAAATCCTCCAGAGCGTTCACCAATGCAAGCGATGCTTTGGGAGATGGGGGAGTTGAAACATAGTGCGGAACCGCAGCCCAAAGCGAAACTGCATCTAATCCACGACGATGGGCGGCATCTTGCAATACTCCGACAATTCCCGTGGGTCCTTCATATCGGGAGATCTCAACTCCTAACTTCTCCGCGACATCGGGATGAGCACCGCTTCCAGTAACGCTAATAGGACGAGAGTGCGGTGTATCCGCCAGTAATGCGCCCATTGTTATCAGCATGGGCACTTCGTAATCATCAGCAAGATCAAGAATTTCGTCAGCAAAACGCTGCCACTTCATCGAGGGTTCAATACCTTTTACCACGAGAAAATCATGATCGAGATGAGGAGTTGAAACAGAGTAAACAATCGTGTTGGGCCAGATAATTTCGCGAACAACTTTCTCATCGACGCGAATTGTTGGGCGATTTACTTGAAAGTCGTAATAGTCCTCTGGATCCATCACAGCCAGTTGTTGGTGAGTCCATACTGTAAGCAGATGAGTAATGGCTCCGGTTGCTGATTCTCCAGCGTCATTCCATCCTTCGAATGCCGCAATCATGATGGGGCTCCGTAGGTTTAATGAGTTCTCGGAAATGAACATAGTGTGAGCCTACGATAAACTCCCACCAGTGAGCGCGTTGAAATCTGTCATCAAACCCAATGAAGGCTCGCTACGCATCGCCCTTAGATCCCGCGTTGTTATTGCCGACGGTGCAATGGGGACCATGATCCAGGCGGCAAATCCATCATTAGAAGATTTCCAAGGCCACGAAGGCTGCAATGAGATTCTCAATGTCACTAGACCCGAACTCATCGCTGAGATCCATCGGAAGTATCTCGAAGCAGGCGTTGATTCAATTGAGACAAATACTTTTGGAGCCAATTTGGCTAATCTCGGTGAGTACGGAATTCCGGAACGAATCTATGAGTTAGCTAAGGCCGGCGCAGAAATCGCGCGTTCTGTAGCGGATGAATTCTCAACAAACGACAAACCCCGTTGGGTCTTAGGTTCTCTCGGCCCCGGAACAAAGCTTCCAACGCTGGGACATATTTCCTATCAAGAATTAAAGGATGCCTATCAAATTGCATCACAAGGTTTGATCGATGGCGGAGCTGATGCGCTCCTTGTTGAAACAACTCAAGATCTCCTACAAGCTAAAGCGGCAGTCAATGGCGCTCGAGCTGCTCGCGAAAAGTGCGAACGCGACATTGTGTTGATTGCCCAAGTAACAGTAGAAACAACAGGGACTATGTTGCTTGGTTCAGAAATCGGAGCCGCGCTTAATTCGCTCGCAGCCTTAGATGTGGATCTCATCGGCATGAACTGCGCAACTGGGCCCGCAGAAATGAGTGAACATCTCAGAACCTTGAGTAAATCTTCGCCCATTGGTATTTCTTGTATGCCCAATGCGGGTCTTCCCGTTCTCAAAGATGGTGGCGCCTACTACCCGCTCGGACCAGATGAACTTGCCACATCACTTTCTACCTTTGTGGACGAGTATGGCGTTGGGCTTATTGGTGGATGTTGCGGCACCACACCGGAGCATTTAGCGGCCGTTGTTTCAAAAATGAATCGCCATCATTCACTGGAGCGTCAACCGAAGTTGGAATCTGGCGCCTCTTCTCTCTATCAATTCGTTCCTTTTCGTCAGGATCAGACCTATTTGGCGATTGGCGAGCGAACCAACGCCAACGGCAGTAGAGCGTTTCGGGATGCACTTATTGCTGAGGATTGGGAAAAGTGCGTAGAAATTGCAAAAGATCAGATTCGTGAAGGTGCGCATCTCTTAGATCTATCAGTTGATTATGTAGGTCGCGACGGTGTTCGAGATATGACGGAGTTAGCTAAACGTTTTGCAACCGCAACGACTCTGCCCATAATGCTCGATTCGACCGAGCCATCAGTAATAAAAGCGGGATTAGAGAATTTGGGCGGTCGTTGTGTTATCAATTCGGTGAATTATGAAGATGGTGATGGTCCCGATTCGCGCTTTGCCAAAATCATGCCGATCGCAAAGGAACATGGCGCAGCGTTAGTCGCTCTCACGATAGATGAGGAAGGCCAAGCTCGAGACAAAGAATGGAAGCTACGCGTTGCTAGGCGTCTCATCACCGACCTCACTGAGAATTGGAATATACGAGTTTCGGACATCATCATTGATTGTTTAACTTTTCCAATTGCCACGGGGCAAGAAGAGACGCGACGTGATGCGATAGAGACTATTGATGCGATTCGCCAGTTGAAAATCGAGTTTCCTGAAGTACAAACAACTCTGGGTGTAAGCAATGTTTCGTTCGGTCTCAATCCTGCGGCTCGAATCGTCCTCAATTCGGTCTTTTTAGCCGAAGCGGTCAACGCGGGGCTTGATAGCGCGATTGTGCATCCATCGAAGATCTCTCCCATGAATCGCATTCCCCAGGAACAGCGCGATGTCGCACTTGACTTAATTTATGATCGTAGAACTTTTGACGGAGAAACGTGCACATACGATCCATTAGCGCGTTTCTTAGAGTTGTTTGAAGGGGTCGAAGTTACATCAACTCGTCAATCTCGGGCCGCAGAGTTGGCTGCTCTGCCTTTAACCGAACGCCTTGTGAAGCGAATCATCGAAGGTGAAAAGCAGGGATTAGCTGAAGATCTCGAGGCCGCCCGCCTCAATGGAATTGCGCCACTGGTCATAATCAATGATTATCTTCTCGAGGGCATGAAAGTTGTGGGAGAGCTCTTTGGAAAAGGAGAGATGCAACTTCCTTTCGTTCTGCAGTCAGCTGAAGTCATGAAAGCTGCTGTGGCGCTCCTTGAACCACATATGGAGAAATCTGACTCCAGCGATCGAGGATCCATTCTTCTTGCGACCGTGAAAGGCGATGTTCACGATATCGGGAAAAATCTCGTGGATATTATTCTTACAAATAATGGCTTCCGCGTGGTTAATATCGGAATTAAGCAGACCATCAATCAGATTATTGAAGCTGCAGAAAACAATAATGTTGATGTTATCGGCATGAGCGGCTTGCTTGTCAAATCAACGGTGATCATGAAGGAAAATCTCGAAGAGTTAGAAAGTCGAGGGCTTGCAACAAAATGGCCCGTTCTCCTTGGTGGCGCTGCACTCACAAGAACATTTGTTGAAAGTGATCTAGCAAGTAAATTCCCGGGAACTGTTCGGTACGCGCGCGATGCTTTTGAAGGATTGTCGCTGATGGATGCGATCATGGGAGAGAAGAAGGGTTTGCCAGGAGTATCTCTACCGCCATTGAAAGAACGGCGCACACGAGTTGTTTCGACCGACGCGCCCTCCACTACCGACACAACACGAAGCGATGTTTCCGATTCCAATCTCATTCCTCAGGCGCCATTTTTTGGTTCCCGAGTTGTAAAAGGAATAGCACTCAACGAATACAGCTCGATGCTTGATGAACGCGCTCTTTTTGTTGGGCAATGGGGTTTAAAGGGCGGCTCAAAAGGCGGCAAGGGTAGTTATGAAGATATGGTTGAAAATGAGGGTCGACCTCGTCTTCGCGCTTTACTCAACGAGGCACAATCGCAAGGTTGGCTTAACGCAGCGGTTGTATATGGATATTTTCCTTGTTATAGCGAGGGCAATGATCTCGTCATTCTTCACCATGAAGGGGAAAAATCAGGAAGCGAAAGAGTTCGATTCACTTTCCCACGCCAGCGACGAGATCGCCGACTCTGCATTAGCGATTTTTTCCGCTCCAAGGACTCGGGGCAGATCGATGTTGTCGCTTTCCATATCGTCACTATGGGGCAATCGGTAAGTGAGGCCACCAGCAAACTTTTCGCTGCGAATAATTATCGCGAGTATCTAGAACTTCATGGTTTAGGTGTGCAATTAACCGAAGCGCTCGCCGAACGTTGGCACGCGCGCATCAGGTCTGAGTTGAACTTTGGAACAGAAGACAGTTCACAATTGGATGAGATTCTTGATCAAGGCTACAGAGGTTCTCGTTATAGCTTTGGATACCCTGCATGTCCAGATCTAGAGCAGCAGGTTCAATTATGCGAATTGTTGCAGCCAGACCGTATTGGCGTATCGCTCTCGGATGAGTTCCAACTTCATCCTGAACAGAGCACATCTGCCATCATCGTTCATCATCCAGAAGCGAAGTACTTCAATGCTCAGTAAATTTCCTTTCAAGGCCGTTCTCTGGGATATGGATGGCACATTGATTAATAGTGAGCCGCTTTGGATTGAACAAGAGCGCGTAATGATGAACGAACTCGGCGCCCAATGGAGCGATGAGGATGCTTTGCACTGTGTAGGAGGACCCATGGCTCGGGTTGATGCTTTTATGCGAAGCAAACTTCCTGTCGAACATCAGCATCGATTCAAACCATTGGAGCTCACCAACACTCTGTTAACGCGCATGGAAAAACGTTTCGCCCAGGGAGTTGAATTCGCTCCCGGCGCCCAAGAGTTGATGATTGAAATGAAAACAGACTCGATTCCGCTGGCCCTCGTTTCTGCATCATCGCGACCACTTGTCAATGCTGCGTTAGTGAGTATTGGAGAGAAGAATTTTGATATTACGATCTCCGATAATGATGTAGCTCAATCCAAGCCTCACCCAGAGGGTTATTTGCTCGCCGCACAGAAACTCTCAGTAGCGATTGAGAACTGTCTTGTGATCGAAGATTCGATTACAGGCACGACTGCAGCAATCAATTCGGGGGCATATGTATTGGGGTTGCCGCACTTCTCAGCGCTTCCTGAAGGACCAAAAGTGATTCATATGAAGTCGCTCGAAGGCGTGACTCTTTCAACTATCACTAATGCTTTCACGGCACTGATCAGCGCATAACTAACTAGGGGATAATCGAGGAATGAAGTCGCAAGGAACCGGACCGCTCCAGGCGGGTGATCGAGTACAGCTAACAGATGAACGCGGCAAAATGTATTCCTTTTATCTTGCTGAAGGTGGTCAATGGCATTCACACAAAGGCTGGATTAATCACGCCGACATTATTGGTTTAGATGAAGGATCTACTGTCCAATCAAATTCCGGCACTAAGTATCAAGTTCTCCGCCCTCTTCTCAACGACTACGTACTCTCTATGCCTCGTGGTGCAACCATTGTTTATCCTAAAGACTCCGCGATTATTGTTGGCTTTGCTGATGTTTTTCCTGGCGCAAAAGTTCTTGAGGCAGGAGCGGGCAGTGGCGCCCTGTCAATTAGCCTCCTTCGTGCTATCGGAGATGGTGCGCTGGTGTCATATGAAATGCGAGATGAATTCCTGGAGAATGCCCGCGACAATGTCCGTAAATATTTCGGAAAGCTCCCAGAAAACTGGACTCTTGTTCACGATAAGGTACAGAACGGAGCTTTCGCAGGTGACTTCGATCGCGTGATCTTTGACATGCTCGCACCATGGGAATGTCTCGATGTTGCTTACCAAGCGTTGAAGCCTGGAGGAGTTCTCTGTTGCTATGTTGCAACAACAACTCAGTTATCAAAAGTCGCGGAGGCAATAAAGGCAAGCAACAAGTTCTCCGAACCAGAGAGTTTTGAAACTCTCTTGCGTTCGTGGCACCATGAAGGTTTAGCAGTACGTCCGATGCATTCCATGAATGCGCACACTGGCTTTTTGCTCTTTACTCGCAAGTTGGCGGAGGGAACTCCACCAATCCGTAGAAAACGTCGACCCTCAAAAGGTCAGATTGAGAACTCTGAAATTAACTAATGTTGATCAAATCAACAACAAAGATCAGCGTTTCATTTGGACCAATTGGTCCGCCACCAGCCTCGCCGTATCCAAGTGCGGGTGGAATGACGAGCAAGCGACGTCCACCGACTTTCATTCCAGGAATGCCTTGTTGCCATCCAAGAATCACTTGATTCAAGCCGAATGTTGCGGGCTCACCGCTCCATGAACTTTCAACAACTTCACCTGTTGACCAGGCCATCAAGGTGTAATGAACAGTCAGAGTTGAATTCGCTTCTGCTGTGGCGCCAGATCCCGTAATAACATCTTCCGTAACAAGTTCTTGTGGAGGATTTCCCGTAGGAGCGGTGATGGTTGGCGCTTCGTTTGCAGCTCCTGAAACTTGAGGCATATTTTCTCCTGTCGATTGAGACTGCGTTGAATTACCCATGGGTGAATCAGATGGATTACCACCATCGGTAGTGCAGCCGGCAAGCAGCACTAAAGATGCCAAAGCAATTGATACGGTGCGCATTTTCGTCATGGGGGGACTTTAGCAAGCCCTCAGGAAAAAACCGCGCAGGCCTTGATAAGCCGCTAATCTCACCTTATGTCTAGCGCTAAGACCGAACGCTTAGTGAATCTCACTATGGCACTGCTCGCTACGCAGCGATATATGCGAAAGAGCGAGATTTTCAGAAAAGTGGCGGGCTACAGTGGAAGTGAAGAGACAAAAGAACGAATGTTCGAACGCGATAAGGATGATTTACGAGCGCTCGGAATTGAGATTGAGGTAGCTTCTCACGATCCTCTTTTTGAAGATGAACCTGGGTATCGGATTCGTCCAGACACCTATCGCATGCCAACAGCAGATTTTTCTCTGGAGGAGTTGGGAATTCTTACAACAGCACTGGGTCTATGGCTTGATAGCGGATTAGAAGATTTAGCAGTGAGCGCCGCGCGACGTTTTCGTTCGTTTGGTGAAATAAGCGATGTAGACCTATTTGCCTCACCGAATACATCTGAATTCTCCGAAGCCGGTCTCTTGGAGATAACTAAAGCGCTTGCGCACCGAAGTCGGATTGACTTTGACTACAAAAAACCTGATGCTGCCAGTTCCCAAGGGCGCTCTGTCTATCCACTGGGCTTAAGTGCATGGAAAGGTTCGTGGTATCTCGTAGGTGAAGATTTGGATCGCGACGATATTCGAGTTTTCAAACTTTCCCGAATTACATCCAAGATTGAAGTAACAAAGAAGCGCGACATGTACCAAATTCCGGAAGATTTCAGTGTGAGGGATTACCTCGTTATGCATGCCAAAGAGGAGTTAAGGATTACAGCTCTAGTGATGAAAGGAAGAGCCCATTCGATTCGCTCTAAAGCAATCACAATTGAAGCGCTCGCAGACTCAGATCTATCTCAAGATTGGGAGAAGGTAACTTATTCTGCGGAAAATCTGGAAAGCGCGTTACGTGAGGCTCTCTGGTATTCAGATTCTCTGATTGTTCAATCACCAGAAGATGTACGCCGGGCAGTTATTGATTCCCTCATGCACGTGGTGGCTAATCATGGTTGAGGCAGCCGCAGCCCGCGCAATTCGATTGCTCGATCTTGTGCCATATCTCGTTTCTCACTCAGGAATCTCCGTGACTTCACTCGCAAAGGAGTTTGGCGTAGGTAAAGAAGACATGCTGAAAGATCTCAATCTTCTATTCATGTGTGGACTTCCGGGCTACACGCCACTTGAACTTATCGATATCTCTTTCGATGACGAGGTAGTTGTTGTTCGCGATCCGCAGAATTTAAATGCGCCACGTAATCTTACGGAGTCGGAATCCATAGCCTTGAGAATCGCACTTGCGGCGCTTTTGGAAACCACGCCACGAACCAGCCCCAATTATGTGAAGATAGTGGAGCTCACAAACAAAATCTCATCCGCCTTTGCTAATCAAGTCCCTCAAGGGGCGATTGAGTTCACTGCAGATCGAGAGAAGGCTACGATCGAAGCGATTGAACGAGCGCTCAACGAAAACTTGGATATTGAGATTGAATACGTCAATCGCGCTAAGGATGAGATAACCCGACGTGTGGTGACGCCTCGGTATGTTTCGCTTGGTTCACATCGATCTTCGCTATCAGGGTACTGCCACTCTGCACGTGCAGAACGAAGCTTTGTTCTCTCCAATATTGCTGCGATTAAGTTAGTGCAACGAACCCAGATTGAGAATGTAATTTCTGTCAATGCCGAGGATGCTCTCACGGTTGAGATTTCAGTTACAGACGCTGATGCCAATTTCGTCTCATCAAATCGCGATCTTCTGACTGAAATAGGGAAGAACCGTTATCAACTCGAGGTCTTTCAAGACGAGTGGATTGTTCGCTCCATCATGAGTGAACCAGTAGGTCTACAACTAGTTAAACCAACAACCGTTCGGGAAGAAGTAAAGAAGCGGGCGGAGGATGCGCTTCATTTATACGGCAGATAAAGGCGTTTTGGGGTACATGTACCGTCCCAGAATCGCGTGGTAGGTTTGCGTTCTCGTAAGGAAGCTCTGAAAGGCGGACACATGTTCGGACTACGCGAACCATCTCATTGGCTATTACTTATCCTCGTCGTCGTAATTCTCTTCGGAGCTAAGCGCCTTCCTGACTCAGCTCGTTCTCTCGGTCGTTCGCTCCGTATCTTCAAGAGCGAAGTTAAGGAATTGAACAAGGAAGATAAGAAGAACCAAGACGGAGACCAACCTTCTCAGTAGTTCTACTTATTTAGCGCGCTACCGGCGCGCACAACGAGACTGTTGAGCAATGAGTAGGTAGGGAGATATGGCATCCAGGAATCGCAGCACTATGCCGCTGCTGGAGCATCTCCGTGAACTTCGCAAACGAGTTATTCGCTCAGCGCTCTTCATCGTAATTTTTTCAGTCGTTGGTTGGATGCAGTACAACACAATCATCACGACACTCTCGAGCCCAGTCTGCGATTTAAGGGCTGCCCAAGAGAGTGGAAGCGCAAGTTGTGGAGCCCTGTACATCAGCGGCGTCTTAGGGCCGCTCAATCTTCAGCTTAAAGTTTCATTCCTTACGGGAGTTATTCTCTCCGCTCCTTTCTGGCTCTATCAGATCTGGGCATTCATTGCGCCTGCGCTGCATCGAAAAGAGAAACGAAATTCAATTCTCTTCATTATCGCTGCAACCCCTTTCTTTGCACTTGGCGCTACTTTGGCGTACATAGTCCTTCCGCTTGCGATCGAGGTGCTTTTTGGTTTTACGCCGGAATCATTGAATAACTTGATTCGTTTCGATGATTACCTAGATTTTGTGCTTCGACTTATTTTGATTTTCGGAATCGCCTTCGAACTGCCCGTATTTCTCGTTTCTCTCAATTTGGTGGGAATTCTCTCGGGTAAATCAATCCTGCGCCCTTGGCGTTTTGCGATTTTTGCCATCACGTTCTTTGTGGCGGCTTTCTCGCCCACAGCAGATCCGCTATCCATGGCAGCGCTCGCAGTACCTTTGATAGTCCTCTACTTCGGATCAGGCGGAATCGGTCTGCTCGTCGATAAACGCCGTGACCGTAAATCACGTTCGGTTGCAGATGATGAAGCTGCTCCAATTGGGGAGGTAGCGCCCATAGAAGAACCCACTCCTGAAGCTTAGAAAGGTTTAGGCTACAAAACTATGTGGCTCCTCTTAAGCAACCCAACATCAGGAGGCGGTAAGGGGAGAAAGTATCTCCACATCATCAAGGATTATCTGGATGCAAACAATCTTCCATATCGGGACATCACATCGGCTTCATACGAATTGGCATCCGAGGCGCTAAAGAAATCTCTCAAGCAACAAAGTAGCCATATCTCCGGTGTATTTGTGATTGGCGGAGATGGAATGGTTCACCTTGCGGTTCAAGAGTTGGCAAATAGAAGTATTCCTCTAGCTCTGATTCCCGCAGGCACGGGAAATGATTTTGCACGTTCTCTCAATTTGCCACTCGATGCTCCACTGCAATTATTGAAAACTTATCTTGCAACCTCACCTATTTATCTTGATCTTGGTCAGGTGAATAATGAAATTTTCGCCGAAATTCTCAGTACGGGTTTTGATTCAGTTGTAAACGAACGAGCGAATGAGATGCGAGTCATCAGAGGACGAACGAAATACAACATCGCAATTCTTCTTGTGCTCTCCACTTTCAAACCTAAGAGTTATGAGTTCCGTGTCGATTCTGTATCGTTCACAACCAAGGCTATGTTGATCGCGGTCTCAAACGGAATTAGTTATGGGGGAGGGATGAAGGTGACCCCCAATGCCGAACTAGATGATGGCCTCTTTGACATCATGGTTCTCGGACCTGTCTCCAAATTTGAATTCCTCAAAGTTTTCCCAAAGGTATTTTCGGGTGGTCATGTATTCCATCCCGCTGTGAAAATTCTTCGGGGCAAGGAAGTTTCGATCACATCAGATGCCGTTGCATATGCCGATGGCGAGCGAATTGGGGAACTTCCAATCAAGGCAAGAGTCTTACCTAAAGCCCTACTGACGTGGCGACTATGAATTCATTATCGCCCGCAGAACGCTACGCCGCTGCAAAGAATCGACAGAAACATCCGCTTACATCTGAGTTTATGTCGAAGTATTCCTTTCCCTTTGACCATTTCCAACAGATCGGTTGTCAGCACTTGGAAGATGGGAAGAGCGTTCTCGTTGCAGCTCCGACTGGTGCAGGAAAGACCATCGTTGGAGAGTTTGCAACGTATTTAGCCGAACATCATGGCAATCGCTGTTTTTACACTACACCTATTAAAGCGCTCTCAAATCAGAAGTATCAGGATCTCGTTAAGGTTTACGGCGAAAGCGAGGTTGGCTTACTAACGGGTGACTCTTCGATTAATAGTGATGCCAGAGTAGTCGTGATGACGACGGAAGTTTTGCGTAACATGATTTACGCAGATTCTGAAGCAATCAATGAGCTTGGTTATGTAGTCATGGATGAAGTGCACTACTTAGCCGATAAATTCCGAGGCGCTGTTTGGGAAGAGATTTTGATTCATCTACCCGAAAGAATTCAGATTGTTTCGTTATCAGCAACAGTTTCCAATGCGGAGGAGTTTGGAGAATGGCTTAAAACGGTTCGTGGCGAGACAGAGGTGGTTCTTAGTGAAATTAGACCAGTACCGCTTTATCAACATATCCTGATTGGAAATCGCATTCTCGATCTATTCGTAGATGAGGGTCGAGTAAATCCTGAAATTGTTCGCCTCGAACGAAACTCGGTGCGACGTGTCCCAGGTTCTGGGTCAAAAAGCTGGAAAGAGAGCAAATTTTCAACGATTAAGTCACTTACTCGCCCTGAGGTAGTGGAGAAGCTCCTGCATAGAAACTTCCTGCCGGTTATCTATTTTATTTTTTCGAGAGCTGGTTGTGATGCCGCTGTTGCTTCCTGTATCCGTGAAGGTCTTTCATTGACAAATACGGAAGAGAAGGAAGAGATTCGCCGCATCATTGCTATCCGGACCCACGAGTTGCCTCATGAAGATTTTGGGGTGCTTGGCTTTCATGAGTGGAGCCAAGCGCTTGAGCGCGGTATTGCTGCTCATCATGCCGGACTGTTACCGATGTTTAAGGAGACGATAGAAGAGTTATTCCAACGCGGTTTACTCAAGGTTGTCTTTGCTACCGAAACTCTTGCTTTGGGCATCAACATGCCAGCGCGTTCGGTAGTTCTCGACAAACTCGTTAAGTGGAATGGTGAAACTCACGCCACCATCTCGCCAGGGGAGTACACCCAACTCACTGGGCGAGCAGGCAGACGCGGTATCGATGTTGAGGGAAACGCACTCATTATGTGGAGTGAGGAGATCGATAGCGGGATGGCAGCCGGCTTAGCCAGCACTCGCACCTACCCACTTCGTTCTTCCTTTTCACCCACGTATAACATGACGGCAAATCTGATTTCACGATTTGGAAGAGAACGTGCTCGCAAATCTCTTGGTTCCTCATTCGCGCAATTTCAAGCCGATAAAGCTGTTGTCGGTTTAGCGCGTCAGATAACAAAGAATGAACAAGCTGTGAAATCACTTCGCGGAGAAGCTTCATGTCACTTAGGAGATATTTCGGAGTACATGGAGCGACGAGCTGCTATTAAAGAACTTGAGAACCAATTCTCGCAACGTCGCGTTGTTTCTGGAAGTCGACGCAAGGCTCATGCAGCAATAGAGGAGGAGATTTCCGAGCACCGACGTTTTCTCAAGCACCATCCTTGCCATCCATGTCCGGATCGCGAATCTCATGCTCGACAATTCGAGAAAGCGGCACGACTAGAGCGCGAGTCTCAGGGACTAACAAACCGCATGGAGAGTCGTACAAATGTCATACCCCGAACTTTTGATCGAGTAGGAGACGTCCTTACTGATTTGAATTATCTTCATGGGGATTCATTAACACCTAAGGGCGAGATCCTCACTCGCATCTATGCAGAGACAGATTTGCTGATGGCGGAGATTCTCAACTCGGAGATACTTAATGACATAACGCCACCTGATCTAGTCGGATTGCTTTCCTCGTTGGTTTACGAAGGCAGAGGAGAGCGCAGTCGTACTCCACGACTTCCGAAATCTTTAGAACAGCTCGTTCCTCCTGTTGCGAAGATGTGGGCCGCAATCGTGAATTTAGAGGAGTCTCACGGCATTCAGCCTCAACGTGAACCGAATTTCGATTTAGCATGGAGCGCATATCGTTGGGCAAATGGCCACAGTTTGCAGACGATTTTGCGTGAGACTGAAATAACTGTAGGAGATTTTGTTCGAGCGATTCGTCAGATTATTGATCTACTTGGACAACTTCTTAACGCGAAACCTGACATGCATCATTTGATAAGAGATGCGATGAAGCGAGTAGACAGAGGCGTTATTGCATACTCGGCGGTCGTAGCATGACACTTCTATTAATCGATAGCGCTTCGCTGTGGTATCGCGCCTATTACGGAATGCCTGACACGTTGCTCTCACCTGATGGGGAACCCATTAATGCCGTGAAGGGCTTTATTGATATGACCTCGCGCTTGGTTTCACATTACCGACCTAATCGAATGGCGCTCTGCCTTGATGGAGATTGGCGACCAAGTTGGAGAGTCGATCTATTCCCCGAGTACAAGGCCAATCGCGTTGATGATGATGGTGACGAAGAGGCAGAACCTGATCTTTTAACCCCTCAAATCCCCATTATTACCGACTTCTTCGAGGCGGCCGGCATTCCACTCATTGGCGTAGATGATTACGAAGCTGATGATGTGATTGCAACGCTCGCGTATCAAGAAAAGAGTCCTACTCGAATCGTTACAGGCGATCGTGATCTCTTTCAGCTTGTCGATGACAAACGTGATGTTGCAGTAGCTTATTTAGCCAAGGGCATCAGCAATCATGATTTGGTGAATATCAAGTGGATTTCGCAAAAGTATGACATTCCAGGGGAGAGGTACGCGCTCTTTGCCATGATTCGTGGCGATGCATCCGATGGTCTTCCTGGAATTAAAGGCATTGGCGAGAAAGGCGCTGCGGCTATAGCTAAATCCTTTGCATCGATGAACGATGTCATTGATGCTGCACTCTCTGAAGACGAATCATTGCATCCCACACATCGCAAGAAGATTCTCGCAGATATGCAGTATGCCAAGATTGCTGAGAAACTCGTAACCTGTGCGCTCGATGTGCGCCTTCCAAAGGTAGATCTAAAGATTCCTTCAGGACCTAGCGACCGTTCGTACCTGGAATCAATGAAAAAAGATTACGGCTTAGGCGCAAGCGTTGATCGCCTCATGGCTGCACTGCAATGGTAAACCTATTTCTTGCCGTTCTGTCTGGAATCTTGTTCTGGATTGGTTTTGCACCAT
Organism: Candidatus Nanopelagicaceae bacterium; assembly: GCA_018882745.1. Classification (GTDB taxonomy): domain Bacteria; phylum Actinomycetota; class Actinomycetes; order Nanopelagicales; family Nanopelagicaceae; genus MAG-120802. The sequence continues at coordinate 32,609 of VFFD01000002.1, forward strand.
TTGAGTTGTGGATTGCTCCGTATCTCGGAGTTGCTCTGCTTTTTCGCACACTTTGTGAAAAACCATTTCACAATCGAGTAATTCTTGCTCTCGTAGCAGGATTATCTTTCTTTCTTCCGCTCCTTCATTGGAGCTCGGTTTATGTTGGAGCGATTCCATGGCTTGTTCTCGCAATAGGGGAGAGCCTGATTTTCGCTCTGATTGGTATACCTCGATGGAGCCGGAAATGGGAGAGCGCGCTCTCCTTTGCACTCCTCTTTACACTCATTGAATTGTTGAGAATGAAGGCGCCATTCGGTGGTTTTGGATGGGGAAGAGTTGGTTTTACGCAGATTGATTCCATCAATTTCGTTTTTCCCATCATCGGCGTCACAGGTGTTTCTCTGATTGTTGCTCTAGCCGCGCTTATATTTACATCCGCTCGTAAGTTTGGTGCAGCGCTGCTGATTGCTTTCCTCTTTGGAAATGCAGCAATCAATTTTCTTGTGAAAGATTTGCGCGAAACGAACTTACAGATAACTGCAATTCAAGGTGGAGTCGATATTCTCGGATTGGATTTTAATGATCGTGCGATGAGAATCTTGGACCGTCACATTCAAGCAACTGTTAGAGTTCCAGAGACAGATTTATACATTTGGCCGGAAAACGCTTCCGATATCGATCCACTCAAGAATCCGATTGCCAATTCGAAGGTTGTCGAACTGATAAATGAGATTGATGCGCCATTACTCATAGGCGCCGTCGAAACCTCTGATTTGGGTCCTAAGAACTCAAGCCTTCTATTTAACATTCGAGGTTCATTAGATAGTCGTTACGTTAAGCAGGACCTCGCACCATTCGGTGAATACATGCCGATGCGACGACTCGCAGAAGCTATCTCTCCATATGCAGAGCAAGTTAACGACTTTCTACCGGGCAGCAAATGGATCAAACACATGGCTAATGGAGCGCCTTTTCAGTCATTAATCTGTTTTGAGATCTTGGATGATGATCACGCTAAAGATGGGGCACGAGGTAGCTCTTTTCTCGTAGCTCAGACAAATAATGCAACCTTTGGAGAGAGTTCTGAAGCCGCTCAACAACTACAAATCACTCGAGCTCGAGCCGCCGAATCTGGTCGCGAATTTGCCGTTGTGAGTACGACTGGTTTTACTGCACATATCAATAAGCAAGGAAAAGTTCTGGCGTCGTTGCCGCAATTTCTTCCCGACCAGCTAACTATGAAAATTGACCTGGTAGAACCCGAAAGAGCCACACTGGCTCAACGGCTTCAAAGCTGGATGTGGGCTTTGGGACTGATCGTTCTCTTTGCCCTTCTCCGTGTGAGATTAAGCCGATAATCTACATTATGTCAAGTAAAACTAGTTGATAGCCAAGCTCGCTATCGGCTCGCAGGCGCAAACCAGATTCCTATCCCCGTACGCGCCATCGATGCGGCCGACGGTGGGCCAATACTTTCCTCGCCGCGTAAGTCCAGTTTCAACCCCCGCAGGAAATGCGGCATCGTGTCGTGAATATGGACGCGACCATTCCGTCTCAAGAACATCTGATGCAGTGTGCGGCGCATGGCGGAGCGCAGAATCTTCAATCTTTACTTTGCCAGCCTCAATTTCATCGATCTCTTCTGCAATTGTGAGCATCGCGGCGATAAAGCGATCAATTTCGGCGATATCTTCACTCTCAGTGGGTTCGATCATAAAGGTACCCGCGACCGGAAAACTCATGGTTGGTGCGTGGAATCCGAAATCCATTAAACGCTTAGCAATGTCATCAACACTCACACCAGTTCGCTTCGTTATTTCTCGCAGATCAATAATGCATTCGTGTGCGATCAGACCGTTCTGACCGGTGTACAAGGTTGGAAATGATGGCTGCAATTTCTTCGCAATGTAATTTGCCGAAAGAATCGCTATTGCGGTTGCTTTTGTTAAACCTTCAGCGCCCATCATGCGGATATATGCCCAGGAAATTGGCAAAATCAGCGCCGAACCAAATGGCGCTGCACTAATCGGGCCAGGACCTGTCAATGGTCCAGCGCTATGGTCTAGCGGATGATTCGGTAAATATGGCGCTAAATGTTTACGCGCGATGACTGGACCAACTCCTGGTCCCCCACCACCATGAGGAATACAGAACGTTTTATGGAGGTTGAGATGAGAAACATCGGCACCAAATTTTCCTGGCTGCGCCAAACCAACAAGTGCGTTGAGATTTGCGCCATCGACGTAAACCTGACCGCCCGCATCATGGATCATGGCGCAGATTGTGGTGATCTCAGCTTCAAAAACTCCATGAGTAGATGGGTAGGTGACCATCAGAGCAGCTAGTTCTGAGCCATATTCGGCAATTTTGGCCTTGAGATCATCAATCGAAACGTTTCCATGATCATCACATGCAACAACGACTACGCGCATACCCGCCATCACGGCGCTAGCGGCATTTGTGCCATGTGCGCTCGATGGGATCAAACAAATATCTCTTCCGCTCTCCCCTTTTCCATCGAGGTAGTTCTTGATCGCAAGCAAACCAGCAAACTCACCTTGCGAACCCGCGTTAGGTTGGAGCGAAACGGCGTCATAGCCGGTGATATCCACGAGCCATTGTGAAAGTTGTGAAATCAAACGGCGAGTTCCTTGAGTCTGCGAGGCTGGAGCAAAAGGGTGTAAGTCGGCGAATTCCGGCCAGGTAATCGCCTCCATTTCAGTCGTGGCATTGAGTTTCATTGTGCATGAACCCAGAGGAATCATCGTGCGATCCAGCGCCAAGTCTCTATCCGAAAGGGAGCGGATGTAGCGGAGCATAGAAGTTTCCGAGTGATAAGAATTGAAGAGAGGATGTTGTAAATAATCAGTCTTACGCACGGCAGGAATCGCGCCAATCGCTTCAGCGCTATTGCGATTCAGAGCCCATACCTTGCAGAGTCTCTCAACGAGCTTCTCGGTTGTGCGCTCATCAAATGCGACGCTTACTCCCCCGTCAATTTTTCGAACATTTATTCCTGCTTTTGCTGCAGATTCCACGAGCGCATCTGCATTCGAAGCGAAGAATGAAACTGTGTCAAAGAAATGCGGTGACAGAATTTCAAATCCACTATTTTTTAGAGCTGCCGCAAAATTTCGAGCATGCTTGTGCACTCTTACAGCGATTTCTTTGAGCCCATCTGGACCGTGCCACGCTGCATAGAAGGCTGCGATGACTGCTAGTAGAACTTGAGCAGTACAGATATTGCTTGTCGCCTTGTCGCGACGAATGTGCTGCTCGCGAGTTTGCAGCGCTAAACGAAGCGCAGGATTGCCATGGCTATCAATACTTTGGCCAACCAACCGACCTGGCAACGAACGCTCCAAACCATTTCGTACTGCAAGGAAACCGGCATGTGGTCCGCCAAATCCCATGGGCACTCCAAAACGCTGTGCAGAGCCGACCGAGATATCTGCGCCCCACTCCCCCGGAGATTTGATCAGAGTGAGAGCTAAGAGATCCGAAGCCATCACAACAAAACCAGAGTTACGGTGAACCTCAGAAATCACTCTCTCGAAATCAGAGAGAGTTCCAAAAGTATCGGGGTACTGCAGCAACACACCAAAAGCACCCGAGAAATCCGAGACCGCATTAACATCCACTACTTCGATCGGAATATTGAGTGGCTTTGCGCGAGTAATCACAACTGCTTGTGTTTGAGGATGAACTCGTGAATCGATAATGAATCTAGCGTCATCGGAGAGCGTGGAATTACGCCGCGCAAGAGTCATTGCTTCTGCGGCGGCAGTACCTTCATCCAACATCGATGCATTGCAGATAGGTAATCCCGTGAGATCACTAACCATGGTTTGGAAAGCAAAGAGAGCTTCTAATCGTCCCTGACTAATCTCAGGTTGGTACGGAGTGTATGCGGTGTACCAAGCAGGATTTTCGAGAACATTTCGTAAGACAACAGGTGGAGTAATCGTTCCGTAGTAACCCATTCCAATCAGAGATTCGGCCTGAACGTTCTCTTGAGCCAAAGCTCGCAATTCTGCGATGACTTCAACTTCGGAGATGGGCGCGGGTAGCTTTGTGCCAAACCTTTCTTTAATTGTGATTGATTCAGGTAGCACTGCGGCGACAAAATCTTCTAAAGAGTTATAGCCCAACTCATGGAGCATGGTTGCGACTTGCTCTGATGATGGACCGATATGCCGATCCGAGAAGTCTCGCCTTGTCATGGCGAGAAGAATAAGGGCTAGTGCTGTTTTATGCGCCGCGTAACTTGCGTCGTGCAGCCAATTCATCACCTGAAGCATCGGCGGTCACAAGAGAGCCATCATTGAGATTCTCTGCTTGAAGGTGTGAGAGTGAACCCTCAACTTCATTCCACACTTTGCCAATCGCAATACCAAAGACGCCCTGGCCGCCCTGCAGTAAGTCGAAGATCTCCTCTGAACTTGTGCATTCATAGATCGACGCCCCATCACTCATCAAAGTGATGCGCGCTAAATCATCAACCCCACGTTCACGAAGGTGTGCGACCGCCGAACGGATATTTTGAAGAGAGACTCCGGTATCCAAGAGACGCTTCACAATCTTGAGAACAAGAATGTCCTTAAATCCATAAAGTCGAGCGCTACCTGATCCGCTCGCTCCCCTAACAGTTGGCTCTACTAACCCAGTGCGCGCCCAATAGTCGAGCTGACGATAAGAAATTCCCGCTGCTGCACAGGCCGAAGCGCCACGATAACCAAGCTCGAGATCTTGATTCTCTTTCATAGGGAAGCCTCGCTATTCGCATCGCCGGGGAGAGCAATGAGAGAACGGTAGATGGCACTCACTCTTGATTCAATCACCGACACACTTAAAACCTCAAGTAGAGGTTAATGGTTTCGGCGCCTTCCCTGTAAACCATATAGGTACGCCAACGCGAAGGCCGTTCCCACGGCGATGTAACCCCATCGTCCCAGCGTCCAGCTTCCTGGGGCTACAACGGTAATAAATGAGAGAGTCAGGCAAACGGGAACCATGATCGAAGCTACCTGTCGAAGTGTTCTTTCAGATGCGAACGCTGCAACCACCGGCATCATCGTCGCAACAATGACGAGGACTGCGCCAATCATTCTCATCGCCCAAGTTAATTCAGGAGTCACCGCGTCTTCCGTTCCAACAACGCCAATGAACTTCACAAAGAAACTTGGCTCGACCAGAAGAGCAATAGCAGAGACCGCGAAGACCACCGCGCCAACTCGCAGCACCAGAGCGATGCGTCGAGTCAACATAAGTTTTCCTATCTATCCGGCGAAATCTTCAGGATTTATTTGATCGAGGAATTCTTTGAACTTCTCCACTTCATCTTCTGATTGATCGGGAATTTCGATACCCGCATCTCCAAGAAGCGCCTCACTCGCCAGAATGGGGGCGCCGGTGCGCAGTGCTAGAGCTATCGCATCGCTGGGGCGTGATGAGACGGCCACACCACCTTGAAGGTTGAGCAGTGAATAGAAGATCCCCTCGCGCAATTCAGTGAGATGAATGGAATCAATAGAGACATGGAGTGCGGCAAGAACATCTTTCATCAGGTCGTGCGTTAATGGACGAGGAGGTGTCACTCCTTGCTGAGCAAAAGCGATTGCGGTTGCTTCAACAGCTCCAATCCAGATTGGGAGGTAACGCTCTCCCCCAATTTCCTTGAGCAAGACGATGGGTTGATTCGAGGGCATCTCTACTCGCACCCCGATTACATCCATCGCGTGAAAGTTCATCGAGAGCGATTCAAACCTGAACGTACCAGAGCCGCATGAAGTCGAACCGATAGTGATGCAATCTCGCGCGATACTTCCTGTGCGCGCGCCTTTGATTCAGGATTCTTCTGACGCATCAATGGAGTGATGACTTGTTCCACTAATCCAACCTCGCGATCAGCAGCGGTTTTAAAGGCTCTTAGATGCCTTCCTTCGATTCCAAATGCAGAGATTTCAGCGACAACTTTTGCAACGGTTAATGCATCTCCATCGTAGTGACGACCTTTGATTTGGATCAAACCGTAGCTTTCCAACTCAACGAGTTGATCTTCTGAGATGCCGCTGCTGGAAAGTAGTTCATCACGAGATAGGCGAAGTTCAGTTTGTTCAATGAACGCACTTGGTGCCAACGAACCATCTACGGTTGCAAGTCGCGGAGTTGGAGCTGCACCAGCAGTTTGTGCAGGCTGCAGACCACGATCTAGCGCGTCAAGGTTTTCCTTGATTACCTTGAGTGGAAGATACTGATCTCGTTGCGCAAGCAGCACATAGCGAAGTCGCTCTAAATCTGTGGTGGTGAACTTTCTATAACCAGATGGTGTTCTCTGTGGCTCAATCAATCCCTCTGATTCCAAGAATCTAATCTTTGAAATCGTCACATCCGGGAAATCGCTTCTTAGTTTCCCAAGAACTTCACCGATGCTTAGGTATGCGCGCGCGGGAACGCTCATGTTCGGACCTTTCCTCCAACAAAGAAATGCAGACGATACTTTCCAATATGTAACTCCATGCCATCACTGAGTTGAGCACTTTCCTCAACTTTTCCATCAACATATGTGCCATTTAAACTGCCAAGATCTTTGACGGAATAACTCTTTCCACTGCGAATAATCTGCGCGTGCTTTCTAGAAACGGTGACATCATCTAAGAAAATCTCGTTATCAGTGGAGCGACCAATAGATGTCAGATCCGAGTTAAGAAGAAAACGTGCGCCTCGCGAAGGGCCGCTCAAGGCAATCAACATGGCTGAACCTTCTGGGAGGGCGGCTATAACATCGCGCTCGTTCTGAGTCGCCTTATCCAGAAGTGCTGAGACATGGTCTGAGACCGAACGAAGTGCTCCCAGATTGATGGTGGTTGTGAGATCTTTTTCTTTAGCTTGATCCATCACCACTCCCCTTCAATCTGACGTTGAGACTCCTATCGGAACCTCACCTTTACCTTGAGGCTCACACTAGGCGCGCCAGAGGGGTGAGTCAAGCCGTCAAAGAGCGGTATTCGTCAGCAGAGAGAAGCGTCGTGAGTTGATTTTCATCTGAAACTTCTACTTCGAAAATCCAGCCCGCACCATAAGGTTCGCTATTCATAACCTCAGGATTAGCGTCAAGAGCAGAATTAATTTCGGTCACAGTTCCTGAGAGAGGTGCGTAAATTTCCGAGACGCTCTTGGTTGATTCAACTTCCCCGCAGACTTTCCCTTGGGTAAGAAGATCGCCAACTTTAGGGAGTTGAATGTAAACAATGTCGCCTAATGCGCCCTGCGCGTAATCTGTAATTCCAACTTTGAATTTCTTTCCAGCGCTCTGCTTCACCCATTCATGTTCTTTTGTGTAGTGAAGCTCTCCCGGCACGTTCGACATTTACATTCCTCTCAGACTACGCAATCCGGCGCGAGCGTAACTCATTCCAGTCCAGAGGTATAACGCAATACCCCATCCCGCAAAACCCCAACCAAAAATGTATGCAGCATCAGCAAGCGCGCCCGAAGAAGACTTGGTAAGTAGGAGAAGAGGGAGGGCATACAGCAGGTTGAAGGTGGCGGCCTTTCCCAGGTATGTGACTATGAAGGGGGCAATCCCCTTCGTTTTCATAGCAATGAGAAGCGCGCCAAGAGCAAGATCTCGTATCACAATCAGCGCGAGAACCCAGATTGGAAGAACCTCGGTCACATACATCGCAATCAGAACAGTAATGATGTAGAGGCGATCAACTGCTGGATCCATCAATTCGCCTATACGACTCTCCTGCTTTAAAGCTCGTGCGAGTTTGCCATCGAAGTAATCGGTTGCACCCGCAATCATCAAGGTGATCACCGCGGCGGGAAGGTTCTCTGAAACGATGACAAAATAAAGGAATACGGGAATTCCCAGAGCCCGAAGGGCTGTCAAAATATTAGGAATCGTTAACACGTCGGGACGACAGGATTTGAACCTGCGACCACCAGACCCCCAGCCTGGTGCGCTACCAAGCTGCGCTACGTCCCGTAAGACTTGCCATGCGGACGCGATACTACTGAACTGCTAAATAGAGTGGTGAGCGAACTCGTTAGCGATCTTGCTAGCGCTCTCGAATGCGCACTGAAACGCGAATAGGTGAGCCTGAAAAACCAAATTCTTCTCGTAAACGTCGTTCAATGAACCGACGATAGGACGCCTCAAGGAACTCAGTAGCAAAGATGACAAAGGTGGGAGGCGCTATACCTGCTTGTGTAGCAAAGAGAATTTTCGGTTGCTTTCCCCCGCGAATAGGGGGTGGATTGCTACCAATTAATTGACCTAAGAACGAGTTGAGTTTTCCCGTTGGAACGCGTAGCTCCCAACTGGAGAGCGCTCGCTCGATTGCTGGAAGCAGTCGATCTTTATGCCAACCCGTTTTCGCCGAAATGTTCACTCTTTCGGCCCATTCAACTTGGTCGAAATTTCGATCCGTCTCTTTATCTAGCGAGAGTCTGCGTTCTTCGTCTACGAGATCCCACTTGTTCATGCCAATCACGAGCGCTTTCCCAGAATCCTCAACGAGAGAGATGATGCGTAGGTCCTGCTCGGTGATAGGAACGGAGGCGTCGAGAACCATGATGACCACTTCGGCATTCTCAATCGCCCGCTCGGTTCGAAGCGCCGCGTAGTAATCCGATCCAGAGGCTTGATGAGCTCTACGACGAATGCCAGCGGTGTCGATGAACCTCCATGTTTTATCGCCTAGATCAATGAGTTCGTCAATCGGGTCACGCGTCGTGCCTTCTGCATCATCAACAAGTGCACGAGTAGTGCCTGCAAAGGAATTGAGCAAACTACTTTTACCGACATTAGGACGACCGACGATTGCGATGCGACGATAGCCATCATCCATGCGACTCTGGCCAACTTCTGGAAGTTGAGAAACGATGAGATCCAATAAATCGCCGCTTCCACGACCATGCGCTGCTGAAATAAAGTGAGGTTCGCCCAGTCCTAAATTCCATAGCGAATGTGCTTCGAGTTCATCCTTCTCGCTATCAACCTTATTTGCAATCAACATGATTGGTTTCTTGCTCTTGCGCAGCACCGAAATGAGAGCGTCGTCATCAGATTGCTGGCCAACTTGTGCATCCACCACAAAAAGAACTAAATCAGCATCAACAATGGCAGATTCCGCAGCATCGGAGATTTTAAGAGCAATACCTTCCGCCGTCGGCTCCCACCCTCCGGTATCCACTACAACAAAACTTTTACCGTTCCATTCTGCTTCATACGAGACTCGATCACGAGTAACCCCAGGAGTATCTTCAATAATTGCTTCACGCGAACCGATGATGCGATTAACTAAGGTTGACTTGCCAACATTAGGTCTTCCGATAATGACGACGCGTGGCAGGCCGATGAGAGATCGTTGCTTCAGAATATTCCAGATGTAATCGACTGTCTCACTCAAGGATAGATTCGTCGAATCTACGATGATCGCGTCTTCAGCTCTCTTCAGCGGCGAAACACTTCTTGTCGAATCAATATGATCACGGCTTGCAAGAGCATCTGCCACATCAGCTACTCCACCGCTGGTGATATTTGATTCCTTTTGTTCGATATCTCTGCGAATCGCACGGGCGCTAATGTCTGCTTGGAGCCATATTTTTAGCTGTGCTTGAGGGGCGACAACTGTTCCGATATCTCGGCCTTCGACAACGATTCCATTTTTGGCGCTTTCAATAATCCTTCGCTGTAACGCCAAAAGTGATTGCCGCACTTCGGGCCATGCGCTGATGCGACTGACAGCTGATGTTACTTCTGGTGTACGAATTGCAGTTGAAACATCAACACCACCACACAAAGTGATCGGGTTGTCGGGATCTGTTTTTAAGACAATGGGATATTTCTGTAAAGCTTCAATGAGTGATTGAGCATCATCGATAGTTTCACGTATCGCAAGCCATGTTGCAGCGCGATATAACGCACCTGTGTCGAGGTATAACCAACCAGCTCTCTTTGCGATTGTCTTAGAGGTCGATGATTTTCCTGAACCACTAGGTCCATCCATTGCAATAACAACGGTCATCGCAAGTGAACCTTCCAGTCGTGAGATAGCAAGTGATCTTGCACGCGCAAAGCATCATCGGGTGAGAATGCAAGGGTAATTAAACCAGTGAGTTGACCTGGTGAATGCTCGATTGAAAGATCTTCAATGTTTGCATTGATCGCTGCACACTGTTCGAAGAGTTGACTTAGCGCGCCGGGCTCGTCTTTGATGACAATCATTAAATGTGAGTAATTACGAGGCTTCGAGCCGTGCTTTCCAGAAACTCTTGCACGACCTTTATTGCCATTGATAAAGAGATTTTTCAAGGCGCTCTCATCTCTACTTTCAAGCGCATCTTTCAGGTTTGCAATGATCTGTTGATATTCACTAATTGCCTTCAAAACTTCGTTTTGATTCTCAAGAAGTATTTCGCTCCACAATTCACCATCGCTATTTGCAATTCTGGTCATATCTCGCAAACCTTGACCCGATAAATTGAGATCATCGCCAAGCTGCTCGATTGCGCCAGCAAGAGCGGTGCTTGTTATCTGCGGTAAATGGGAAATTCGAGCGAGTAAGGAATCATGAGCTGGGGCGTTCATGATGTAGGCCGTAGCGCCGAGCGCTTCAACCAGTTCCTTTGCTACGTCGATTGAAGATTCTTCAGTAACCGACGTTGGCGTGAGAATCCAAGCTCGACCTTGAAAAAGATCAGCTTGAGCCGAAGATGGTCCTGCAACTTCACGACCCGCCATAGGATGAGATCCCACAAATCGAGTTGCTAACTCCGTTAAAGCCTCAACATCAAGTACAAGATTATTTTTAACACTGCCCACATCTATAAACGTTGCTTGAGGGTTGCTACCAGATTCTTTCTTCAACACATTCAAAATGGTTTTCGGTGGCGTTGCGACGATGACCAGATCAGGGACTCCAACTTTCACATGGGGCGCCAGAAGATCCTTTGCTAGATCAAGGGCGTTTTGATCTTCATCATGCAGCTCAACCGACACTCCCCTACTTGCCAACCCGAGCGCAATAGAAGTTCCAATCAAGCCCGCACCAACGACGCGGACATGTTGAGTTTTCATTGCTCTATCACCTCGTTTGGTAGATGGCGGACGGGTGTTTACTGGGCAATATCTTTCCGTAGCGTTACAGCGCCACGGAGATAAATATGTGAGATCTCTTCTTGTTCGCGCGGGGTATGGCAATGAACCAAAGTCCGAATCGTTCGAGGCAGGCTATCGGGTACTGCCATTTCTACTGCACAGATCAAGGGCACCCTCTCCATCCCCATGGCACGAGCTGACGCAGCCGGAAAGTCGCTGACAAGATCCGGGGTGCAAGTGAAAAGGACAGAGATCAGATCCTTGGGCGTAAGGGAGTTAGAAGACAAGATTTCGGACATCAACTCGACGACCGCTTCTTTCATGAGCCCTGGGTCATCGCGATCGATCTGAATAGCGCCACGAATCGCGCGTACTGTCATTGCGGAATTTTACCGAAAGCCTCAAGAATCCCGCGAAGGTGATACGGCGTTTTATCGATAAATTGCTTTGATAAGAAAAAGTACCTCTTGAGTAATTATCGACATTCTTTTGATCAGGGCGGGCACCCGCTGGTTATCTATTTATCGATAATCTAGATCTGTTTTGCGCTCAAAATTATCGATAAATAGAGATTCAATCGCCCGTGTAAACACGATTTATTGATTTATGGCTATTTGGAAACTCTCGTTAAATGGTCTTATCTACTTATCAATAAAACGTTTTAACGATTTACTAATTCAACGCTATTCAGCGAACGCCACTTTCCAGGTGGCAACTCCCCCAGCTTGATGGAACCGATGGCCGTTCTAATCAGCCGTTCTACCGGATAACCCAAAGCATCGAACATCCGTCGAACGATTTGATTGCGCCCCTCGTGGATCACCACTTCAATCATCGCACCGCGGCGGGCGACAGAGATTGGCTTTGCGAGTCCATCGTCTAGCTCAACCCCCTCCACCAGGTTCTGAAACGCAGAACGGGAGATGGGTTCCTCGGTTTGCACAAGATATGTTTTTTCGACTCCAAAGGATGGGTGTGTGGACTCATGTGCCCATTGACCATCATTGGTCAAAATTATGAGACCTTCGCTCTCCTTATCCAGCCTTCCCACATGAAAGAGTCGATCTGGCCATGACCCAAAAAAGTCCTGCAAGGAGGGTCGACCTTCGGGGTCTGACATAGTGGACAAAATGCCAGCAGGTTTATTGAATGCAAGGTAAGTCTTGGTCTTTGTTGCGCTTATTAACTCATTATCAACTTCAACTTTAGTGTTTATCGGGTCGATTTTCACCCCTTGAGCTTTAACTATCTTTCCATTGACCTTTACGCGCCCTTCATCAATTAACGCTTCGCAGGCTCGGCGGCTAGCAACGCCGCAATCCGCCATGAATTTCTGAAGACGTACAAGTTCGGCCATAGCCGCGAGTGTACGTTACTCAGTGAGTGAAGCTATAACCTCATCGAGGCCGTCGATATTCGGCAGGAATGGAGCGAGAGCGGGGAGATCTTCCACGCGATTGACTCCGATTCGCTCCAAGAAATAGTGGGTCGTTCTGTAGAGGATTGCGCCCGTTTCATGCTCAATGCCGCACTCCTCTACCAATCCACGAGTAACAAGAGTTTTCATCACAGCTTCCACGTTAACGCCTCGAATCGCTGAGACTCGAGCGCGAGAGATTGGTTGGCGATAAGCGATCACAGCCAGAGTTTCCAGAGCAGCTTGAGTGAGTTTTGCCTGTTGACCATCAAGAACGAACTTTTCAACTAACGGAGCAAGATCAGGGTGGCTATAGAAGCGCCAACCGCCAGAGATTTGCTTAAGGGTGAAACCACGATTCTGGCTCTCGTATTCAGAGGCGAGGTTATGGAGCGCCTCAAGGACCTGCTCGGTCGGAGCTTCGATAATTTGAGCAAGAACCACTTCTGAAACAGGCTCTTCTACAACCATCAGAATCGCTTCAATAGAACGATGGAGCTCTAGATTAGACATTTAGTTATCCCTCTGTTCAGGCTGACCGGCGGCAGACTCATCGTTGCTTTCAAGTACTGGTTCCCTATCGAATTCGTCGCTCACAGCAATCTCGCCCTCGGCTGCGCCCGTCCAGGTGATCTGAAGCTCTCCGAGGGCCATGAGCTGCTCGAAACGAACCGAGCCATCTTTGTATAACTCCAGCAGTGAGAGAAAGCGGGCTACCACCACGAGGGTGTTCGGTGCATCGGCGACCAACCCTCTAAAAGTCATTGTTTTATGCCTTCTTAGGGCAGCTACGACAAGTATTGCTTCAGCTGCAACGCTGACCAAGGGTAGATGGAGATGCTCCACGGAGAGCGTAGGAGCTGTTTTGGGCGTTAGGACTCGGTTGGCAATCGCGGCAAATCTTTCCGGGGTAACCCCAATGAGCACCTCCGGTAGCAGCGCTGCAAAAACGGGGTCGAGCGAGACCGAGCGTGGGAAGGTCTTCTCCTGAGCTGAGATTCGCTCCGCCAAGATATTCGCTATCTCTTTAAAGGCTCGATATTGAAGTAAGCGAGCAAAGAGAAGATCTCGAGCTTCAAGAAGAGCCAGATCCTCTTCGTCATCAATTTCACCGGAGGGAAGTAACCGCGCAGCTTTCAGATCAAGCAAAGTAGCGGCAACAACTAAGAATTCGGTGGCGTGGTCTAACTTCCACCCCTCCTCTGTCTTCTCTAATTCACGGATATACGCGATAAATTCATCAGTAACAGTTGCAATAGCAACATCGGTGATATCCATCCGATGACGTGAGATAAGTTGCAATAGAAGATCAAATGGACCATCAAAATTCTCAAGATGAACAGAGAAACCTGCCACGCGACCTTCACCGGAGATCGTCGTTGCGCCAGATATAGGCGGTAGTTGACCTAAAGTATTACTTGAGGGTTCAACAAACTCTTCGCTCATGGTGCGCATACTGTACGCGTGTCGCTCACGATATGACTGCACCCCGTGGCTAGAGTCTCGGCATGGCAAAAAGTGCTTCAGAGATTTCTCGCTTGAACGCTAAATCGACATTTTCGAAAGCGGATTCAGATATCACAACATCATCCTCCGTTCTAGGAAAACCAGAACGAGAATTTCCTTATCCTGCGCCACTTGTTGAACATGGCGATGCTCGAATCATCTCCGTTGTTAACCAAAAAGGTGGAGTTGGTAAAACAACCACCACAATAAATCTCGGAGCTGCATTTGCCGAACTTGGTCGTCGCGTATTGCTCGTTGATTTTGATCCACAACATTCGCTCTCCGTTGGGCTCAATGTCTCAACGCGCGATATTGAAGGATCTGTTTACAACTTGCTGATGGATGAATCCACGAAAATCGATGATTTCTTACTTAAAACGAGTGTTCCAGGAATGGACATGATTCCTGCTCACGAGGATCTCTCTGGCGCTGAAGGCGGACTTGTCAACGTTATCGCCCGCGAAAAGATTTTGAAGCGAGTGCTCTCATCGGTTACGGATTTTTACGATGTCATTTTGATTGATTGCCAGCCTTCTCTTGGTTTGCTGACCGTCAATGCTCTCACCGCATCTCACTGGGTTCTTGTTCCGCTGGAATGTGAGTACTTCGCGCTCCGGGGCGTTGCTCTCCTTGATGACATCATCAAGAAAGTACAGATCAATACCAACCCTGAACTCAAATTGCTCGGAATTCTGCCTACGATGTTTGATCGCAAGACCGTGCATAGCCGCGAAGTGCTCGAACGCATTAGCGAAGCTTTCCCAGAAAAAGTATTTGATACCACAATCGCCCGCACCGTTCGTTTCCCTGAAACAACTGTTGCTGGTGAACCAATCACATCGTATGCAAGTTCATCTGTCGGAGCTGCGTCATACCGTCGCTTAGCTCGTGAAATTATCGCCAATGGAGGGGTTCGATGACTCGTCGTATTAGTTTGCCTGGAGCTGATGAACTTTTTCGTAAAACAACGCTGAGCGCCGTTCCAGATCAAGTTGTAGAAGAAGTTGAGGTTGCTCATACAAATCGTGCAACAACTCAATCTGTTGCGAAAGCTGCGCCGAAAAGTACTGGCGTTCGTCAAACTCCCCGTCGTCGTCCTACTGGTTTAGATAAAGGTCCATCCGGTCGCGAAAAGCATGATGAGAAGATAACGGTTTATCTCTCACCTGAAGAGCTCTTTGACTTAGAGCAAGCGCGACTTCATCTGCGTGGCGACTTAGGTTTAGCTGTAGATCGCGGTCGCATTGTTCGCGAAGCTCTCGCAATTGTTATCGCTGATCTAGAGTCAAAAGGCGATCAATCAATCATTGCTCGACGTCTTCGCGGACGTTAATTACCGCGAGCGCGGATGTGCGCTTGCATAACTCTCCCGAAGTTTATCGATCGTTACTAACGTGTAGATCTGGGTTGTCGTAACGGAAGCGTGTCCCAGTAACTCCTGCACTACGCGAATATCTGCTCCCCCATCAATCAAATGGGTGGCAAATGAGTGACGAAGAGCGTGAGGAGAAATCACTTTCTCTAACCCCGCCCGATTCGCAGCTTGAGAAACAATGTTCCAAGCGCTCTGGCGACTGAGACGATTCCCTTGTTTCTCGCTCAAGAAGAGCGCTTCCTCGCGATGATTTTTGATAAACGTAGGTCGGGCTCGAGTCAGATATTGATCCAGCGCTTGTTGAGCAAAACGACCAAGGGGAACAAGCCTCTCTTTTCCACCTTTTCCTCGCACACGCACCGTCGTTGTTTCACCTTCACTACGTGCGATATCGCCAACGTTAAGTTGAACTATCTCACTCACTCGACCTCCCGTGGCATACAGAGTTTCGAGCAATGCACGATCGCGTAGACCACTTAGATCATCACTACACGAAGTAATCAAAGATTCCACTTCAGTTATGGAGAGCGCTTTTGGAAGACGTTTTGGTATGCGGGGCGGATTTATCTCCTTTGCAATATTTACTATTCCTTGATCTTTAGCGAGAAAAGCGAAGAGGCTGCGAATCGCGACAGCATGACGCGCGATGCTCGACTCTCCTAAACCGGATATTCGAAGACCTTGTAGAAATTCGGTGATATCTGCGCTCTGCGCGGTAGTAACGTCTTGGTTCTTTCCAATAAGAAATTCATGAAATTTATTCAAATCACGACGATACGCTGCAATCGTGTTCTTACTTAAACCTCTTTCGACCGCGCAATGATTGAGAAAGATTTCAATCAGCGCTGAGTTAGCCACGTTCTAACGCGGCCTTGATGAGGCCACTAAAGAGCGGATGAGGTTTGGTGGGACGAGAACGAAATTCAGGATGCGCTTGAGTGCCTACGTAATATGGATGAATTTCTCGAGGTAGCTCTACAAATTCAACAAGATGCTGATCTGGCGATAACCCGCTAAAAACAAGACCTGCCTTAGATATTTCTTCACGATAATTATTGTTGACTTCATAGCGATGGCGATGACGCTCTGAAATCTCATTGGCACCATACGTCTCGGCGACAATAGAGCCAGGTTGAAGCGCAGCCTTGTAAAGACCGAGACGCATCGTTCCACCCATATCAGCTTCACCCGCGACAATCTTTTCCTGTCCCGCCATTGTTGCGATGACTGGGGCATCGGTCGTGGGATCAAATTCCGCCGAATTTGCGCTTGTTAAACCAGCTTTATTTCTCGCGATCTCAATCACCATACATTGGAGACCAAGACAGAGTCCGAGGGTTGGAATCTTTTTCTCTCGGGCGTATTTCAACGCTCCCAATTTACCTTCAATGCCACGGACACCGAAACCTCCAGGGACGCAGATCGCATCTACATTGCAGAGGTTCTTTTCCGCTCCCGCATCGCTCTCGCAATCATCACTCACGATCCATTTAATTTCTACCTTTGCGTTATTCGCAAAACCTCCAGCACGAAGCGCTTCCGTTACCGAGAGATATGCATCAGGTAGGTCAACGTATTTCCCTACTAGACCAACTCGAACAGTATGTGCAGGTTTGTGAACTCGCTCTAACAGCGCATCCCATTCCTGCCACGAAACTTCATTGGCCTTTAGTCCAAGGCGACGAACAATGTAGGAGTCAAGACCTTCACTGTGGAGCACTTTTGGAATGTCGTAAATGGAGGGCGCATCGACGGCGGCGACGACGGCCTCTTGGTCAACATCGCACATCAGCGAAATCTTCTTTTTCACTGAGAGCGGGATCTCTCGATCGGAGCGAAGGACAATTGCATCTGGTGAAATACCGATAGAACGGAGCGCTTGAACCGAATGTTGTGTGGGCTTGGTTTTTAACTCACCTGATGGGCCGATATATGGAACAAGAGATACGTGTAGATAAAAGACATTTTCTCGCCCAACTTCTTGGCGAATCTGGCGCGCAGCTTCGATAAATGGAAGTGATTCGATGTCGCCAACAGTTCCGCCGATCTCCGTTATGACAACATCAATATCAGGAGATGCCATGGCGCGGATGCGATCCTTGATTTCATTTGTAATATGCGGAATCACTTGGACGGTATCGCCCAAATACTCGCCTCTCCGTTCTCGCGCGATGACTCGCGAATAAACCTGACCTGTGGTGACATTTGCGGAACCGTGAAGGTTGGTATCGAGGAATCTCTCGTAATGACCGATATCTAAATCTGTCTCCGCGCCATCATCAGTTACGAAAACTTCTCCATGTTGGAAAGGGTTCATCGTGCCGGGATCAACGTTGATATATGGATCGAGCTTCTGCATTGTCACTCGTAGGCCACGAGCGCGCAGCAACCTTCCCAAACTTGAAGCAGTAAGGCCTTTGCCGAGACTTGAGGCGACTCCGCCGGTAACGAACAGATGCTTCGTCACATGAGGGGCGGTCATGGAAGGCGAACTTATCACGCCTTCTCGGTGATGCGTAAATCGAGGAGCTCGCGAGCGTGTTCTTGGGCGTGTTCAGAATTTTCGACTCCAGAGAGCATACGAGCAATCTCGACTTCTCGGTCATGATCTGAAATTCGCCGTATCGAACTCTCCGTTATAGCCCCACTCGTATCTTTCTCGACGACAATGTGGTTATCCGCCCAGAGCGCAACCTGCGCGAGATGCGTGACAACAATTACTTGAGAACTCTGTGCGAGTTTACGAAGTCTTCTTCCGACTTCAAGAGCAGCTTTACCGCCAACTCCAGCATCAACTTCATCAAAAACATATGTTCCTAGCGGATACCGTTCTGCAATCACAACTTCCAGCGCCAACATCAAACGAGAGAGTTCTCCACCACTAGCTGCCTTTGAAATCGGAAGTAGCTCTCCTCCACCATGGCTTGTGAAAAGCATTGCAACTTCATCAAGGCCATGACTTTGAAAATCTCCATCGTTCTCGCCACTTCGACTTTCCACTTTCATATCAAAAATTGCTTTCGGCATTGCAAGAAGATGCAATTCCGCCGTGACAGATTTGCTAAGACTCGACGCTGCATCAATCCTCAATCGTGTTAAGTCTTTTCCCTTTTTCAAAAGCTCTCTGCGGCATTGAACTAACTCTGATTCAAGTTCCGCCACTCGATCATCTCCACCCGTCAGATCGGCGATCCTCTTTTCTGCGGATTTTGCTCGCTCGATTGCTTCAGAAAGTGCCTCGTATTTATCGCCAGAGGAGCCAAATCGCTTTGTAAAAGAAGTAATGAGCGCTTTGCGCTGTAACGCATTTTCCAGAGCGCTCGGGTCGGCCGAAAGATTTTCTATATACCGATCGATATCGGAGGCTGCATCAATAAGGGTATATAGAGCCTCGGAAACCTTCTCATTGATGGAATCCAATTGTTGGTCTTTTCCACGAGCGCCTTGGAGGAAGCGCTTTGAGTGTTGCAGTGAATTCAATCCGCCGCTGTCTTCATCGGATAAGGCTTGCTGAGCGCCAGTCGCGGCAACTCTCAGATCTTCAACACTTTCTAGGCGAGATATCAGCGCATCGAGCTCGTCCAACTCCCCTTCTTTGGGTTTTATCTTTGAGTACTCGACTGATAACTCCTTCAGCGATGAGATTTCGCGATCGCGATCCTGAAGCGACTTTTTTAACTCGGCAATAGTTCGTTTCAACTCTTGGAATTGTGCCAATGTCTTCTGATACTCATGGCGCGATTGAAAAAATTTTTCACCCGCAGCTGAGTCCAAGAGTTCTCTCTGTTTGTTGGCTTTTGAGAGAACGAGATTGCCATGTTGGCCATGAACTTCAATGAGTTCACTGCCAAACTCCCCCAACGTTGCAGCGGTCGTTGTTGCACCGGAAAGTTGAGCTCTACTCTTGCCATCTTTAGTTACCTGACGAGCCAGAAGTATCGAACCTTCTTCAATGGAAGGATCGTGTTCTTCGCAGAGTTTTTTGAGTTTCTCACTGTAATGCCCTGGCAAAGAGAATCGCCCTGAAACGGAGAGTCGTTCATGTCCAGAACGAATGAGATCAGAGTCAGCTTTATCTCCCAAGATTAACGAGAGGGCCGTGAGCAACATCGTCTTTCCTGCTCCGGTCTCGCCCGTTATAACATTGAATCCAGGAGCAAATTCCACGAGCGCGTTATCGATGACACCCAGGCCTCGGATATCAATTTCTTCAAGCAGAGAGCGGTGCACCGCGCTCTTTTTACTCACCGCGCCAACCATCGACAGGTAATTTGAATTTTGCTACAAGACGATCAGTGAAGGGAGCCTCATCAATATGTGCGAGGTGAATGAAGGATTTATCACTAGTAAGGACAATTCGATCTTTCTCGAGAAGCGCGAATTTGCGCAGCCCGTCAGCAGAAAGCGCACCGACATCACTCTCAACATCAATTGCGATTTCAGAATCAGGTGAGATAACCATGGGGTCTGAGAAGAGCGCATGTGCAGCCAGCGGAAGCAAAACCAAGGCTTCAACTTCAGGCCAGACAACAGGCCCTCCGGCGCTAAATGCATAGGCCGTTGAGCCAGTCGGTGTAGCGCAGATAACGCCGTCGCAACCCCACCGCGATAGTGGACGGTGATCCACTTGTACAAATAACTCAATCATCGCTTCAGTATTTCGTTCGATTGTTACTTCATTAAGCGCCCAACCATGCGCAACAACTTTTCCTTCTCGTTGCACTTGATAGGCAAGGGTCATTCGCTTCTCTGTGGAGTATTTCTTGGTGCGAATCGCTTCAATGACAGAGGAGGTTGTGGGCTTTCCGATCTGTGCGAGGAAACCGACATGTCCTAAATTGATCCCTAAAACTGGGATTTTGGTGCCATGAATTTGTTCTGCGCCGCGAAGGATTGTGCCATCTCCTCCAAGAACAAGAGTCAATTCAATGTCTGGAAGTCTTGTAGCAAGTCCTTCTTTAGCGATGTAATCAACGCCGGCGATTCCGGAATCAACTGTTGAGATGAATGTAATTCCATCTTTAGAGAGCGTTGACACGATCTCGGCTGCAACTACCTTTGCTTCAGGACGATTTGGGTGAAGCACCAACAAGATTTCGCGCCCACTCATTATTGAGGTCCTTTCGCAATAGCGTCATCAATCGCACTCTCTGCAATCATGGCGGCGCCACGACGTAACCAGAGGAAGTACTCCACATTGCCGGAAGGTCCGGGAAGTGGACTTGCCACTACGCCTAAGGTACCCAAACCCAACTCATGAGCGCTCTTTGCAACCTCCAGGATTGCACTTCTGCGTAGTTGTGGATCCCGCACAACTCCTCCTGCGCCTAACTTCTCGCGCCCCACTTCAAATTGAGGTTTCACCATGATGAGCAAGTCCGCTTCCGGCTTTGAGACTGATGTCAGCGCCGGGATTACAAGAGTTAAGGAGATGAAAGAGAGGTCAGCGACCACGAGATCTACTGGATCCTTGATGATCTCTGGCGAGAGGGTCCGCACATTAGTGCGGTCGTAGATCTCGACTCGCGGGTCCTGACGAAGCTCCCACGCGAGCTGTCCATACCCAACATCAACTGCAATTACTTTGGAGGCGCCTCGTTTGAGAAGTACATCAGTGAATCCACCTGTGCTTGCTCCAGCATCTAAAGCTATTTTTCCAGAAACGGAAATTTCAGGAAGTGCATCAAGAGCACCTGCTAATTTGTGGCCACCACGAGAGACATACTCATCACGCGCTTCCGCCAAGGTAATAGATGTTTCAGCATCTACTTGAGTGGCTGGTTTTGAAGCTGGAATTCCGCGGACCAATATCGACCGAGACTCAATGAGATCTACTGCATGCTCCCTCGAGCGCGCCAGTCCTCGTCGGACTAGCTCAGCATCAAGTCGAGTGCGCATTCACATTGTTAAAGCTAGTTTGAAATACCTTCAACAGAGGAGAGCGCTTGAGTAAGTTCCTTATTCACTTCATCAAATTTGGCGCCATGCTCTTCAAGCGGTGCAAATGCAATCTCATTAATTTTCTTCTTGATGGCCGAGACCGTATCTAGATTGGGATTACCCTCGTTCATCGCGCCGCCTTCTTTACTGTCTTCTTAGATCCGCTCTTCTTTGCCGAACTTTTCTTGGCTACAGGTTTCTTTACTGCGTTCTTTTGTGAGGCAGTTTTCTTGGTTGAAGTCTTTTTAGCGGGCGCTGCACCAGAGCGACCACCTACGACCAACTTCGACTTAAGAACTTCGACTTCACGGGCTAGGCGGTCGAGATCCTCCTGCTTTGCAAACCCCATCTTCTTAGCGCTGCGCTGCATCTCCTCTTCGACTCGCACCTTGATCGCTTCACCACTTTCACGAGCCCATGCATTAAGCGCGGCTGCTACTTCTTGAGGGCTCTTCTCTCCGGAGGAAACTTTGGAGAGGTATGTACGTAACGCTGAAAGAAGGTCATTTGCCATAGGAGAAAGGTATCTAAACTCGCGTCAGTTCGCGTCCTTCAACTTGCCAGCGACTGGCGACAACGTTTCCCGTTTTCCAGAACCTCCGTCGTAGGGCTCCCACAACCTCAATCCATTCATTATCTTTTAACGAGAGAGCCCTCTTGCGAAGTGTTGCGCTCCATAGCGCCACATCGAGGGTGTCATATCCATCGCGATCATCGCGAGCAACAACAATGCGTATCTCTACAACTTTATCGCCACTCGGCAGTTCTTTCTCTAGCGCTGGCCCCGAGCTTCGACCAACGAGTCGCACTTCGTTTTCGTAGTCATCGCGGACGATTGCTTCATCCATTTCATTTGATTTATGCGCTGCAATTGATTTACCCATTGCACCTGCCTTTGCCATCTCGACTCCTTAGAGAGATTTCTTATTGGATTTTCCCTTGGAGTGAGAATTTAAAATTACTGTGCTGACATTTCCTTACTCATCAAGAAATGATTGTGGATATTTAACCTTGAATTTCTCCGCCTCTTCACTTCTTCCCGCGGCATTGAGCGCCTCAAAGTAACCTCGTCGTAATTTCTTGCTCCAGGTCGGATCAGATTCAGCCAGTTCTGGACACGTCAAAGTTACGACCGCTGCATCGTGTTGGCCAAGAGCGCTTCTGGCTCCTGCAGCTGCCAGTCTGAGCTCAACGCGCTCTGCGGCCGAAAGTATTTTCGGATCTACAGACCCTGCAATTTCCAGTGTTTTACGGGGGTTTCCGAGGGCTAATTCGCATTGCGCCAAATATGGAAGAACGCTCGGTGTTCCTGAAATGCGTTGTGCAGCTCTGAGCTCTTTCTGCGCAACATCAAACTTTTTAAAGTTTACTGCTGCAATTCCTGCGCGTTCCCGGACGATCGCTACGCGACCTGCTCTAAAGGAAGCGGATTGTCCATGCCAGTATGCACGTTCGGGATCGCTTTCAAGGAACATTGTTAGCGCAACAAGGTGCTTTGCAACTCTTTCTGCGTTATCGGCAGCGAGAGATTGAAGCGCAAAAGCTTCTCTCTTCTCCAACTCTTTTCCTGTGATCTCCTCAGGAATAGGCGGTTCAGCAAATTTTCTAACGCGTTTATTTTCATCATTGACAACACGGCGATCATTTTTTCGCATTGGTGGACGCGCACCGCGATCTGAAGGTTTGCGATCTGAAGGCTTGCGATCTGAAGGCTTGCGATCTGAACTTCGACGATCCGAAGGCTTACGCGAAGATGGCTTACTAAATTTTCTCTCCACTTTCGCTCTCCTTGCACAAAACTCGGACGATTGAATACTCAATAAGAATTGTAGAAAATGAAAAAGGGGCCACAGTAATCTGCAACCCCTTTTCTAATATAAGTCCGGCGGCGTTCTACTCTCCCACAAGGTGACCCGTGCAGTACCATCGACGCTGAGAGGCTTAACTTCCGGGTTCGGAATGGGACCGGGTGTTTCCCTCTCGCTATGACCGCCGAAAC
>VFFD01000032.1 GCA_018882745.1 Candidatus Nanopelagicaceae bacterium
GTAAAGTCACTGGCCATAAGGTTTATGGGTCTCAACTCAAACGCCCGAACATCTCATTTCTAGCAAGGACAAAAACCTTTTCATCTGAAGGTTCACGCATTCATGTGCGCGTTCCGATTCGAATCCTAGGAAATTTTAAGAAGTGTGCTGATTTTGGTAGTGCAATCAAAGTATCAGGAAGATTTATTGAGACGAAAGAGAAGCGGGTTGCAGGAACACTCATCGCCTCAAGTGAATTAGAGGTTCTCAAACCTGCAAGTGCTTTTTCAAAATTTCTTTCTGGAATCCGTGCTGATTTTCGAAAGCGTGCCAGTGACTTAGGGGGAGATGCCGGAGCGCTTATCCCAGGAATGATTTTGGGCGACACTTCACTCCAGAGCGAGCTATTTACTTCGCAAATGCGACGGGCCGGCCTCTCGCATCTCACTGCTGTGAGCGGTGCAAATTTTGCAATTGTGAGCGCACTTGTCTTCTATCTTTTTCGTGGAGTTGTTCCAAAAATCATTCCAAGGCTAATCCTTACCTCAATATTTCTCGTGGTCTTCCTTCTTCTCGTGCGGCCCTCACCATCAGTATTACGCGCAGGAGTGATGGCTGCGGTTGTCTTGTTATCGAAAGCTTCGGGTAATGCTCGCAACTCTGTTGCGGCACTTGCAACTGCCATTGCTGTCTTGCTCTTGCTTGATCCTTTTCAGGCAGTAGATCCTGGTTTCGTACTTTCTGTCCTGGCTACAAGTGGATTGATATTCATAGCCCCTCGTCTAACTGAGAAATTGAAGCAGTATTTTCCAGAGTGGCTTGCAGAAATAATTGCCATACCTTGTGCAGCGACAATTACTTGTACGCCCTACATCATCTTTCTTTCGGGTGAAGTTTCTATATTGAGCGTACTTTTCAACGTTCTAGTGGCACCATTTGTTGCCCCAATAACTATTCTCGGCTTTATCGCAGTTCTTGCCCTTCCAATTCCATTTCTCTCCGAATTCCTTCTCCTCATCGCAAAGGGTTTTTCTCAGTGGATCGTCTTCATATCAGGATTGACCCATCATGTTCCCTCGTGGGGGATCACTCCACTTCTCATGATTATTCTGATTATTCTCGTATCGATTACTTTGCAGAGGCGTTCCTTAAGCAACTTTATTGTATTGGTTCTGGCGCTTTTGGCCATCAATTCCGCTCCACGAATAGCTTTTCCAGGAAATGATTGGAAAGTACTGCAGTGCGATGTTGGCCAAGGAGATGCCCTACTTATCAATCTTGGAGGAGGGAGCGCAATTCTCTTTGATGCGGGTCCCGACCCCAATTTGCTGCGGCGCTGTCTCTCAGTTGCAAAAATCGATTCCATTCCCTTGGTTGTTATCTCTCACGGTCATGCTGATCACTATTTTGGAATGAAGGAAATTTCATCGTGGATTGATGTAGGTACCATCTGGAGTAATGGAAGCGCTTTTGTGAAAGAGATGACTGAGGATCAAGCCATCACAGTTGAACAAGGAGTTCGCGCACATATCGGTGAAGTAAAACTTGAGGTCTTATGGCCAAATCCAGTTCTACGCGACTTTGCGAGCGTGGATGGAGATGGATCATCAGAAAACAATAGAAGTTTGGTCTTGCTCGTTACCATGAATGGAGTGAGGATTCTGGTCACGGGAGATATCGAACCCGAAGTACAGAGACTGATATCCGAGAAATATGACCTGAGTGATATCGACATTCTCAAAGTTCCGCATCATGGTTCACGCTTCCAAGATTTAAGTTTTATTTCTGAAGTGAGCCCGGAGCTTTCGTTCATCAGCGTTGGGGCTGGAAATTCATATGGCCATCCCAATTCTGAACTCATTGAGGAGCTGATTGAAAGGGGATCGCAAGTTGCGAGAACTGATAGCGACGGGCCGATTTCTGTGGCGTGGAGATTTGATGACAGCGCCAAGCGATATATATTCACCATGAAAACAATGAGGAAGGAGTGGTGGCGAATCCAATGGTTGTGAGTTCAAGGGCTATAAATTCCATGGCTACAAATTCGCTACTCCTTATTCATGGTGGCGAATCGGTACTTGCCGATCGCGCTCTAGCGGAAGCGCTAACTCTGAGAAGTGATTTTGAAAAGACGGTCCTCGATGGTTCTGGACTTGAGCCTGGTCGTTATGGAGAGGCAGTTGCACCCTCACTCTTCGCTGATAAAAGAGTTGTGGTCGTAAGAGATCTTCAAGATGTAATTGTTGAAGTGCAAGAAGAGATAGAAGCGCTCTTTGAGAGCGTCGATCCAAATCTGCATCTCATTTTTATTCATAAGGGTGGAGTTAAAGGAAAAGGATTACTCGACAAAATCAAAAAGCTTAAGCCTGAGATTATTACCTGTGAACCGATGAAGAAAGCTTCAGATAAAGAAGCCTTCGTCCGTGAAGAATTTACTCGACACGGAAGAAAGATTTCTTCGGGCGCAGTCTCAGCTTTGGTTGATGCCACAGGAAGCGACACTCGCGAGCTTGCTGCCGCCTGTAGCCAGATCGCTTTTGACACCAATGCAGGTAAAGCGGTTATTGATGAAGACGATATAGCCAAGTACTACCAAGGCAGAGTCGAAGCCACAGGATTTGATGTTGCTGATGCGACCTTGGCGGGGGATCCACGTGGCGCATTAATAGCGCTACGTAATGCACTTGATACCGGCACTGATCCCATCATGATTGTTTCTGCTCTGACATCCTCGATTCGAACATTGGCAAAAGTTTCTGGAGCGCCCCGAAATGCAAATGCCTTTCAACTTGCTGGCTCACTCGGACTTGCTCCATGGCAGATTGATAAAGCGCGCCGCCAACTATCGAAATGGTCTCCAGCGTTGATTGCTTTTTCAGTTCAAGAACTTTCGAAAGCTGATGTAGCAATTAAAGGGGCAGAAGCCGATCCGCTCTATGCACTCGAGCGAAGCGTTGTTGCAATCGCCTCCAAAGTCGGGGCTCGTTAGCCCCTGTAATAGCGGCAGGGAGAGCTCGTTATAAGCGGACTTTTCTCAGTTTGAGCCTTCGCGCAGGCGGCTGATACCCTTCGGCGCTCAAGTTCACCCAACCGGAAGGCTTTACGTTCGTGGCAAATATCAAGTCCCAGATCAAGCGAATCAAGACCAATGAAAAAGCGCGCCTGCGCAATAAGTCGGTTCGCTCATCCTTCAAGACCGCGATTCGCCGTTTCCGTGATGCTGTTGCTGCTGGTGACTCCAAGGCGATTGCTACTGAACTCAAGAGCGCTACACGTGAACTCGATGTTGCAGTATCAAAGGGCGTTATTCATGCCAACCAAGCTGCCAACAAGAAGTCAGCAATGGCAAAGTCAGCTCACAAAGCTGGCGTTCGTTAATCAAACCAACTCACATTCTTTAGTAGGCGGTCGCTAATGCCTGCAATTCCGTTAGCAAAAGCGCCACAACCCTCTGCCACAAATCCAGCGCAGATTCGAAATTTCTGCATCATCGCCCACATCGATCACGGTAAATCCACTCTTGCCGATCGTATGTTGGGAATCACGGGAGTTGTAGAAGCGCGCAACATGCGCGAGCAATATCTCGATCGTATGGATATCGAACGCGAACGCGGAATCACCATCAAGAGCCAAGCCGTACGACTGCCATGGAAATCTGGAATTGATGGTCAGGAATATATCCTCAACATGATTGATACTCCCGGCCACGTCGACTTCACTTACGAAGTCTCCCGATCACTAGCGGCCTGCGAAGGTGCAATTCTTCTCGTGGACTGCGCTCAAGGCATCGAAGCACAGACTCTGGCAAACCTTTATTTAGCTATGGAAAATAATCTCACAATTATTCCGGTTCTAAATAAAATTGATTTACCGGCAGCACAACCCGAGAAATTTGCAATTGAGTTATCCAAACTTGTGGGATGTAAGCCAGAAGATTGCTTGAAAGTCTCAGGAAAAACTGGCGCTGGTGTTGAAGAGCTTCTCGATCAAATCGTCGCCCAGATTCCGCCTCCGCAAGGAAATCCTGATGGACCAGCACGCGCCCTCATCTTTGACTCGGTGTATGACACTTATCGTGGCGTTGTTACCTATGTTCGAGTCTTCGATGGAAAACTCTCTCCGCGCGAACAGATTCAAATGTTCTCAACCGCTGCAAAACATGAGCTTCTTGATATCGGCGTCATTTCACCCGAACCTGTCTCCAGCAAAGGACTTGGCGTTGGAGAAGTTGGTTACTTGATTACTGGCGTGAAAGATGTTCGTCTATCCCGCGTCGGCGATACCGTCACTACATTCCACAAGCCTGCGAAAGAGGCGCTCGGTGGATATAAAGATCCGAAGCCGATGGTTTTCTCAGGTCTTTATCCCATTGATGGCGATGAATATCCGATGTTGCGCGATGCGCTCGATAAATTGCAGCTCAATGATGCAGCTCTAGTTTACGAACCAGAAACTTCTGCAGCGCTGGGCTTTGGTTTTCGCTGTGGCTTCCTTGGACTACTTCATATGGAGATCGTGCGCGAGCGTTTAGAGCGCGAATTTAATCTCACCCTAATCTCAACCGCTCCTAACGTCGTTTACCGCGTGACAAAAGAAGGCGGCGAGGAACTCATCGTTACCAACCCAAGTGAATATCCCAGTGGCAAGGTTGATAAAGTTCTTGAGCCAATCGTGCGCGCCACGATTCTCTCTCCGACCGATTACATCGGAACCATCATGGAGCTATGTCAACAGCGTCGTGGAACGCTCAATGGAATGGACTATCTCTCTGAAGATCGCGTGGAGATTCGTTACACATTGCCACTTGCTGAAATCGTCTTTGATTTCTTCGATCAATTGAAATCTCGCACCAAAGGTTACGCATCCCTTGATTACGAGCCTATTGGCGAAGCTGAGGGAGATCTCGTCAAAGTCGATATCTTGTTACAGGGCGATACGGTCGATGCTTTTAGTTCGATTGTGCATCGCGAGAAGGCTTATGCCTACGGCGTCATGATGACCACAAAATTGCGTGAACTTATCCCGACGCAGCAATTCGAAGTACCCATTCAGGCCGCTATCGGAGCCAAGATTATTGCGCGCGAAAATATCCGAGCGATTCGCAAGGATGTTCTTGCTAAATGTTACGGTGGAGATATTTCACGTAAGCGCAAACTTCTTGAGAAGCAAAAAGAGGGTAAGAAACGCATGAAGATGGTGGGGCGTGTTGAAGTTCCCCAAGAAGCATTCATTGCTGCGCTTGCCACAAATGCTGATGCTGAAAGTGGAAAGGTCAAGAAGTAAGTGAGCCGCCGGCTCTCGTTCTATATTCATATCCCTTATTGCGCTAAGCGCTGTGGTTATTGCGATTTCAATACCTACACACCTGCTGAATTACAGGGTCCAGATCTCGCAACTGTCTCCCAGAATTACATTGATGCTGCCTTACGCGAAATAGAGCTGGCACATTCCACTGTGGGCGAAGCGCAAGTACCCTCGATCTTTTTCGGCGGCGGCACTCCTTCGCTGATGCCTGCCAGTGAATTAGCGCGGGTGATAGCGAGAATTGACGAACGCTTTGAAGTACTCGATGATGCTGAAATTACTCTAGAAGTTAATCCGGATTCAGTAACACCAGAATTCCTCAGCACCATGCGCGAATCTGGAGCAACGCGTATCTCGATGGGAATGCAATCAGCAGTTCCTCATGTTCTGGAAGCCTTGGATCGCACTCATAAACCAGAGAATGTTGTGAGCGCAGTAAATGCTGCAGTGCGCGCAGGTTTTGAAAATATCAGCGTTGATTTGATTTATGGAGCGCCTGGGGAAAGCATTGCAGATTGGAAGACGAGCGTTTCAGCGGCCATGGAATTACCAATCAATCACATCAGCGCCTATGCCTTGATTGTGGAGCGTGGAACGAAATTAGCTGCCCAAATTGCCCGCGGCGAGTTAACGCTTCCTGATGACGATGAAACTGCAGAAAAGTACTTGATAGCTGATGACGCTTTTGAGAGTGCAGGTTTCTCTTGGTACGAGCTGAGTAATTGGAGCAAGCCGGGCGGAGAATGTCGTCACAACATTGCATATTGGGATGGATCGCATTGGTGGGGAGTAGGCCCCGGCGCACACTCATATATAGATAAAAAGCGTTGGTGGAATGTAAAACATCCATCGACCTATCAGCAGAAGATTTTTAAAAATGATAGTCCAGAACTCAGTAGTGAAGTCTTAACGGGCGAGAATTTGGCAGATGAGTTTGTGATGCTTCAAATTCGCCGAAGAGAGGGCATACAACTCTCTGCATTAACTGATCTGCAGATAAAGAAGGCAGAACTATTTCTTGGAAGTGGCCACCTCGAAGAAAAAAGCTGGAGTGAAAAGAAGTTGGTTCTAAGCAAGAACGGTCGCCTAATTGCCGACCGAATCGTGCGAGAGTTAGTGATGTAGTAACTTTTCTTCCTATGACCACCCTTCATACCGTTATCAGCTTGGTATTGGCTCTGATCTTTCTCATCGCTGGCCTTTCTAAGGCGAGTGGTAGCAACGCTGGCCTCTCCGGAACTCGTGATGTGGGTTTTCCTGATGGCTTAGCGCGCTTGGTAGGTCTCTTTGAGACGCTAGCGGCATCGGCTCTTGTTATCGGGTTCGCACTTGATAACTCAGATCTCGAGCTTTATGGATTTATAGCGATCTGGTTCATCATGGCAGGAGCTATTTTCTTTCATTTCAAAGCTAACAAAGTTCGAACTGGATTCCCAGCTATGCTGCTGATCATTTTGGCAACTATTGGTATTGCCACGATTTAAGTTGAATAGATGAATGATTGATATGGAAACTCGTCAACTAGATATTCTGCGAGCAATCGTTGAGGAGTATGTCGCAACTGAGGAGCCAGTAGGTTCCAAAGCAATCTCTCAGCGACATGGGCTTGGTATTTCGCCTGCCACTATTCGTAACGAAATGTCAGTCCTTGAAGATGCGGGCTTAATCACGCAACCACACACAAGTGCAGGGCGTATTCCTACCGATAAGGGGTATCGACTTTTCGTCGACAAGATTGCCACCGTCAAACCCCTATCAAATGCAGAGCGTCGCGCGATTGAAACTTTCCTGGAAGGCGCTAACGATCTTGATGACATCGTTATGCGGACGGTCCGACTTTTGGCGCAAGTCACAAAGCAAGTTGCTGTGGTGCAATATCCCTCACTCACAAAGTCGCGGGTTCGTCATATTGAATTAGTTCTTCTCACCCCGACACGGTTGATGATGGTGCTCATTACTAATACTGGACGAGTTGAACAGCGCGTCTTGGAACTTCCATATGAGCTCAACGAACAGCTGCTTGGGGATTTACGTCAACGCCTTAATGGTGCAGTTACTGGTAAATCAATGTCGGATGTTGCCCCACAACTGGAAGGAATTTTGTCTGCCTTCGGGAGAAATGAGAGAACATCTACCGCACTTATCATCTCTAACTTGATTGAAATGGCCATTGAGAAACCAGAAGAGAAAGTGGTGCTAGCAGGTACTGCAAACTTGGCACGTGGAACCGGAGAGTCCAGCGATATCCATGGAATTCTTGAAGCGTTGGAAGAGCAAGTTGTTCTACTTCGTCTATTGAGTGATGCTGGAGAAACGATGCGGGTTCGCATTGGTGAAGAGCAAGATGAATCAGGCTTAAAGCGCACAAGTTTGGTGACAATGAGTTACGGAGTAGAAGGAAATCCCTTGGGTGGACTTGGAATTCTCGGCCCAACCCGTATGGACTATTCATCATCGATGTCCGCAGTCAATGCGGTCGCTCGATATGTCGGACGATTCCTTATCGATAGTCAATCATGAGCGATCACTATCAAGTATTAGGCGTTGATCGAAGCGCTTCTCAAGACGAAATAAAGAAGGCTTATCGCAAATTAGCGCGCGAAATGCATCCAGATGTAAATCCTGATCCCAAAATTCAAGATCGCTTTAAGGAGATCACGGCTGCATACGAAGTGTTAAGTGATCCCGATAAGAGAAGTTCTTACGATCGCGGCGGAGATGGTTACGGCGGCTTTGGTGGTGGATTTGGCGGATTTAGCGACATCATGGATGCGTTCTTTGGTGGCGGCGGATCTCCACGCGGTCCGCGTCCACGAATGCGCCAAGGTCAAGATGCGTTGATTCGAGTAACAATTGAACTTCACGATGCGTGTTTTGGAACAACTCGAGAGATCGGTGTAGAAACCGCGATTATCTGCACGAAGTGTGGCGGCGATGGATGTGCTGCTGGAACATCTCCACGCACCTGCGATATTTGTAAAGGTCGAGGCGAAATTCAACAGGTAACGCGCTCTTTTATTGGCCAGGTAATGACATCTCGTCCTTGCGGAACGTGCCAAGGATTTGGAACGGTGATTCCTTCAGCATGTAGTGAATGTGCGGGAGATGGACGTGTTCGCGCGCGGAGAAATCTTGATGTGAAGATTCCTGCAGGAGTTGAAACGGGTAATCGCATTCAATTATCAGGTCAAGGTGAAGTTGGTCCCGGTGGTGGACCAGCAGGTGACTTGTATGTCGAGATAATCGTTTCTGACCATGATCAATTAGTTCGAGAGGGCGATGACTTACACATCGCCGTTTCAGTTCCAATGACAGGAGCTACGCTCGGTACTTCTATGACAATTCAAACCCTTGATGGCGAAATAGAGTTAGAAATTAAGCCGGGAACTCAGAGTGGGCAGATCATTCCAATTCGCGGCAAGGGCATGACCAAGCTTCGCGGTGGCGGTCGCGGCGAGCTTTATGCACATATAAACGTGGAAATCCCCACCAAACTCTCTCGTAAGCAAGAAGATTTACTCAAAGAGTTTGCGAAAGAACGTGGTGATACCGAAAAATCAAATAAAGTCACGTCGCGCAAAGGCGATTCTGATTCTGATGGTGGATTTTTCGGCAAATTTAGAGATGCCTTTAGGAATTGATGCTCCCGGTATTTCTCATTGAATCACTGCCTGATAGTGGTGAAGTAGTTCTCGACGGCGATGAAGCGCATCATGCAATAGCAGTCTCTCGCGTGAAGTCAGGAGAGCACCTTGCCTTAACAGATGGCAGGGGCGCACGCGTTGAAGTTGAAGTGATCGAAGTGTCAAAGAAATCACTGACCGCAAGAATTGTTCTTCGCGAGGATATTCCAAATTCGGAAATTCAACTCACCGTCCTCCAGGCGCTAACCAAAGGCGATCGCGCTCGTGAGACGGTAGAGCTATTAACAGAGGCTGGCGTCAATCAGATACTTCCTTGGAGCGCAGCGCGTTCCATTGGACAGTGGAAAGATGAGAGTGAGGCCCAAGAAAAGTGGCAGCTCTGGGCTCGCGAAGCCACAAAGCAATCACGACGTAGCTGGATTCCTAGCGTTGCAAAACTTCATTCTTTAAACGATGCGATTGAAAGTTTTTCACATTTTGATCTTGTACTACTTTTTCATGAAGGATCGACAGAAAAATTATCTACGCTGCTCCATACTCAGCAACCCAAGAAAGTCCTCATCATCATTGGTCCTGAGGGTGGAATCACTCAGGAAGAGAGTGAA
Source organism: Candidatus Nanopelagicaceae bacterium (assembly GCA_018882745.1). Lineage (GTDB taxonomy): Bacteria > Actinomycetota > Actinomycetes > Nanopelagicales > Nanopelagicaceae > MAG-120802. The sequence goes on from VFFD01000032.1 coordinate 9,533, forward strand.
AGTTTCATAGCTGCAGGTGCAAAAATCGTAAGTATGGGAAGACCGATCTTTCGCGCCGCACATGCTGGCGCAGCCGCCCTTGCTGCAGTACAAACCGGACTTGGAATCTGGTAGAGATACGCCATGAACTGCCTATTTTGTGCAATCGTTACGGGCGATATACCGGCTAGCAAAGTAAAAGAAAACGCAAACGTTCTTGCATTTAACGATATCAATCCGCAAGCTCCAACTCATATATTGATAATTCCAAAAGCGCATTATGAGAATGCAGCGGAACTCGCTGCTGCTGACCAGAAAGTTCTGGGCGAACTCTTTGCTATGGCTCGCGAGATTGCTGACGAGAAAACGCTCAATGGCTATCGCACCGTCTTTAATACCGGAGAAGATGGCGGCCAGACAGTTTTCCACGCTCATCTTCATCTCTTAGGTGGCCGATCACTTCAGTGGCCACCCGGATAGAACCTCGTTAAAGAAACTGGATAGAATCGCCCCAATGGATCGCATCGTTCTTACTCTGCCTGCTGATATCCCGAGCGTTGCCTTAACCGGTCCTAATGACTCATACATTCGAGCCTTAGAAAGCGCATTTCGCGATGTTGCAATCACAGTACGCGGAAATGAAGTCATTCTCCGAGGATCGGCTGAAGGAACTGAGCGAGTAAAGAAATTAATGCAGAACTTCCTCACCGTAGTTCGCGCTGGTCAACCATTAAGTGATGATGCAGTTCGTCGTTCCATCGCCATGATTCTCAGCGATGGCAATGAGACCCCAGCTGAAGTTCTCACACTCAATATTTTGAGCAATCGTGGAAAGACAATTCGCCCGAAGACCTCAAATCAAAAGAAATATGTCGATGCTATTGATAAGCACACGGTGACATTTGGAATTGGCCCAGCAGGTACTGGAAAAACATATTTAGCGATGGCGAAAGCAGTTCAAGCGCTGCAATCAAAACAAGTAAATCGCATCATCCTCACTCGTCCCGCAGTAGAAGCAGGGGAGCGCCTTGGATTTCTCCCTGGAACACTTCACGAGAAGATCGATCCATATCTACGTCCACTCTTTGATGCGCTTCATGACATGCTCGATCCCGATGCAATTCCTCGCTTGATGTCATCAGGAACAATCGAAGTAGCGCCACTTGCATATATGCGAGGTCGTACGCTCAACGATTCATTCATCATTCTCGATGAAGCCCAAAATACCTCTCCTGAACAGATGAAGATGTTCCTTACTCGACTCGGCTTCAGTTCGAAGATGGTCGTAACGGGGGATATCACCCAGATCGATCTTCCTACTCATCAAGAATCAGGGCTCAGCATTGTCCGTGAGATCCTCGAGGGTATCGATGACATTTCATTTATGGATTTAACTTCTGAAGATGTAGTACGTCATCGTCTCGTGAGCGAGATTGTCGATGCATATGGCAGATTCGATGATTCAGTAGGCGGTAATCGAGCTAGTCGTCGCGTCAACAAGCCTCGTTCCCTAAGGAGTGATCGCTAGCTTTTCTTAACTTCGAAAGAAGTTAAGAAAGAGTGCGAAATGATTATAGAAATATCAAATTTAACAAAGTCGGAATGTGATGAAAGCAGGCTCGAATCTGTTGCGAGTTTCGCCATGGAATCATTAGGAATTCATCGTGATTCAGAATTGAGCATCTCGCTCGTTGACGAAGATGAAATGAGTGCGCTCCATGTGCGTTGGATGGACGAACCTGGCGCCACTGATGTTCTCTCTTTTCCGATGGACGAAATGAAGCCCCACAGCGCCGCCCAAGGTCCGGGCATGGTTGGAGATATCGTGCTCTGCCCTGATTTTGCAGTGAAGCAAGCGAAAGATGCGGGCCACTCGCTTCAAGAGGAGTTAGAGTTATTGACGGTGCACGGGGTGCTACACCTTTTGGGTTATGACCATCGAGAAAGTGAAGAGAAGAAAGTGATGTTCGGTCTGCAAGAAGAATTCCTAGGAAAATGGAGATCTAAAGCATGAGCCCCTCAGCAATACTTTCGGTCATCTCATTACTTCTCTTTGCGGGATTTCTTGCGGGCTCTGAGTCTGCAATTAACTCGATTTCTCGTGTATTCGTGGAAGAGCTTGAACTTAAATCGTCACGTTCAGCAGCGTGGGTGCAGCGCGTCATCAAAGAGCCTGCTCGCTACTTGAACGTCATTCTCTTTGTTCGAAAAGCATGCGAACTCACCGCTACCGTTATTGTGGCCGAATCATTTGTTAGATTGTTTGATTCGATTACTTCAGGGCTTTCTGCAGCTGTTGGCGTGATGTTGGTTCTTTCTTATGTTGTGGTGGGAGTAGGACCGCGCACGCTCGCCAAGCAGAATGCTGGTCGATGGATTGTGCCGTCATGTTTTGTCGCCGTTGTAATGTCAAAGGTACTTGGCCCTATCACGGCGCTCCTTATTGCGATTGGAAATGCAATTACCCCAGGAAAAGGTTTTAAAACCGGGCCTTTTGCTAACGAAGCTGAATTGCGCGACTTAGTAGATCAAGCGCATGAACGTGGCCTGGTTGAAGAGTCAGAACACGAGATGATCCACTCCGTTTTCGAACTAGGAGATACATTGGTTCGAGAATTGATGGTGCCGCGCACCGAAATGGTATGGATTGAAGGAAGTAAGAACCTCAGACAAGGCCTTTCTTTAGCGCTCCGCTCTGGATTTACTCGCATCCCAGTTATTGGTGAAAATCTCGACACGATTCTAGGCATCGCATATGTAAAAGATCTTGCAAAGCGAACCCATGAGTATCGTGAATCTGAACTTACAGAATTAGTAAAAGACCATCTCCGTAAAGCAACTTTCGTCCCAGAAACGAAGACCGCATCTGATCTACTCAAAGAGATGCAACGTGACCAGATACATCTTGCGATTGTTGTGGATGAATATGGCGGTACTGCAGGTTTGATCACGATTGAAGATATTCTCGAAGAGATCGTCGGTGAAATTGCCGATGAGTATGACGATGATGTCGATGAATTGGAGTGGGTAACACCGACTCAAGCTCGCGTATCAGCGCGACTCCATCTCGAGGATTTGGCCGATAACCTCGAACTCGATCTCAGTGCTGAAGAGCTTGAAGATGTCGACACCATTGGCGGTTACGTCGCAAAAGTATTGGGACGAGTTCCTATCCCAGGAAGCGCAGTCACGCTCCATGGATGGCAGATCACGGCGGAACGACCCGTAGGTCGTCGCCATCGAATTGCCACATTCTTACTCGAGAAAGCTGCTGCCGAAGAGAAAGTTGAAGAGGTTTAGAGTTCTCTGATGCGTATCGTGAGATTTACTCCACCTCAGGGCTCCAAGCTCGGAAGTGATCCTCATTTTGGAATCATGGAAGATGAGAAGACAATTCGGGCCATCGCAAGCGATCCGTTATATGCAGGGATTTTCAAAGAAGATGAGACTTTTTTACTTGAAGACGTTCGCTTACTTGCGCCAGTAATTCCACGGAGCAAGGTGGTCTGTGTTGGTAAAAATTATGCTGACCACGCTGCAGAAATGGGCGGGGAAGTACCGGAAGAGCCCATCATTTTTATCAAACCTAACACGTCGGTCATTGGCCCGAACGACGTTATTCAGTGGCCATCCTCGAGTGAGCGGATCGATCACGAAGCTGAACTCGCTGTTGTCATCTCTAAAATCTGTAAAGAAGTTCCGCGCGAGAAAGCAAAAGATGTAATTTTCGGCTACACCGTTGCAAATGATGTAACGGCAAGAGATCTCCAGAAGAAAGATGGTCAATGGTCGCGTGCAAAGGGCTTTGATACCTTCTGTCCGATTGGGCCATGGATTGATACTGAATTTGTCCCTGGCTCACAGCTTGTAACCGCAACCGTTGATGGAGAGCTCAAGCAATCTGCGCCAATGTCCGATATGGTTTTTGATGTGCCATTCATTATCGAGTTCGTTACCAAAGTAATGACGCTATTACCAGGAGATGTGATTCTGACTGGAACTCCCTCTGGAATTGGGCCCATGAACGCTGGAGGCGAAGTCGAAGTCGCAGTGGAAGGTTTAGGTTCTTTAAAGAATAAGGTGTCGAACCGTGCCAGCTAATCAAAAGAGTGCTCAGAGAGAAGTTCGCACCCGTTTTGCGCCATCTCCGACAGGCGATCTTCATGTTGGAAATATTCGCACCGCGCTCTTTGATTGGGCTTATGCGCGACATACGGGAGGAAAGCTCATCTTCCGAATTGAAGATACCGATCGTGAACGCGTGACCGATGAATACATTCAGCGTGCAATCGAAACTCTCCAATGGCTCGGTTTGAATTGGGATGAGGGCCCTGAAGTTGGTGGACCTTATGGACCATATCTGCAATCGCAACGTCTTGATATCTATAACGAATGGGCTCAAAAGTTCCTACAGAATGGCGATGCCTATAACTGCTACTGCTCGACTGAAGAACTTGAAGCGCGACGCGAGAAACAACGCGAACTCAATCAGGCACCGGGCTACGACGGAAAGTGTCGCTCGCTGAGCGCTGATGAGATATCTCGCTACCAAACAGAAGGCCGTAAGCCAGTTATACGTATGCGGATGCCCGATGGTGAGACCCATTTTACTGACTTGATTCGCGGGGAAGTAACTTTCGATCACAAATTTGTACCTGATTTCGTATTGATGCGAGCTGATGGTTCACCGCTCTACACGTTAGCGGTGGCGGTTGATGATGTCTTGATGAAAGTAACTCACGTTTTACGAGGAGAAGATCTTCTCTCTTCCACTCCACGACAGATTCGGGTCTATCAAGCGATGGGAGTTGCAGCGGAAGACTTCCCATTCTTCGCACATCTTCCGTTCGTGATGGGGCAAGATAATGCCAAACTCTCCAAACGCAACGGTGAAGTTTCTATTGCCTGGTATCGCGAACAAGGTTTCCTGCCAGAAGCAATCTGTAACTACTTAGCACTTCTGGGATGGTCGCCCGGAGATGATCGTGAAAATATTACGATGGAAGAGCTCGTTCAACTCTTCACGGTAGAGCGAGTCAATAGCTCACCAGCGCGTTTTGATATGAAGAAACTTGAGGCAATTAATGGTGACAAGATTCGCGCACTCACGATCGATGATTTCTTAACGCGCGCACTTCCGTTTCTGCTCAAAGATGGCGTCATTCAAGGAAGTGACGCCGAAATTGCTGTCGTAAAATCAGCGCTACCTATTATTCAAGAACGTATCGCGCGGATGAATGAAGTAACTGCAATGTTGAAATTCCTCTTTGTAGAAAAAGTGACCTTTGATGCCGAGTCATCAAGCAAGATTGGCGAAGAGCCTTCGCAACATGTAATCAAGAGAGCTCTTGAGGTACTCCAGCCCCTTGGAGAATGGAAACATAATCTGATTGAAGCCGAATTGCGCAAAGCGCTGCTTGATGAAATGGGCCTAAAGCCACGCGTAGCTTTTGGGCCAGTAAGAATTGCTGTGACGGGCAGCCATATCTCGCCACCACTTTTTGAATCGATGGAGTTACTCGGTAAAGAACGGTCAATCGCTCGTCTTACTGCGGCAATTCGTTAAGCCTCAAAATTCGGGGTATTCTTGTGCGCGCAATTGCAGCGCTGTTATCAGCGCAGTAATGAGCAATAGAAATTGGGGTATGGGGTAATTGGCAGCCCAGCTGATTCTGGTTCAGCTTGTCTAGGTTCGAGTCCTGGTACCCCAGCAACGTTCGTTCTTAACATCACAGTCAAGAACTAACGGCGTAACAACTGAATAAACGAGATCTGGCCCCGTCGTCTAGCGGCCTAGGACTCTGGCTTCTCAAGCCAGCTACGAG
>VFFD01000033.1 GCA_018882745.1 Candidatus Nanopelagicaceae bacterium
ATGCCGGTCGTATGTCCGACCCTAAGAAGAAGCCAGACGCAAATAAAAAAGACGCTTAGTTTTACTAAGCGTCTTTTTTGAAAGTAGCGGGGGCAGGATTTGAACCTACGACCTCTGGGTTATGAGCCCAGCGAGCTACCGAGCTGCTCCACCCCGCGTCGGTTGCCCTAATCGTAGAGGTTGCGCTCAATTACGCCAAAACGATTAACGATTCTGCGCTGATACTGCTGCGTCGATTGCCGCTTTCAAACGATCTTGCGCTTTTCCATATGCTGCAAAATCACCTTTAGCGAGCGCTGCTTGTGCATCACGTAACGCTTGTTGAGCGCTCGATAGTGCATTTGCAAGATCTCTATTTGTGCCCGTTGATGGAGTTGTTGTTCCACCACTTGATGGTGTGGAGGTTGAGGTTCCGGAATTTCCACCAAAGACTTGATCGAGTGCACCTTGGAGCGTGTCATCGAACCCAATCTTTTCGCCGAAGGAGACCAATACCTTCTGTAGTAGCGGATAAGCAGCTGCATTTGCAGTGGCGCGAACATACACTGGCTGTACGTACAGCAATCCGCCACCAACTGGAAGTGTGAGCAAGTTTCCAAGAACTACATCAGAACCACCTTGACGCAGAAGCGATAGCGAGAGAGCAACAGTTGGATTTGCTTCAAAGTTCGATGCTACTTGCGATGGTCCAGCAACGTTTGTGGAGCGTTGCAATTGTAGAACTGTGAACTTTCCATAATTCTCACCGGGATCGGAGTTCACGACAGCAAACGCGGAAAGGTTCTCTCGACCACCGCGTGGAACGAATGGTGTGGTGAGCGAGAAGGAAGCTTTTTTCTCACCAGGAAGCTGAAGTGTGTAGTAATACGGAGGCTGGGCACCTGCATTTGCTCCCAGCGTTGATGGGTCGCGAGGCACACGCCAGAAATCTTGTCCACCGTAGAACGCATTTGCATTCTTGACATGGTAGAGCGAAAGAACATCGCGTTGCACACGGAACAAATCTTCCGGATAGCGCACATGTGATACCAAAGACTCTGACATCTCAGTTTTCTTCTTTATGACATTAGGGAAAGCCTTCATCCAGGTAGCAAGTACTGGATCTTTCTCGTCCCATGCATACAGCGTCACTGTTCCGTCGTAGGCATCTACTGTTGCTTTGACCGAGTTACGGATGTAGTTGATCGTCGAATTTGGAACTGCGGTTAGTGGGTTGGTGTTGATATTGAGCGCATCTGTAGTTGCACCAGAAACATCAACAGTCCTTGAGTATGGATATCCCGCACTTGTTGTGTAGCCATCAATAATCCATACAATCTTATTGTCAATAATCGCTGGATATGGATCGCCATCAAGCTTTAACCAAGGAGCGACCTTAGCTACTCGCTCGCGCGGTACGCGATCGAAAATGATCTTGGAGTCAGCGTTAATCAAATTAGAGAGCAAGATTCTCTGCTCTTGATACTTAATTGCAAAGAGCAATCTCGAGAAGATGGAGCCCATGGGAACTCCGCCTTTGCCGGTATAGGTATAACTCTTTTGACCGTTAGGCGAGGCATCATCGGGATAATCGAACTCCACTTGATTTCCATCAGTTGTTCCACCGATGATCGAGTAGACCGGATTGTTCTCGCCGAAGTAAATGCGAGGTTGGAAGTCGCCAAGTTTGCCCTTTGGTGGAATATCGCCCACAGAGAAAACTGGCTTTCCGTCGACATCTTGTGCATTACCGAAAGAGCCGACAAATCCAAAGCCATGGGTATAAACCAAATGATCATTGATCCAGTTACGGTTGGGATTACCTTCGATATTTATTTCGCGGACTGCGACGACCATGTCACGAGTCTTGCCATCAATTGTGTAGCGATCGATATCGAGTGAATCAGTGAATGTGTAATAGGGCTTGATTTGTTGGAGCTGACGAAATGTTGCAGAGAGAACATTGGGATCCATAAGGCGAATGTTCGAAATAGTCGCCGCATCATTTGCAAGCTGGCCGGCAGAAGTATCGATAGTTGCTTGATAATCCTTAACTTCTACATTCTCTAGTCCATATGCAGCTCGAGTGCCTGCGATGTTTCTCTCGATATACGGTGCTTCTTTGGAGGATTCGCTCGGCTTAACTTGGAATTGTTGGATCAAACTGGGATAGACGCCGGCAATGAGAAATGAGGAGATACCTAACAGCGCCACACCAGCAGCTGGCAGAACCCAAGAGCGGCGGATGATGTTGGCGAAGAAGAGAAGAGAGCAGAGTGCGGCAATGCCAGCCAAAATTGCCTTGGCGGGAAGTACGGCATTCACATCGGTGTAGGTAAGACCAGTAATAAGTCCTTCATCTGAAGTAGCTAGCGCGTAGCGATCAAGCCAATATGCAATGGCTTTGATAGCAACAATAAATCCAAGAAGCACTGAGAGTTGTACGCGCGCTGCAACAGTGGTGCGATCTTCGCGTACTTGTGGTCGGATGCCACCGTAAACATAATGCACGAGGAGGGCAGCAATTGTTGCCAAGATGAGAGTTGAAATTGCCCAACCGACGAGTGACTGCCAGAAAGGCAATGTGAACATAAAGAACGAAACATCTTTACCAAATTGTGGATCCTTCACACCGAACTCGGTGGCATTTGTATACAGCAACCAGCCTTCCCAAAGTCTGGTACCCGCCATTCCAGCGAAATAGAAGAGCGCGATGAAAACCCCAATTAACCCTACTTTTCGAATCGGCTCAATTTGTGCTCGATATCTTTCAAGATTGTCAGCTTCCACAGTTATTGGAACATAAATTGGACGCTTCTTATATGCGATATAGATGTTGGAAGTGATGATGAGTGACGTTAGTAAACCAAAAATAAAGAAGAGCGCTATTCGAGTCGAAAGAAGTGTTGTCCAGACGCTGCTGTAATCAACGGAGCGGAACCAGAGAAAATCTGCGTAGAAGCCGCTTAGCGATACCAACACCACAGCGAGGATTGTGAGGACGATGATGGTGAGAGGTAGCGCGCCAATGCGTCGCGGACTACCTGGGTCGCGTGGTGGAAAGCGGAAGTTGCGGAAGGGATTATCGGGATTATCACCAAATGTCATGGGGCGAGATTAGCCAAAACTCTTCTAGTTAGGTATTTGAGAGTTAGCTGTTGGAGCAACGTGGATACTTAAAGTTTTCTGGGGCACGTAAAACTTCAATTGCCTCGGCCAAAGTTGAGACTGGGATTACTTTTAAGCCGTCAGGGACATGTTTTATGTCCGGACAGTTCTCTCGTGGAGCCAAAAACAGGGTAGCGCCAATTCGTGAGGCGCCAATCATCTTCTCCTCAATTCCGCCGATCCCCCCAACTTTGCCAGAAGCGCTCATTGTTCCTGTTCCTGCAATGTTGCGACCGCGAACTAAATCTTCCTCAGTTAATTTCTCGATGATCCCAACGGCAAAAATCATCCCTGCACTTGGCCCGCCCACACCTGAAATATTGAAATCGACATCAACAGGGAATCTCGCAGAGGTTCCGACCAAGATTCCGATTGCTGGCTTACTTTCACCAGTTTCAGCGGCGGTATCTTCGTTCTTGACTAATGTGACAGTGTGAGTGATGGACTTTGTTACATCCTCTGAATCTCGTCGATCAACTGTGATCTTGAGGCTCTCTCCGATTTTTTTATCTGCGTAGGAAGTTCGGATCTCATCGATTTTCGTGATTTTCTTTCCATCGATGGCAGTAATAATGTCACCGACCTCAAGTTTCTTAAGCGCATCGGAATACTTACGGATACTGCTGATGTAGTAGAACTCTGAAAATTGATAGCCGAGATAACGGAGCGCAGCTGCCGTGGCAGTTGCCTTGGAAGACTCCATCTCACTGCGGCTATCCTGTTGAATCACTTTTGCTGGTTCGATGGTTGGATAAACAGATTCACGCGGCAGCACTACATGCGGTCCCATCGCCCAATTAACAATTGTTTCCGCGCCAAATACTGGTGAGTCCGGATTGGTAACCAAGATGGACGTGATGAAAAGCTTTCCATTAACAGGATAAGTTTTTACTTCCTTAATTTCAATAAGTTTTCCTGCTACGTTATCAGGAACACCAGGTTTGAAAAACACAAAAGGTATAGGAGCCAGTAGCGTCGCTATGGTGAGTAGGTAAAAGAAAAATTTGGCTGGGAACGACCAGCGATATCGAAGTGGTGAGATATTACGCATTACTCAGGTTTCTTAAAGGAATCCTGAAATTTTTTGAATTTTCCAACTGAACGCTCAGTTTGATTCTCGTACTTATCCTGGAAACGGGTAACCCAGAGTACGTATAGCAATGCCCCGGCTAACGCAGTCAGCGGAATGATCCACCAGAAGAGCGCAGATAGAGGTGTGGAGTCCGCAGCAAGAATCATGTGCGAAGCCTAGGCTAGAAGAGATAAATCGGCGGCTCTGAACTAGATTAAGCAGGCAAGCGCGATTGAGAGGTTTTGGGAAGAAAACCGCTCAGTTATTTGTTCTTATGGCACAGTTCACTTTTTTTTTGGAGGGTTGTATGTCCAGCTTTGGCTTTACGCCGAATAATGGCGATGACGAAAAATCTCCAGACGACTCCAATAACTCTTCTAATTCTGGACCATTTGGATTTAACAATTTTGGCGAGATTTTCCAGCAATTCTCAGGAATGGGTCTCAATCTTCAAGGACTGCTTGCATCTCTATCTGGCCAGGCTTCTCCCAGCGCGCTCTCACAACAGATGATCCGCGATATTTCTCGAAAGTACTTGAGCGCACATGGAGAATTACCGGTCAGCGTTCAAGATCTTGTAGCGACCCAAGAAGCCTTCAATATCGCTGATCTTTGGATCAATGACGCTACTACTTTTCCAACTCTCGTGATTTCAGAATCATGCGCACTTAGTCGCCGAGACTGGATTGATTCCACACTTGCTGGTTGGGAAGAGTTAACCAAACCACTTGTCGAGGGAATGTCCCACGCCATGTCAGAAATGCTCAATGACTCTCTTGGTACGGAAGATAATTCTGAGAGCGCACCAAGTTTTTCCATCCCAGGTTTTGGAAATATGAATATTTCAAAGTCAAGTATCGCCTCCATTATGGGCACCTTTATGAGCTCTCTAATTAGCACCCAACTGGGTCAGACAATCGGCAATCTCTCTACGACTGTCACTGGAGCCAATGATGTGGCGCTGCCATTGACATCACCAATCCGCCCACAACTCATCCCCCAAAATGTCGCAGCATGGGGCAAAGACCTCGAGATTCCAGAAGCTGAAGTACGTATCTACCTTGCGCTCCGCGAAGTTGCAGCAGCTCGTTTATTCTCCGCGACGCCATGGTTACGTCACTATGTTCGAGATGCTATTTCACTGTATGGAAAAGGTATCCGGGTCGACATCACTGCCATTACTCAACAAGCCGAAGATGCAATGAGTTCTGGTGACCTCGATCCTTCAAACCCTGAATCGATGACTCTCGCCTTATCTGGTGGCATGTTCACCCCTGAGGAGACTCCGCAACAACGCGCAGCCTTAGAGCGTCTTGAAACTGTTCTCGCATTAATCGAAGGCTGGATTGATGCTGTGGTTACAAAAGCTGCCGGCGATCGACTTCCATCAATGATCAAACTTCGAGAGTCTCAACAACGTCGTCGCGCCACAAATTCACCTACGCAACAACTTTTTGCAACTCTTGTTGGCCTTGAAGTTTCACCTCGTCGCACCCGTGAAGCCATCACATTCTGGGAGAAGGTTGTAGAGCTCAAGGACATTCAATCGCGCGATCAAATATGGGATGAAGCAGTACTTCTTCCCACTGGCGAAGAGTTATTAGATGCTGAGGCTTTCCTGAAAAGTCGCACAATTCCTGATGATCTCTCAGGATTGATTTAGAAAAACAAAAGCGAAGACCCCGGGCGCACAATTCTTTATCTGCCTTCCCCTTGCAGATAATGAACGGTTATCCGAGGTCTTCGTGTGCGCAAAGTACGACAGATAGAAGGCAATAATCAACTTCTCCTTAAGAGTTTCTCCGCACCAAACACTCATGTACTCCTATAGAGTTTCAACTCTTCCCTGGGGAAACGAGAGGTTGCAGTGTGGAAAACTTCATTCAGGAAGAAATGTTCGACGCTAACCTCCGCGACGTGCGCGCCCAAGCCTCCAAGCCTTCATCTGAGATTCGCATTCCAGGCACCGAGATTTCCGGTGGCGCAGAGATACGAGTAGTCCGGAGTTCTCGACGCAAAAGAAGCATTAGCGCCTACCGTGAGCAAGGTGCCATCGTCATCCAGGTGCCCGCTCGCCTATCAAACTCAAAAGTAAGTGAAGTTATCCCCGAAATGGTCGAAAAGATCCTGACGCGTGAGGCTCGCGAGAAGATAAGCGATGCTGAACTCTTTGATCGCGCTCGCGAGTTGCTTGCTCGATACCTTCCCGAGTTCACCATTTCCCCTGCCAGCGTCACATGGCGCCCCATGAATGAACGATGGGGCTCGTGCACCACTCTGGATCGGACAATTCGGATTTCTGATCGACTCAATGGTGCGCCCAACTATGTAGTGGATTACCTATTAGTTCACGAGTTGATTCACCTGATGATTCCTGACCATGGCCCCCAATTTGAGGCCTTGCTGGCTCGCTTTGAGGAGAGCGAACGGGCAAGTGCCTACCTTGAGGGGTATGAGGCGGGTGCGCGGGGGTAAATTGAGCGTAACGCGCGGAAAAAGATTGCCTTTTGAGCGTGGGTTACGCGTGTTTGCGCGTGACACGGGGGTATCGTGAGCCTATTCGCAGACACTCCAAGCGCTGCGAGGATCGGAGGAAGTTATGGCAGAGACATATAAAGGTGAGGCCTACTGCGTAAAGTGCAAAGAGAAGCGTCAGTTCGAAGGAACTGTAAAGGTCTCCGACTCTGGTCGTCGTATGGCACAGGGCATCTGCCCAACCTGCGGGACTAAGGTCAATCGCATTTTAGGTAAAGCCTAAACAAAGGCATTGTAGGTAAAGCCTAAATACACCAGCTTTAAAGGAAGCGCTCGTGCATCTCGCACGGGCGCTTTTCTTATGTACTGACTCTTATGTGCTGACTCTTGTGTACCGACTCTTATGTACTGAGAGTCATGTGCTCGTTACTTTAATTCTGAGAATCTTGTTATCTTTCACAACAAGGCTTTTCCCCGAGGCTTGAGCGCTCGCTCCTCGGTTCAAGATCGCCCATGACCATCAAACCTGCGCTCAAGTCGGCGATCACCATTCTCGAGACACCGTCTGCTCAACTTCGAATTGGAACGCGCTGGCGGTTTTATGCATTACCCAATCAGTGGAGTGGGATGCGCACAAAGCACCTCATTGAGCTCTTTACCGGAGAGCTATCGATCCCCGAGATTGCCACCCGAGCTGGGATAAAAATCGATGCCGTCGAGTCGTTGGTTCGAGAACTTCAACAGCTCAATCTCGTTGATCTACAACGCACCCCGATCTCATATTTGCGTCGTTACAACTCCGAGCTGGGTCGCATTGAGGAGGTAAGTGACTCCGATGAAGTTCGCCATGACTATGCGATTGAGGCTTTTCTCCATCGCATGGAGTTGGAATGTGATGCCACAACTTTTTATGCGGGCGATCATGATGGCGGACGGAGCGCCGTACTCGGGCGACGCAATTTCTCGATTCTGATCTTCGGCCAAGGAAAGATTGTCAATGCCCTACTCGGCGTCTTAAGCGCATCGGGTTTTTCAAAAGTTGTTGTCATTAATCGCGTGAGCACAAAAGACCCTTCTCTCAAAATAACTGAGCGGGATATCGCTGGAGGCTTTGTGGGTCGAAGTGACATTGGAGAACCACGGAGAAAAATCTTGCAACAGATTCGTAACGCGTCACAGCTCTTTAATGAACCAAAAGCAGAGATTCAGAAACCAAATCTCATTATCAGTATTGGACATCCCTCCCCGGATTCAATCCAACGTTGGATGGCTGATAACACACCGCATTTACTGGTGGATATTGCGACCAGCGCTGATGTTCGAATTGGACCCTTGGTTTATCCTGGTAAATCGCCTTGTTATCGCTGCGTTCAGCTCACCGAAAACTCAATGCTTCTCTCTACTCAATCGCCTGAGGTTGGGTCGGGACTATCACTCTCCGTGGCTTCTGCGATAGCCCTCGATACGATCGCACTCGCCGATCGAGCACGCAGCATCTATCTTGCAACTTCCTACATTCATTCCTCACACCACTATCACCAACCAGAAATACAACATTGGTCACAACATCACGCATGCGGATGCGCATGGAGCTAACTTTTCAAGGTGCGTGATGAGGATGGGTCCGTGAGAATGCGCAGGTGGCCGACCAAATCCCGCAGAAAACCAGCAAACGCAGCGCGAAGCTCGCGAGCATTCCGCTCTCGGTAGCGGGCCGTGGTGCACTTGGATTTGGAAAACAACTCATCGGCCAATCCCCTGATTTTGCCTTCGCAGATCTCCAAGAAAAAACTGCTGAACAAGTATTCAAAGTCCTGGGCGAACTCAAGGGCGGCGCGATGAAATTCGGCCAGGCGCTCTCCGTATTTGAAGCAGCGCTCCCCGAAGAGATTGCTAAGCCTTATCGCGAAACACTTGTAAAACTACAAGAATCTGCGCCACCTCTTCCTGCGCGCGTGGTTCATAAAGTTCTAGCCAAAGAGCTTGGTGAGGATTGGCGCGATAACTTCTCAGAGTTCAATGACACTCCAGCCGCCTCCGCTTCTATCGGACAAGTTCACAAAGGTGTTTGGAAAGATGGCCGACACGTAGCTGTCAAAGTCCAATACCCAGGAGCAGCAGAAGCTCTCATTTCAGATCTCAATCAAATCCAACGCTTTGCAAAAATCTTCCAGCTCGTAATGCCGGGTCTTGAAATGAAACCACTGTTAGAAGAACTTCGTGCTCGCATCATCGAGGAAGTTGATTATCGTTACGAAGCGCAAGCCCAAGAAGCATGTTGGAACGCTTTTGAAAATGACCCCGATATTGCGATTCCGAAAGTCGTACACGCCACTGATCGAGTCCTTATTAGCGAGTGGCTCGAAGGAAAACCTCTTGCAAAAGTAATTGCTAACGGAACTCAAGAAGAGCGTAATAACGCTGGTATTCGCCTGGCGAGATTCCACTTCACTGCGCCAACTCGCGCTGGATTACTTCACGCTGATCCTCACCCCGGTAATTTCCGAGTTCTGGCTGATGGACGTCTGGGCGTTCTTGATTTCGGCGCATGCAATCGCCTACCAAATGGATTCCCCGAACCATTTAAGCGCTTACTGCGCAATGCACTTGAAGGCGATGCCATTGCACTCTATAACGGATTTAAAGAAGATGGATTTATCTTGGCTGATGTCGACGTAGATCCTCAATTAGTACTTGATTACTTACTTCCCTTAGTGGAACCTCTTCGCACTGAATACTTTGCCTATACCCGCGAGTGGCTCCGTGAACAGAGCGTCCGCGTTGGCGATCCACGTAACCCCACCGCAAAGATCGGCTTCCAACTCAATCTTCCACCCGAATATGTCTTAATTCACCGCGTTACTTTGGGAACGACCGGAATCTTCTGCCAGCTACGCGCCGAGGGTAACTTCCGTGACGAGGCTCTTTCGTGGTTCCCCGAAATCACTCCAACGCACCTACAAACAACGCTCGCTCAATAGTTTTCTTGGCGTTGGGGTAAAGCAAATGTTGAATTTGCGCGAGCAAATTCGATTTGCGTACCAACGCCAATAAAACTTTAAGCGGTTGCCACTAATGGTTGTGGATTAAGTCGCGGGCGACCTGGAAGACGTTTCGCTGCAATCACGACGCCCTCTTCAAATAACTCTCCGCCCCAAACACCGCAAGGCTCTTGTCGTGAGAGCGCGCCTTCTAAACATTCCTTCTTGACGGGGCATCCACCGCAAAGGGATTTGGCATAGGCGATCTCGTCACTCTTCTCAGAGAAGAAGATCTCTGGATTGGAGTTGTGGCAGGGCAGGGTAAATGAGCGGTCAGTGCCGTAGACACCTGTGACTGCATCAAGTCCGATCATGGCGTTATCGCCTTCAGACCATCCTGGTACCAATAGTTCGCTGAAGAGAACTGTCATCGTTCTCACCTTTGCCTTCCCTTTTATCTAGCTTGTTGAACTGCTTATCGGTCGTTGTTTGATGGAGATTTATCGGGATAAAGAAAAAGGGGCCTGAATCCTTGTGGATTCGAGGCCCCTGGGCTTCCTTATCGGTGTTATCCGATAGAGCTCCAGGTGCCGAATCCATCGGCCTTGGCTGAATTGGTTGCAAAATAGTTGTAACCAAATGCAGGCGTGAACCAATGGCGGTGTGTGCGTGTAGCACTCATCGCTGTTGAAGTGGTTCTTACCTGTGTCATAGTCGTGGAAGGGTAATGCATCGCATCTACGCGGCGCAAACTAATTAATTTATAAGCCTGCTTCTGCGAGAAATGGGCTCGGAACTCCGTAGTAACTAATCACCAAGCTCTGTTGCGCACGCGTGACTCCAACATAAAAAAGGCGTCGTTCCTCCTCGGCCGGCTGAGAACCCCACGGCAAGATGTCGGCGCTGACGCCTGCGAGATAGACCTTCTTCCATTCCAAGCCTTTTGCAGCGTGAAGTGTTGCGAGCGCAACCCCAGGCAGCGTTGGAGGGTTGTTCTGCTCAGCGCGATCTTCCAATTCGCGTAAGAAGCCACGGAGAGAAGTGAGGCCCTCGGTTTCCAATTCGCGCGCTAACTGCAAAAAGGCGCGGACATATTCGCTCTCACCGAATGGCTTCATCGCATCACGAAGATCTGCCAGCCAATCTCCTTCCGATAGAACAGAAGCGCTGCGAATCGCTTTGAGGATTTCCCGGACTTCTGTGCGATTGAAGAAACGCTCAGCGTTACGGATCTGATTTTCAATACCTGCTGCGTTAAGCGCTGCTTCAAAACTTTCGAGTTGAGAGTTGGTACGAGCAAGAATGGCGATCTCGTAACCATGAATGCCATTTGTTAAATCTTTTTGGATGAGATTAACGAGAGCGTCTATCTCTTCTTTTTCAGTTTTAAAACCTTGCGCTTCGGGTTTCTCGCCATGTTCGTTGATGGCATCAAGTTCGTGGCCAAGGCTGGCGCTGCGCAGGATTGTGTTGGCAGTGTTGATAATTTCTGGTGTTGAGCGATAACCCGAGGTGAGTCTAATTACTTCAGCGCCTGGATATTTGTTGGTGAAGTTAAGTAAGAATGCAGGAGTTGCGCCAGCAAATGAGTAAATCGTTTGTGCAGGATCCCCTACGACGCAGATATCGTCACGCTTACCTAACCAAAGATCTAAGAGGCGTTGTTGTAAAGGTGAGACATCTTGGTATTCATCAACTGTGAAGTAGCGATATTGATCGCGGACTCGGTCCCGGACGTCACGTTCTTCTTCGAGCATTCCAACAGTAAGAAGTAGTACATCTTCAAAATCGATGGCGCGTTCTTGTTTCTTTAAAGATTCGTATGCTTCATAGACTTTTGCGATCTGAGTGGCATCGACTTTGTTATTGGAGACTCGAATGGGGCGGGCATAATCATCGGCCGCTTTGGTGTACTCATCTGGAGCCAAGCCAATTACTTTTGCCCATTCAATCTCTCCTGCGACATCGCGCAAGACTGAGTTGCTCTTTGTGGCGCTGACATTGGCCCGGTTGATTGCCTCGCCCAGAAATCCAGTCTTTGTGGTGAGAAGTGAGGGGAAACGGCCGCCCAGGACGTGAGGCCAGAAGTACATGAGCTGCTTGAGAGCCGCTGCGTGAAAGGTGCGGGCTGCAACGCTGGGAACACCGAGGGCGCGAAGGCGGGTGCGCATCTCTCCCGCTGCTCGAGCCGTAAATGTCAGAGCAAGAATTCTCTGGGGATCTACGACGCCGATATCAACTGCGTAGGCCAAGCGGTGAGTGATGGCGCGAGTTTTTCCAGTACCAGCTCCTGCAATGACGCAGACCGGTCCACGTACCGCAGTGGCAACAGCGCGTTGTTCAGTATCGAGCGCAGCAAGAATTTCTTCTGCTAATTGCGCCACGATTCGCCGCCTTGTAGCTCTTCTTTGGCGTTTGGTCCGTACCACGCATTAATCATCGCGCGTGCGACAGAAATGATCGGTGGAAGTAGCAATTCACCGGAGCCACACTTTTCTTTAATCTCACTACGAGAGAGCCAGATGATTTCTTCAATCTCTTCGCCATCTGCTTTGACGGTATCGGGATTAGAGATGACTGCTTCATATGCAATCATGATGGAGGCTGGGAATGGCCAAGGTTGGGAGCCAAGATATTTGACTTCGGTAACAACTCCACCGCACTCTTCTTCTACTTCACGGCTTACACAACTTTCAAATGATTCACCTGGTTCAACAAAGCCCGCAAAAGTTGAGAAACGTTTTTCTGGCCAGATTTTCTGGCGACCTAAAAGAATTCGATCGGAAGAATCTTTAACCAGCACGATGATTGCAGGATCGGTTCGAGGGTGATGCGATGCTTCGCAGGAATCACATTCTCGAACTGCTCCAGCAAATGTGGGGTGGGTAGAGGCGCCACACTTAGCGCACTTTTGGTGGGCTTCATGCCATTGAGTTAAGGCGAGTGCATGAACTGCTGCACCGATTTCAAGGGAATTAAGAAGTGCGCCGATGGTGCGCAGAGATTTGAAATCTTCTGGAAATTCTTTCTGGTCAGTACTGCGATGAGCCACAAAGTACGGAACGCCATCTCTATCAAGACCAAGGAAATATCGTTCGCCTTCGACATCTTTTGAGCTCTGGAAATTAAGTCCGCTGGAGGTGACTTTGAACTTATCGCCAAGCATTTCGATCACTTTTGCCCTGCTCCAGAGCTCATCAATCGCAGCTTGATCAGCGCGGAGATGAGCAGCGCGATCGAGTTTGGAACGTGAGAGTGGAAGGTTCAAGAGCACGGGGCGACCCTACTAGCCTGCCTTCATGGCATCTACCTCGGGCTTCACTGTGACCTCGTGGAACCTGCTGCATGGAATGGCGATTCCGCCGCAATCTGGAATAACTCTTCATGAAGCGGTTGTGAAGTTACATGATGAAGCCGATTTCGATGTGATTGCACTCCAGGAAGTTGATGTGCAACAAAGTCGTTCGGGACATGGAAATCAAGTTGCTGATGTAGCTGAAGTGCTTGGAGCTCAACATTGGGCATTCGCACCATCTATGTATGGCACTCCTGGCGAAAAGTGGCACGGAGTGAAAGATGACATTGTTTTTGATAACACTTCTTCGCTTCCTAATGAATCTATGTACGGAATTGGAATTGTCTCCAAAGTTCCTGTTAAGAGATGGCATCGTATTAATCTTGGTAAAGCTCCACTCGGTATGCCACTTATAGTTGCAGGCGAAAAACGACCGCGACTTATTTATGTTTCTGATGAACCTCGATCAGCGCTGGTGGCTGAACTAGAAAATGGAATTTCAGTAACGACAACACACTTATCTTTTGTGCCGTTAAAGAATGTTCAACAACTCCGCAAGATAAGTAAGTGGGTCGAGCAATTGCCTGGGATTCACATCATGACGGGAGATTTCAATCTGCCATGGGGGCTCGGGCCAAAAGTTGCAGGCTGGAAAGATCTTGCGGTTGGTCCAACGTATCCATCATGGAAGCCATCGATTGAATTTGATTACATCATGAGTAAAGAGTTAAGCCCAGGCGATGTGAAGGCTGTGATCCATGAGCATTATGGAGTCAGCGATCATCGTGCGATTAGCGTGACGCTAATTTGAAACTCGTTAGGCCACATCCACTTTCCGACTTAAGCTCTCTTTATGGGTATTGAAAATCCCAAGTAGTTCATTGCGCTTGTTATCAGGCATGGAGAAACCGGCGGCATAAGCAGACCAGGCTTTGAGTTGATTGAGATTGGTGCAGCCATGGAGGCGGCTGATGAGGCTCTCCCAATCGCTCTTAGTTAAGGCTTTACGAGTATTTGCCCGCGCTGCTTTTGTCATCTCTTCGCGGCTGGGACGTCTCCCTTTCGTCGCAAAACCAAGATTTGCAAGGCAGCGACCAATACTTGACGTTTCGCAGTTCTCGCTAGCGTTAGCGCGATTAACAGGAGATGTTCCTTCAATCTCGGTAGCAAAACCCGTGGATTGTGGACGAACATCATCAGAGTTTGTGTATGCCTCGGTGCGGCAGATCCATTCGATGCGACCATCGGGGCGTTCAGTGCGTTGGAGATCGGTGAGTAAACGGCCATTGGGATATTTCTGCCAGAAAGCACGGATACGATTTTCAACGGGTTCGTAATCACTTAAATTGAAGTAACTCATTATTGGCCCACCGCCATTCGAAGTTCTTCTGCCATAACTGATGTTGGAGTAAGGGTCCCAGCGCGGAAAGCTTCAGTCAGTACTTCTCGCCCACCATGAAGGAAACGTGTTGCGATATAGGCATCGCGAGAGTTAAAAGAGATGAAATCCAAAACTTCTCCAGTGCGTTTATAGATTGCTTTGCCATCTACATTTTCGACCGAGTCCATCACATGCTTGCGGAAAGATTCGCGGACTGATTCGACTATCTCAAACTCATAATTGGATTTAACCCACTCTACAAAAGACTTTTCGTTTAACACTTCAGGTGTATTACGAGGCTGGATGAGTGAGACCTTCGCAATCTCTTCACCTTCGAGGGCGGCCTTCGCCGAATCAGCGCCAACCTCTTCTAAGGCTGCGGCAAATTCGCGTCGAAGTCGATCCTTCGCTTCCTTTGCGGCATCAGCGATCAAGGTAATGGCGGAGAGTTGGAAAGCTAGCTCTCGTAGGTTCATGTGTTTCCTCCTGCAGTATTGCGATTTTGCGATGCAGGTGAGTACACAAC
>VFFD01000069.1 GCA_018882745.1 Candidatus Nanopelagicaceae bacterium
ACGTATCCTGATGTGAAATGTGAATTAGATTTTAAAAACCCTTTACAACTTCTTGTCGCCACAGTTTTGTCGGCTCAATGCACAGATAAACGCGTTAACGCTGTCACTCCTGCGCTTTTTAAGAAATATAAGAGTGTGAAAGCTTTTGCTGGAGCAGATATGCGCGAGCTACAAAACCTCATCAAATCAACAGGTTTCTTCCGCGCTAAAGCAAAGAGCATTAAAGGTCTTGCCACCAAGATTGTTACAGAATTTGATGGCGAAGTTCCCAAGACTTTAGAAGAGCTCATTACCTTGCCTGGCGTTGGTCGCAAGACTGCGAATGTTGTTCTTGGCCACGCCTTTGATACCCCAGGACTTACTGTCGATACCCATTTTGGAAGATTGGTAAGAAGATTTGGTTGGACAAAAGAAACCGATCCCGTCAAAGTTGAATTCGCGGTCATGGAGTTAATTCCCAGAAAAGAGTGGACCAATCTCTCTCAGCGCCTGATCTGGCATGGCCGACGGGTATGTCATTCACGGAAACCTGCATGTGCTGCATGTCCGCTCGCTAAGTTATGCCCCAGTTACGGAATCGGTGAAATGGATCTTGTAAAAGCAAATTCAATGGTCAAGAGCGATAAGGATTTTCGATGAAACGTTATCTTCTGGTGGTTGTTCTCTTGCTTACTTCCTGCACAAGCGCGCCATCGAAACAAGGCGCATCCATTGATGCATTTGCACCATGTTCATCAATTAGAACCTCAGGTATGAAAGCTGACGGCACCTTTGTCGAGTGTCTCGATGGTGAAGGTGAAGTGGCCCTCGAAAGTATTGAAGGCCCCGCAGTTATTTCTGCATGGGCGAGCTGGTGTTCTAACTGCGAAGCGCAGCGCGAGAATTTCATCCGACTCTATGAAGAGGCAGGAGATCAACTTCAAGTTGTGGGCGTTGATATGGAAGAACAGAGTAAATCGGATGGATATGAACATGCACTAAAGAGGGGCATGTCTTACCCACAACTATTTGATCCAGATGGACGCTCGATTGACTTTTTTGGTCCTGGTGTTCCGATTACGAGATTTGTTGATGCTTCAGGAAATCTCGCCCACTTAAAGATTGGTGGAATCTTCACATATGACGAGATGCGCTCGCTCGTAAAAGAACATTTGGGAATAGATATTCCGTGATACTCGATATCGCGCTCTTAGTAATTGGCATTATCGCAATAGCTACAGGCTATAACCGCGGCGCTCTTGCCACGCTCTTTTCTCTAATCGGTTATCTCGGAGGTGGTGTCGCAGGCTTTGCTGCTGCCAATTGGTATACCGCAGATTGGAAAGGGCTCACTTCCATCATCTTCGTGCATTTATTTGGAATCTTCGCCGGAGCAAATCTTGGAAAATTCATCCTAGAGAAGACGGGAATTGGAATTCACAAGAGAATCCTCTTTGGCCCATTTAAGTTTGTGAATGCTGTATTGGGTGCAGCGCTCTCACTTGCTCAACTAGTAATCATCGCCTTTGTCGTGATTACTCTCATTGACTATCTACCGTGGGAACTTCCGCACTCCATCATCGAAGGCAGCGAGGTCTACAAAGAGATTGGTGACTTTAATCTTCTTTCGTTCCAGATTTCAGACCTTCTGAAATCAACTTCATTACGTTGGGATCAGCTAAGGTCGTAGCGTCACCAACTGTGCGATTTTCAGCCACATCGCGCAGTAAGCGACGCATAATCTTTCCGCTACGGGTCTTAGGCAACTCCGCTACCACCATTATTTGACGGGGCTTTGCGATAGCGCCAATCTCTTTTGCTACATGATCTCGAAGTGATTTCTCCAAGTCCTTATCAGGAGCAACTCCTCCACGCAGGATTACAAAAGCTACGATTGCTTGACCTGTAAGTTCATCATTTGCTCCCACGACTGCAGCTTCTGCTACGGCATGATGAGAAACGAGCGCAGATTCAACTTCAGTTGTAGAAATTCGATGGCCAGAAACATTCATCACATCATCAACGCGGCCCAATAGCCATAACGCGCCATCATCATCTAATTTCGCACCATCGCCGGCAAAATAAAGACCTTCAAATCGAGACCAATAAGTATCTTTGTAACGCTGGGGCTCTCTCCATACTCCTCGCAACATCGAGGGCCATGGTTTATCAAGAATTAAATATCCGCCGCCACCATTTCCAACTTCATTTCCAGAATCATCAACGACCTTCGCGCTAATTCCAGGAAGTGGACTCATTGCAGAACCAGGTTTTGTTGCTGTCACACCAGGAAGTGGCGAGATCATGATGGCGCCAGTCTCGGTCTGCCACCAGGTATCAACGATCGGACAACGATTTCCACCAATCACTTCGCGGTACCACATCCACGCTTCTGGATTAATGGGTTCACCAACTGACCCAAGTAAGCGGAGCGATTTCAAATTGAACTTATTGGGATATTCATCGCCCCACTTCATCCACGTTCTAATGAGTGTGGGAGCGGTATAAAGAATTGTCACTCCATACTTTTCGATCATCTCGAAGATGCGACCTTTATGGGGCGTATCAGGAGTTCCTTCATACATAACTTGTGTCGCGCCGTTAATCAAAGGCCCGTATACAACATAAGAATGTCCGGTAATCCATCCAACATCGGCGGTGCACCAATAGATATCCGTTTCGGGCTTGAGATCAAAGACGATGCGATGGGTAAAAGCTGCCTGAGTGAGATATCCGCCGGTTGTGTGCGCAATACCTTTGGGTTTTGCAGTAGTTCCTGAGGTGTAAAGAATGAAGAGGGGATGCTCGCTATCAAATGCAGTGGCTTCATGTTCAGCGCTCTGTTTTTCAACTAAGTCATGCCACCACACATCGCGCGGAGTCATCGAAATATCTTGTCCCGTGCGCTTTACTACCAGAACGTTCTTAACATTTGTTTCGCCTTTGAGGGCTTCATCAACAATCGCCTTTAATCCAAAAGCTCCACCTTTGCGGAATCCACCATCGGCAGTAATCACCAGAGTCGCATCAGCATCTTGAATGCGGGCCAATAATGAATCGGCAGAGAATCCACCAAAGACAACGCTATGAGCAGCTCCCACTCGCGCACATGCCAACATCGCAATCGCAGCCTCGGGAATCATCGGCATATAAATCGCTACTCGGTCTCCATCTTTAATTCCTAGTGAGAGAAGTGCGTTGGCTGTCTTCTTAACTTCTGTGAGTAATTCTGCATAAGTGATTGTGCGAGTGTCTCCAGGTTCACCTTCAAAGAGAAAAGCCACTCGATTTCCGCGACCTTCTAGAACATGGCGATCAAGTGCGTTATACGAGTCGTTGAGATCTCCTCCAACAAACCATTTCGCAAAGGGCGGCTGCCAATCCAAAACTTGTTTCCACTTCTGATGCCAATCAA
>VFFD01000034.1 GCA_018882745.1 Candidatus Nanopelagicaceae bacterium
ATTGCTCATCTCCGTGATACCGCACAACCCATCAGCGGTTCAGATCCCTATCGAGCGCCTCGTATCCGCGAAACAGAATGAAGGTAAAGCATGGGTTTGTCGTTATTGATAAACCCTCAGGAATCACAAGCCATGATGTTGTTGCCCATCTTCGTAAGAAGCTTGGTACAAAGCGTGTAGGACATGCAGGAACTCTCGATCCGATGGCAACCGGAGTTCTTGTGCTTGGAATAAATAACGCAACTAAGTTTCTCCAATACATCACCGATGGCAAGAAGCGTTATCTTGCAACAATTCGACTAGGACAAAGTACTTCGACCGATGACAAAGAAGGCCAGGTCATCTCAACGAGCGACACTTCAAAGGTATCCGAAAGTGAGATAAGAGATTTACTTGCCAAACAAGTCGGAACCATCATGCAAGTCCCAAGCAAAGTTTCAGCAATCAAGATTGGTGGAGATCGCGCATATGATCTGGTGCGCCAAGGTAAAGAAGTCGATATCCCGGCTCGCGAAGTCACAATTCATTCACTAGCGATTCTTGGAATAAGACATGGAGATTTCATCGATGTCGATATTGATGTGGAGTGTTCCGCTGGTACTTACATCCGTTCGATTGCTCGTGATCTGGGAGAGTCCTTCGGAGTTGGAGGGCATCTCATATCTTTAAGGCGAACAGAAGTCTCACCATTTACTCTCGAAGATTGCAGCGCTATTGATAACCCTGTAGTTCGCTCGCTGGCAGAAAATATTGCAGTGGTGCTGCCAATTCGCCACATCAATCTACAAGAAATGCAAGAACTCTCTTTCGGTCGATCTCTCACAAAATCAGAGTTTTCGGGAGTAGGAGTTGCGATTGGACCAAACGGTGATGCGGTAGCAATTCTCGAGAATCGAGAGTACGGCGCCCAACCACTAACAGTTTTCAATTCATGAAAGAATGCGCGCACGATGAGATTCATTCCTGACATAACATGGCATGGAGCACCAATCCATGGCGCTGCCGTCGCAATCGGAATTTTTGATGGCGTCCATCAAGGCCACCAAGCGATACTGAATGAAGGAATCAAGGCTGGACTTCCGGTAATTGCCGTAACTTTCGATCCCCATCCCACCGCAGTTTTTGCACCCGATCGCACCCCAACGAAATTATTGACCATCAAGAATCGCGTCCATCAACTGGCAACGCACGGAGCGTCTACCGTGGCTGTCATAAATTTCACCGAAGCTTTCTCGAAGCTATCGCCACAAGAATTTATCGACCAAGTTCTTCTTCCAATCTTTGAACCACAAATAGTTATTGTCGGAGAGAATTTCACTTTCGGAGCGAAAGCTGCTGGCGATGTGAAATTCTTAGCAGAGAACTCGCCTTTTAAGGTAAAGGCGATGCCACTTCAAACTCAGGGTGACATCACAGTTTCTTCAACTCGAATTCGCGAAGCAATTCGCGCCGGAAATATTGAAATCGCAAATCAACTTCTAACTCGTCCACACCAACTCGTGGGGCCCGTGATACATGGTGAAAAGCGCGGTAGAACTATTGGCTATCCGACTGCAAATATTGGGTTAGGCGCCGATGCCACAATTCCATCAGATGGTGTTTACGCGGGCTGGTTAAGCGTCGGAAACCACAAGTGGCCTGCTGCAATATCAATCGGAACGAATCCAACCTTTGATGGCGCTCGTGGCCGACAAGTTGAAGCATATGCACTCGATCGTGATGATTTAGATTTATACGATCAAGAAGCAACAGTTGAAATTGGCTGGAGATTACGAGACACCATCAAATTCGGTGGCCTCGAAGATCTATTAGTACAGATGAAGATTGATTGCGATGAAGCTCGGAAATTGACTCATTCTCACGCGTGATTTCCTCTCGATTTTAGATATATAAGGCCCGCTGGTAGATTTCACCCCTCAAGCGAGAAAGCGTGCGCTCGTGCGTAAGACCGAGGGCCCTCGTGAAAGATGTAAAGGAAGTTAGACCATGGCATTAACACCTGCCGAAAAGAAAGAAATCATCACCAAGTTTGGCGCCTCTGCATCAGACACAGGAAGCCCCGAAGCACAGGTTGCACTTCTCTCTAAGAGAATTGAACAAGTAACTGAGCACCTACAGACCAACCAACATGATCACCACAACCGTCGTGGTCTATTGCTCCTCGTAGGTCGCCGTCGCAGAATTTTGCAATACCTTGCAAAGACAGATATCGCTCGTTATCGCGCGATCATCGACAAACTCGGCATCCGCCGCTAGTTTGCTGAACAATTAAATAAATACCCAGCGCAGCACCAGACGATTGGTCCTCGGTGGTGGCTTACGGATCTATACAAGAACGCCGTGGGCTTCGATCGAAGATCCATTCTCTGCCAGTGCGCTGGTGATAGAGAATAGGAGAGACCCATGGAGGGTCAAGACGTTAAGTCTGCCGTTGCAACAATTGACAACGGAAAATTTGGAAAACGAGAGATTCGTTTTGAAACCGGCCGCCTAGCGCGCCAAGCTGCAGGAACTGCAGTTGTATACCTCGACGACGAATCGATGTTGCTCTCAGCAACGACCGCTTCAAAGTCACCACGCGATCAATTCGACTTCTTCCCACTAACGGTAGATGTTGAAGAGCGTATGTACGCCGTAGGAAAGATCCCAGGATCATTTTTCCGCCGCGAAGGTCGTCCATCAGAAGATGCGATTCTGACTTGTCGCCTTATCGATCGCCCACTTCGTCCATCCTTTATTAAAGGTCTACGTAACGAAGTACAGATTGTTGTGACTGTCATGGCACTCAATCCAGACCATATGTATGACGTTGTTGCTATCAATGCAGCTTCGATGTCAACACAATTAGCAGGACTTCCATTCTCAGGTCCGATTGGTGGCGTGCGCGTTGCACTCATCGATGGACAATGGGTGGCATTCCCTAATCACAGCGATCTGGAGCGCGCCGTATTCGATATGGTCGTTGCTGGTCGCATTGCTGGCGATGATGTTGCGATCATGATGGTCGAAGCTGAAGCCACAGTAAAAACCATTGGACTTATTGCTGGTGGCGCTGCTGCTCCAACAGAAGAGATTGTTGGCCAGGGCCTTGATGCTGCAAAGCCATTTATTCGCACGCTATGCGAAGCACAACTTGAGCTTGCAAAGGTTGCCGCTAAGCCGACCGCTGAATTCCCAGTCTTCCTTGATTACCAAGCTGATGCTTTCGAAGCGGTAGAAAAAGCTGCGAAAGCTGATCTGGCAAAAGCGCTCACAATTTCTGGAAAGCAAGAACGCGAAACAGAAATCGATCGCATCTCCGCATCAGTCAATGAATCACTTGCTGCTTCATTTGAAGGTCGCGAAAAAGAGATTCCTGCTGCATTCCGCTCTCTTACTAAGAAGCTCGTTCGCCAGCGTGTATTACGCGACAAGATTCGTATCGATGGTCGCGGACTTCGCGATATCCGTCCATTGACCGCAGAAGTTGAAGTTGTCCCACGCGTACACGGCTCTGCAATCTTCGAACGTGGCGAAACTCAGATCTTGGGAATCACCACTCTCAATATGCTCAAGATGGAACAACAACTTGATACGTTGAATCCTGAAGACCATAAGCGTTATATGCATAACTACAACTTCCCGCCATACTCCACAGGCGAGACCGGTCGCGTAGGTTCTCCGAAGCGCCGCGAGATTGGCCATGGCGCACTTGCAGAACGTGCACTCTTGCCAGTTCTTCCAGCGCGTGAAGAGTTCCCTTATGCAATTCGCCAAGTATCTGAAGCTCTTGGATCCAATGGTTCAACATCAATGGGTTCGGTCTGTGCTTCAACGCTTTCGCTACTCAACGCTGGTGTTCCATTGAAGGCGCCCGTCGCAGGTATCGCAATGGGTCTTATCTCTGATGATGTTGATGGAAAGACGGAATATGTCGCCCTTACTGACATCCTTGGCGCCGAAGATGCATTCGGTGACATGGACTTCAAGGTCGCCGGAACTAAAGATTTCGTAACTGCGCTCCAGCTCGATACAAAACTTGATGGAATCCCAGCCAGCGTTCTTGCTGCCGCGCTCCACCAAGCGAAAGAAGCGCGCCTTGCGATTCTTAATGTTATGAATGATGCAATCGATCGTCCGGATGATATGAATCCGCTCGCTCCACGCATCATCTCCATCAAGATTCCAGTCGATCAAATCGGAGCGGTGATTGGTCCTAAGGGCAAAGTCATCAACCAGATCCAAGAAGAGACTGGCGCAGAAATCTCAATTGAAGATGACGGCACAATCTTTATCGGAGCCACCAACGGCACCGCTGCTGATGCTGCTAAAGCACAGATTCTCGGAATTGCAGATCCGAAACTTCCAGAAGTGGGAGAGCGCTACAACGGAACCGTTGTAAAGCTTGCAACATTTGGAGCATTCGTGAATCTTCTTCCTGGCAAAGATGGACTCCTTCACGTCTCACAGATTCGCAAGATGCATGGAGGAAAGCGCATCGAGAATCTCGAAGATGTTATGAAGGTCGGCGACAAGGTAAATGTTGAGATCGGTGAAATTGACCCAAAGGGCAAGCTCTCACTTATCCCAGTCCTTGAAGATGGCGCCGCATCTGATTCAGCAAGCGAGTAACTCTTAACTTATGACTGTACGTAAGACCGTTCTTCCGAGCGGTCTTCGTATTGTCACGGAAGAAATTCCTGGAGTCCGCTCAGCCGCTTACGGAATCTGGGTCAATATTGGCTCACGTGATGAATCCACCAAAGTTGCTGGCGCATCTCACTTCTTAGAGCACCTGCTCTTCAAAGGCACTAAGACTCGTAGCGCCCTTGATATCTCATCATCGATCGAAGCCGTCGGTGGCGAAATGAACGCTTTTACCTCCAAGGAATACACCTGCTTCTACGCACGTGTGATTGATAACGATTTACCGCTTGCTATCGATGTTATTTCTGATCTCGTCACCTCCTCAGTCGCCCGTCCTGAAGATGTTGATGCAGAACGCAAGGTAGTTTTAGAAGAAATCTCCATGCGTGATGATGACCCTTCAGACCTCGTGCACGAACTCTTCGCAGAAACGTTTTATGGAGATACAACACTTGGCCGACCAATCCTGGGAACCACCCAATCCATCAAATCTTTAACCCGTAATTCGATCTTCAATTACTACAAAAAGCGCTATCTTCCTCAAGATATTGTGATTGCAGTAGCTGGAAATCTGAAGCACCAGAAAGTCGTTGACCAGGTCATCAAAGCAATGTCTAGAGATGGTTTCTTGGATCATCCGAAGAGTGATTACAACCTTCGAGCCAACACCTTGGTACGTAAGAACTCCAAGAAGAACATCGGAATTCTCAATCGCAAAACTGAGCAGGCCCATCTATTTTTAGGTATGCCGGGAGTTGCTCGTGACGATAAGCGTCGTTTCACCATGGGCGTACTTTCGGCAGCGCTTGGTGGAGGAATGTCATCTCGTCTCTTCCAAGAGATTCGAGAAAAACGCGGCCTGGCATATTCGGTTTATTCGTATGCCCAGCAGTTTGCTGGAAGCGGATTTATAGGATTTTACGCAGGATGTAATCCAACAAAAGCTCCCGAAGTCATTTCGATTATGCGCGATGTTCTCCATGATGTCGCACAGAATGGCTTAACTCATGAAGAGCTCTCCCGCGCACAAGGTGCAGTGAGTGGTGCGCTGGTGTTAAGCCAAGAAGATACTGGTTCGCGCATGAGCAGAATTGGCAAGAGTGAGTTGGTCTATGGCGAAATTATGAGTTTTGACCAGATCCTCAAAGAGGTATCTGAGGTAAACAGCGCTGGAATCCGCGCCTTAGCCGATGAGATTCTGCATGCAGCGCCGACGCTGGCTGTTGTGGGACCATTCTCCAAGCGTTCAGTATTTGATCGAGTGATGAAGTAAAGGTGATGGCATTATGACAATCAACGTTGCCGTTCTTGGCGCTAAAGGTCGCATGGGTGCAGAAACCGTCAAAGCTATCTCGAGCGCCTCCGATTTGAAGCTAGTAACCCAGATTGATCTCGGAGACTCACTCGACCTACTTACATCAAATGGAGCCCAAGTCGTTGTTGATTTCACCCATCCTGACTCTGTTATGAGGAATTTAGAATTTGCAATCACACATGGAATAAACGTAGTTGTAGGTACCACTGGATTTGATGAGAAGAAACTCTCTCAAGTCAGAAATTGGTTATCCAATAATCCAAAAGTGGGAGCTGTCATCGCCCCAAACTTCGGACTCGGCGCTGTGCTGATGATGCAGTTTGCAGCCAAAGCAGCTCGCTATTTCGAATCGGTAGAAATTGTTGAATTACATCATCCTGATAAAGCTGATGCTCCATCAGGAACTGCTTCGCGAACTGCAGAGATGATTAGCGAAGCAAGAAAATCCGCACATCGCCCTGCGATGCCAGATAAAACTTCTAGCGCGCTCGATGGTGCTCGTGGCGCCAAAGTGGGAGATGTTCCCGTGCACTCTGTACGACTACGTGGCCTTGTTGCACATCAAGAAGTTCTGTTGGGGGATCAAGGCGAAACCCTCTCCATTCGACACGATTCGATTGACCGCAGTGGTTTTATGCCCGGAGTCTTGTTAGCAGTGCGAGAAGTAATGAATCGTCCAGGTCTTACTTTTGGGCTCGAACACTTAATGGAACTATAAGAAAACTACGAACGGAGCAGATATGTCATCGCAAATCACAATGTATAGCGCAGATTGGTGCGGAGATTGCCGTCGTTCTAAGCGCCTATTAGATTCACTCAACGTCGAATATACACTCATTGATGTTGAAGCTGACGCGTCTGCTTCAGAGAAAGTCATTGAGATTAATGGTGGACAGCGCTCAATTCCCGTCATTGTTTTCTCAGATGGCACTCACTTAACCGAGCCATCCGATATTGATTTAAAGGCGAAGCTCGAAGCGCTTAAAATTATCTAGAGGTTATAGATAAATGCAGACGTGACTGCGGCCAGAAGCATCATGACGGGGAAACTAGCTTTAAAACTCAAGGCAATACCTGCGACGACAACTCCAGCTAATCTGTGATCAATTTCTACTGACTTCTCACTTCCTAAGGTCTGTACCGCTACAAGAGCGCTCAATAGAGCAATGGGGATCAGGGAATTGATGCGCTGCACAACCGGCTTATTCAAGATTGATTCTGGTAGAGAGTATCCAACTACTTTCAAGATAAAGCAGATGAGGCTTGTGGCCAAAGTGGCAATCCAGATAGGAGTCATGATCGTCTCCATCCGATAATTACAGCGATCGTTACCGTTGCGATAATGGGAACCCCAGCAGGTGCAATAGGAGTTAGTGCGATGGCTAGAAGTGCAGCTGCGATAGCAACGAATCGAGTTTTTGTATCAATAAGTCTGGGCCAGACGAGTCCAAGAAATGCTGCAGGAACTGCGGCATCAAGTCCCCATGCAGAGGGATCACCAATTGCTTGCGCTCCTTTGGCACCTAAGAGGGTAAATAAATTCCAAAAAACATAGACGCCAATTCCCGTAGCCCAGAAACCATAACGGCTAGCTTCGACTCCGCGAGGTTCCTGGCCAATGGCTACTCCTGTTGATTCATCAATCGTGAGTTGTGCACCAATAATTTTCTTTAATCCACGTAGCTTGAGAATAGGAGCCATTTTCAAGCCGTAGAGTCCATTGCGAAATCCCAGTAAAGAACCTGTTGCGATCGCACTTAGCGCAGAACCGCCAGCGCCCATCACGCCAACAACTGCAAATTGAGAGGCTCCAGAAAAAAGCAGTAATGAAAGTAAACAGGTTTGCAGTATCGAGAATCCGGCGGCAACCGATGCTGCTCCAAAAGCGGCTCCATAGGTCCCGACTGGGATTGCGACGGCGAGTGAATCGCGCAACACAGTCCGCTTGTTGAAGGGAGCTCCGCTCAATGACACGCGCCAATTCTGCCGTAGAAAATCCCAACCCTAAGCCGGTCAATGGATAAGGTCGCGCTCGTGAGTGAATCGAACGATCCAACGCAGCACCCAGAAATTGTCTTTCGCGACGATGTCACGGTCGAATTGGTAAAAGCAAGTGCCAACGATGCCGATGTTATTTGGGCAGCTCGTGTTTCAACTGCCGGAGAGAATTCACTCGATGAAATCAACGCCGACCCTTCTCGCTCAGCGGGTCTCATTAATTATTTGGCGCGCGAGCGCCATGGCTCGCCATTCGAACATACCTCCATGACATTCTTTGTTAGCGCGCCTATCTTTGTCTTCCGAGAATTCATGCGCCATCGAATCGCGTCATATAACGAAGAAAGCGGTCGTTATCGTGAACTTTCACCAGTCTTCTATGTTCCTAATAAGGAACGTAAGTTAGTTCAAACAGGGAAGACGGGACACTACGTCTTCGTTGATGGAACGCCAGAACAATACGAAGTTTCTGTTGCTGCCATGAAAGAGACATACACTCTTGCATATGCAAATTACAAGAAAATGCTAGATGCAGGAATTGCTCGAGAAGTTGCGCGCGCAGTTCTACCAGTCGCGCTCTATTCCTCAATGTACGTGACGATGAATGCTCGCGCTTTAATGAATTTCCTCTCGCTGCGCACGAGCCGCGAAGGATCGCATTTCCCAAGCTATCCGCAGCGCGAGATCGAGATGGTTGCCGAGAAAATGGAAGAGCATTTCGCTCGTTTAATGCCGCTTACCTATGCGGCCTTTGAAAAATCCGGTCGCGTCGCGCCGTAGGGCAGGCGTAGTAGCCTTAGCGCATGTCGATTACACCACCGTTTGGTCGCTTGCTGACCGCGATGGTGACGCCTTTTAAAGATGACTTATCTATTGATTGGTCTGGAGTAGAAAAACTCGCATCTCACTTAGTCTCAACTGGCCACGATGGAATCGTTGTTAATGGAACAACGGGTGAAGCTCCCACTACATCTGATGACGAGAAGATTGAAATCATCAAAGTTGTGCGCAGCGCAGTCAGCGGTCGCGCCAAAGTAATTGCTGGTGCTGGAAACAATGAAACATCGCATTCTGTTGAGCAAGCAGAAATGGCGGCTAAAGCAGGAGCTGATGGACTTCTTGTCGTAACTCCGTACTACAACAAACCTCCTCAAGCTGGAATTGAAGCGCACTTTCGAGCGATGGCAGATGCCACGAATGTACCAGTCATGCTCTATGACATCCCAGGTCGTACGGGAGCGCAGATTGAACCCGATACCATCGTGAAGTTAGCTGAGCACCCAAATATTGTTGCCTTGAAAGATGCGAAAGGTGATGTTGCATCAACGTCGTGGGTAATCAAGCGTTGTGGCATTCCCGTGTATTCCGGTGATGACATTTTGAATCTTCCATTACTTTCGGTGGGCGCTGTGGGATTTGTTTCTGTATGCGGCCATACTGTTGGAGCAGATCTTCGTGCGATGCTCGATACGTGGTTCGCGGGAAATAACGCTAAAGCACTTGAGATTCACCAGAAACTTTTGCCGGTGTATACCGGAACATTCCGCACTCAAGGTGCAATCCTCACAAAAGCTGCGCTCTCCATGATGGGGCTGCCAGGAGGAAAAGTTAGACTCCCACTTGTCGATGCAACTCCATCACAAGTTTCCCAACTACGAGAGGATCTTCGCGCCGGCGGCGTGAACGTTAACTAATGAATCATCCGCATCCCGATTTAGGGTTGCCGCCACAACTTCAAGATAAGACCCTACGTATTGTTGCCTTAGGCGGTCTTGGTGAAGTTGGCCGCAACATGACGGTCTTTGAATATCAAGGCCAACTCCTCATTGTTGATTGCGGCGTTCTCTTCCCTGAAGAGAATCAACCTGGCGTTGATCTCATCCTCCCTGACTTTTCTTATATTCGAGATCGCCTGAAAGATGTTGTGGCGGTATTTCTGACTCATGGGCACGAAGACCACATCAGCGCTCTTGGTTATCTGCTTAGAGAACGAGAAGACATTCCTGTTATTGGCTCTGCGCTCACCTTGGCTTTCTCAAAAGGTAAGTTAAAAGAAAGACGTATCTCACCAATCTCCATTGAAGTAAGAGAAGGTCAAACTCGAAAAGTTGGGCCATTTGATTTGGAGTTTATTGCGGTTAACCACTCCATTCCTGATGCGCTCGCAGTTGTTATCAAAACTCCCGCGGGTGTAGTTCTCCACACTGGTGATTTCAAGATGGACCAATTGCCACTGGACGGGCGCACCACAGATCTTGCGCGTTTTGCTTCTCTTGGCGCCTCAGGCGTTGATTTATTTATGGTGGATTCCACCAATGCAGATATTCCTGGATTCACAACTTCCGAACGTGAAATTATGCCGGTTCTTGATCGAGTCATAGGCGGAACAAAACGACGCGTGATTGTGGCCTCTTTTGCTTCTCACGTTCATCGCATTCAACAAGTTATTGATATCGCCTTCACGCATGGCAGAAAAGTGGCATTTGTTGGCCGTTCAATGGTTCGCAATATGTCGCTAGCGGGGGAGATGGGATATTTACATATTCCACCAAACACCCTGATTGATATTGATGAGATAGATGATGCTGGCGACAACATTGTGCTCGTCTGTACTGGCTCTCAAGGCGAACCACTTGCAGCGCTATCGCGCATGGCCAATGGTGATCACCGCATTAAAGTAGGACAAGGAGATACCGTAATTCTTGCTTCATCACTGATCCCAGGAAATGAAAATTCGGTTTATCGCGTCATCAATGAACTCACGCGTTTCGGCGCGAAAGTAGTCCACAAAGGCAATGCTCTGGTGCATGTATCTGGCCACGCTGCGGCTGGCGAACTTCTTTACTGCTACAACGTAGTGAAGCCGAAGAATGTGATGCCAGTTCATGGTGAATGGCGACATATGCGAGCTAATGCTGAATTGGCAATCTCAACTGGAGTGAAACGCTCAAATACTGTTGTAGTTGATAATGGAGTCGTCGTTGATTTGGCGGATGGAAAAGCTCACGTCGTAGGCGCAGTTCCCGTCGGTTATGTCTATGTTGATGGACAGAGTATTGGTGATATCACCGAAGCTTCACTCAAAGATCGCCGTATTCTTGGAGAAGAAGGTTTCATTTCAGTGATTGTCGTAATCGATTCACAAACGGGGAAAATTGTTGCTGGACCTGATATTCATGCTCGAGGGTTTGCCGAAGATCTAGCTCTCTTTGAAGAGGTCAAAGGAAGAATCGAACGCGCTCTTGCAGGAGCTGTTGCTGGTGGAATCAATGGAACTCACCAACTTTCACAAGTCGTCCGTAAGACTGTTGGAAGTTGGGTCGGAGAAGAACATCGTCGTCGCCCGATGATTGTTCCCGTAGTCATTGAGGTCTAGTCGACCACTGTGGGCGGCGCGCCTCTTAGTTAAGAAAAATCATTTCTAATACGATTTTTCGTTGTGGCAAAGAAGTCTTCTCCTCGAAAAGGTGGCGGAATCGCTAGTTCGGTTGCGCGCGCCTTCGGAGCCATCTGGCGCTCCTTTGCAAAAGCTCTTGGCGCATCCATTCGATTTGTAACTCGTGGCGCGAAAGATCTCGATCCCGAACATCAGCGTGATGGTCTTGGATTACTCCTTTTAATTGTTGCGCTTATCGCAGCTGCAACGTCGTGGTGGCACCTTGATAATTGGTTTGGCCGCGCTTCATATGCCTTCTTCTATGGAGCCGTTGGTCGCCTTGCGATACTCACACCTGTTCTCTTTGGTTACTTTGCGCTCCGCCTCTTCCGCGCCCCACAAGATAAAGCCGCTACGGGTCGCATCACGATTGGTTCTTTATTACTTGTTTTGAGTTCAACGGGGCTCATCCACATCATTAATCCAACCTCTATCAATACTGGTGCGACCGCTATGCGCGAAGGTGGAGGGTGGATTGGTTACGGCGTTTCGACTCCACTTGTAGCACTTGTGACTGATGTTCTTGCTATTCCAATCTTGATTCTTACTCTTTTCTTCGGTGCGCTTGTCATTACCGCAACTCCATTCTCCAAGATCCTTACAGTTATTAAAGGGCTGCTCTCTGGAGCAACTAACAAAGTTGGCTCTGCGCTGGAAGAGCGACGAGAACGCAAAGCAGAAGAATTCGAAATTTCAGATACACCTCCTTTTGAAACCCCTTTAGTGCAAGAGTTTGTAAATAAAGAAGATGAAGAAGAGATTGATGAAGAGAGTTTTGACGAAGAATTCACGGTAGAAATTCCTAGAACGGATTTACCCAAGGCTGAGGCGCCGGCCAAGCCTTCAAGGCCGGTCCAATTAGTTCTCTCCTCGAGTGATTCCTACGAACTTCCATCAATGGATCTTTTGCGCAGCACTCCTGCGACAAAGGGTAAAACCAAGGCAAATGATCAAGTAGTTGCCGCTCTGACTGAGGTCTTTGCTCAATTCGAGATTGATTGCGAAGTTACTGGATTTATGCGGGGACCAACTGTCACTCGTTATGAAGTTGAGTTGGGCTCAGGTGTTAAGGTCGAAGCAATCAGCGCGCTCAGCAAAAACATTGCCTACGCGGTCGCTAGTAGCGATGTTCGAATTCTCTCGCCGATCCCAGGTAAGTCTGCAGTAGGAATTGAAATTCCAAATACTGATCGTGAGATTGTTTCACTCGGTGATGTGCTTCGATCCAGCGTTGCTGGAAATGACCACCATCCGATGGTGATTGCTCTCGGTAAAGATGTAGAAGGAAGCTTTATCTGCGCGAATTTGGCGAAGATGCCGCATCTCTTAGTTGCAGGCGCAACGGGCGCTGGAAAGTCTTCGATGATTAACTCACTTGTCACATCAATCTTGATGCGCGCAACACCCAATGATGTACGACTCATTCTGATTGATCCAAAGCGCGTTGAGCTCAATGCTTACGATGGCATTCCACATTTAATTGCCCCAATTATCACCAACCCAAAGAAAGCTGCAGAAGCTTTGGCGTGGGTGGTACGGGAAATGGATATGCGTTATGACGATCTTTCAACCTATGGATTTAGGCATATCGATGATTTCAACAAAGCAGTTCGGGCTGGGAAAGTTGTGGCTAAAGAAGGTTCTGATCAAGCACTTGAACCGTATCCATACTTACTTGTTGTCATCGACGAGCTTGCAGATCTCATGATGGTTGCAGCGCGTGATGTTGAAGATTGCATTGTTCGCATCACCCAGCTCGCGCGTGCAGCAGGTATCCACCTCGTTATTGCAACTCAACGCCCTAGCGTTGATATCGTCACTGGGCTTATCAAAGCTAATGTGCCATCTCGATTATCGTTTGCGACCTCATCGCTTGCTGACTCGCGAGTTATTCTCGATACTCCAGGAGCGGAAAAACTAGTAGGACAAGGAGACGGGCTCTTCCTTCCAATGGGAGCCAGCAAGCCCATGCGTATTCAAGGCGCGTATGTCTCCGAACGTGAAATTGAATCTGTAGTTTCGCACGTTAAATCACAGCTAAAGCCGGTCTATCGCGAAGATATTTTAAAACCAGTCATTACTGCTCGCTCTGGCGATGATGAGATTGGCGATGATAAAGAGTTGTTGATTCAAGCAATTGAATTAGTTGTGAGCACACAGTTTGGTTCAACGTCGATGTTGCAACGAAAGTTAAGAGTTGGATTTGCTAAAGCTGGACGCCTTATGGATTTGATGGAGAGCCGCGGAATTGTTGGACCCTCAGAAGGTTCTAAGGCTCGCGTCGTTCTGGTGAAGCAGGAAGACCTGGCATCAGTTCTCGAAGTTATTCAGGGGTGATTCGGAAGGGTTAGCGCTCGGCCAATTCTTATTCTGGGGTTGTCTAGTAAAGAGTGAGCCTCGTACAATTTGCGCCCCACCCCACAGTTGCGAGGCAGATATGTCAGTCGGTTCGTCGCTTAAAGAAATGCGAAAGTCAGCAGGTTTTACTGTTGATCAGCTTTCTGCGCGCACTCGCATCCCAACTTCTGTTATCGAAGATTTAGAGCGAGATAATTTCAGCACCTGCGGTGGACCTACTTATGCTCGAGGACACATCAGAACAATTGCGCGAATCTGCGGTGTCGGCGATAGCGAAGTGCTTCTGGCTTTTGAATCACAAACAATTCCTTTGAGTAAATCAATCAGAGATTTGTTGAATGACACTAACGCGACAGCTGCAAAGAAAGAGCGTAAGCCGCTCTCGTGGAAAGCACTTGGGGGAGTTGCAGCTGGTGTATTTGCTTTTGCGATTTTCGGAGTTGGACTTCTCTCAAGTGGAGAAAACAATTCAACAACAGTTACCTCCTCATCAAATTCGGAGACAAGTAAAGATTCGCCAGCAGCTGCAAAACGCAATGGCGTAGAAGTGACCCTCAAAGGTGTTAATGGACTTTCATGGGTTGCAATTAGCGATAGCACTGGTACAACACAATTCAGCGGTCGCATTCGTCAGGGAGAAGAGCGCACATTCTCTGATAATCAACTTCTCTATGTTGTCATTGGAAATGCAGGAGCGATCAACTTAACTGTGAATGGCGAAAATATCGGTGTTCCTGGG
>VFFD01000035.1 GCA_018882745.1 Candidatus Nanopelagicaceae bacterium
CGCAAGTCAGGTAGCCTTGCGCTTCCGTTTTGCGGGCCTATAGCTCAGCCTGGTTAGAGCGCTTCCCTGATAAGGAAGAGGTCAGTGGTTCAAGTCCACTTAGGCCCACCATATCGACGCTCTCGATGCTGCGATATGGGGACTTAGCTCAATTGGTAGAGCACCTGCTTTGCAAGCAGGGGGTTAGGGGTTCGATTCCCCTAGTCTCCACATGACTGATACACCACCTATTTCACGCGCCACACTTCATACATCAATGGGCGACGTTGTCATTGAACTATTTCCTAATCACGCACCAAAGACTGTAGCTAACTTTGTAGAACTTGCTGCTGGAATGCGCGAATGGGTAAATCCCAATACTGGCGAGAAAACAAATCAACCACTCTATGACGGCACAGTTTTTCATCGCGTCATTAAAGGCTTCATGATTCAAGGTGGAGATCCACTCGGAACTGGAACAGGTGGACCTGGTTATAGATTTGCAGATGAATTCCATCCCGAACTAACTTTTAGCAAACCTTATTTACTTGCGATGGCAAATGCTGGCCCTGGCACAAACGGTTCACAATTTTTTATCAC
Organism: Candidatus Nanopelagicaceae bacterium; assembly: GCA_018882745.1. Taxonomy (GTDB): domain Bacteria; phylum Actinomycetota; class Actinomycetes; order Nanopelagicales; family Nanopelagicaceae; genus MAG-120802. The sequence goes on from VFFD01000035.1 coordinate 580, forward strand.
AGTTGCTGAGACCTCATGGCTAAATCGCAAACACACAATCTTTGGTGAAGTTAAAGATGAAGCCTCACAAAAAGTTGTGCAAGCGATCTCTGAAGTAAAGACTGGCGGCGCAGATCGCCCAGTTCAAGCTGTGAAGATAACTTCAGTTTCACTATCCTAAATTAATGCGCCGTACCCTTACTGGCACTTTAGTTTTCCTCATAGCAGCTTCCTACTTACTTCAAATAACTGTTGTTGGTTACGAAGATGCATTATTACTCAATCGTTTCTATGTGGAAAACGGCGAGTATTACCGCCTTATTACAGTCGCTTTGCTCCATGGCGGGTTATGGCATTTAGCTTTTAATCTCTACGCACTTCACGCTCTGGGAACTCCGGTTGAGGCCTACTTTGGACGAGGGAAATTCACCTTGATTCTTATTATTTCCTTGCTATCTGGTTCGACTCTCTCTGTTCTCTTTAATCCTGCTTATGTTTACTCAATCGGCGCTTCCGGAATGATCTTTGGACTCTTTGGTTCGTTGGCGCTGATAGGTCAACGAGTCGGAATTGAATGGCGCTCAATATTAGTAATTGTAGGAATTAACTTCGCGATTGGATTTGTGTTAGGTGGTGTGGATTGGAGAGGTCACTTAGGCGGTTTGATTGGTGGCACTCTGGTTACCACCATTCTTAACCGAACGAAGTAGCGCTTGAGCGACATCGATAACTTCAACATCTGATTCGCGCCCTTTAACTCCGTCGCTCACCATAACTCTGCAGAACGGACATCCGACTGCAACTTCTTCGGCGCCGGTAGCAATTGCTTCATCAACGCGGTTCATATTGATGCGTGTTCCTAGTTTTTCTTCCATCCACATGCGACCACCACCAGCGCCGCAACAGAAAGAGCGTTCCTTATTGCGGGGCATTTCAACTAAATCAACGCCGGTAGATTCAAGAAGTTCACGCGGTGGTTCATAAATTTGGTTGTGGCGACCCAAATAACAAGGATCGTGATACGTCAACTTCTTTGATGAAGGCGCAACCGGCTTCAAACGCCCTTCTTTAACCAAGGTATTGAGTAATTGGGTGTGGTGGACCATCTCTAATTCAAAACCTTGTTGCTTATAGTCGCGACCAATTGTGGTGAAGCAATGTGGACAGGTAACAACAACTTTCTTTTTACCTTTGTAATTCACATAGACTTCTTTAAAGGTTTCAACGTTCTCACGAGAGAGAATCTGGTAGAGAAATTCATTTCCGGCGCGACGTGCGGGATCTCCTGTGCATGTTTCGCGCGCACCAAGGACGCCGAATTTCACGCCTGACATATAAAGCAATTCCGCGACAGCTTTAGTGGTTTTCTTAGCTCGCTCTTCATATGCGCCAGCACATCCAACCCAGAAGAGATACTCAACTTCATCGGGTAGCGCACCTTCGATTACTTCAACAGGGAAATCACACTCTGCGATCCAAGCGTTGCGATCCATGCGGTTAGCGCCCCACGGATTTCCGGCTTTCTCGAGATTTCTAAATGTTCCACCGAGTTCAGTTGGGAATTCAGATTCCACCAGAACTTGGAAGCGACGCATGTTGACGATGTGGTCGATATGTTCGATATCGACTGGGCACTCGTTGACGCACGCACCACATGTTGTGCAGGACCACAACACATCAGGAGAGATTGTCTCGCCCACAATTGGTTTGTCAGATGGAAGGTTGGCAAGAGCGTGATCACGCATCGCCATCACTAATAATTTCGGAGAGAGAGGTTTCTCGGTATGCCACGCAGGGCATTGTGATTGGCAACGACCGCACTCAGTGCAGCTCGCCATGTCGAGCAAGCCTTTCCAGGAAATATCAGCGGCTTTTCCAATACCAAATACATCATCTTCCTTAGGATCTTCAAAATCAATTGGTTTTCCATGAGAAAGCATCTCGGGCAGCGCACCAAGAGTTGGGGTGGCAGAAACATTACGCTTAAAAAAGATATTGAATGGCGCTAAGAATCGGTGCCATGCGACGCCCATAGTGAGGTTTGCGGCAATCACAATAAACCAAGTCATCGAGACGATGATCTTTAGAGCTGCAACAATAACGATCCATTTTTCTAGCGTTGCGACATCGAGATTTTCGAACGCATTAACAGCTGGACTAGATAGAGCGAATTCAAAAGGTTTTGCTTTATCACCAAGCAGTGCGCCTTCAAGTCCGCGAAGTGCGATTACACAGAAAACAATCGCAAGAATCGTGGCTTCGACAAAATATGCTTTCCATGAACCAGAACCAAAGAAACGTGAAGTACGACCTTTGTTGGTAAATCTCGTTACTTGGCGAATGGCAATCAGCGCAACAATGGAAATCCCGGTTAGCCAAGTTATTAACTCAACAAAGAAGTTGTAAGGAACCCAATGTCCAATAATTGGCAGTACGAAATGTGGATCAAAGATTTGACCATACGCTGTTACTAACGTTCCAAAGAGTGAAACGAAACCAATCATCACAAACCAGTGTGCAATTCCGGATCCTGTGAAGTTCAACATCTTTGCGTGAGTGAGAACTTCACGAACCATGAGCGCGAAGCGACGCGCCTTGTGATTGCTACGAGTTGGGTCTGGTTGGCCAGCTTTAATGCGGCGATACAGCTCTATGCTCCGGATCGAAATCGCGGCGATTGCGAGAACGGTGATGAGGTAAGCCAGAACCCCGAGCACGCCTTCGATCATGCGCCTAAGGGTAGGCGCGAAGCGCTTAGTTCTCGCGGAAGAGGTCTATTCACAGGGGTGGATAACCCTGTGGAGAATTACATGGGTGTAATTAATAAAGAGGTATTAACGCCAACGTGTAGCGAGGGAGAAGCCAACTCCAATAAAGGCGAAGCCCACAACCATGTTCCAAGCCCCAATATTCGGGATCGGGTACTGGGTTTGGGAGACGTAGAAGATAACGATCCAGAAGAGCCCAATGAGGAAGGCGCTAATCATCGTAGGAGCGAGCCAGCGGGGGCTTTCCAGCTCGAGAGGATTTGTCTCCGCCGCAATGAGGTCGGGGCGGTTATCTTTCTTCTTCTTACGAATACGCGATTTAGGCATAGCCTGAAGATTACACCAGGCCGCCTACATACACGAAAGGATGCACGGGTGAGTAGAAAGATCTTGGTCGTCGATAACTACGACTCCTTTGTTTTCAACCTCGTGCAGTACCTACAACAACTCGGCGCCGAGTGCACCGTGGTTCGCAACGATGAAGTCAAAGCTGATGCCGCTGATAATTACGACGGCATTTTGATTTCTCCTGGCCCTGGAACACCTGAAGCTGCTGGTATATCAATCGAGATGATCAAACGTTGTGCAGAAATAAACAAACCACTTCTTGGTGTATGTCTGGGGCACCAAGCAATAGGAGTTGCATACGGGGCAACTGTAAGTCGCGCACCAGAACTACTTCACGGAAAAACATCAGTAGTCTCACACAATAACTCTGGAGTACTCAGCGAGATCCCAACACCTTTTATTGCGACGAGATATCACTCATTGGCGATTGAAGAAAAGACACTTCCGGAAGAAATCGAAGTTACGGGAAAGAGTGAGAGTGGAGTTGTGATGTCTATTCGCCATAAAACACTTCCTATTCATGGCGTGCAATTCCATCCAGAATCTGTTTTAACAGAACACGGTTATCAAATGCTCGGAAATTGGCTGGTGGAGTGTGGCGATAAGGATGGGCGGAAAAGATCTGAAGGGCTCAACCCAATTATGGGTCGCTAGCTTGGCGACTTGTTAATTGTAATCGTTACTGAAGAACCAATTATTTTTGTCTCACCAGCATTAGGAGCTTGAGCTAAGACAATTCCAATTGGTTGATTAGCGTCATACACTTCAACAATCTTCACAAAGAACCCAGCTTGCGTAAGCAGAGTGCGAGCTTCAATTTCAGTTATTCCCACAAGTGACGGAACTTGAACATTTCCGCTAGCAATTTCCAATACAACACCAGTTCCAGCTTCTACTGTTGCTCCAGGTTCAGGTGTCACTTTAAGAACTATTCCGGGCTCTTGTTCAGAATCAACAGCCACAGTGCGACTTACACGGAGCCCTGCAGCAATTAACGCAGTACGTACTTCTTCTAGTGGTTTACCAATTAATCCAGTAGGAACTGTTGCATCTCCCGGGCCATCCGAGAGCGTTAGCGTTACCGCAGAACCTTCAGAAACTCGAGTAGTGGCCAGTGGAAGTTGATTTGAAACTCGGTCACGTGGAATACGGGGATCTGGTGCACGTTGAATTGTGATCGTGAAACCCGAGAGTTGTGCCCGCGCTTCGACTTCAGTCAAACCAACAACATTCGGAAGAATTTGAGTTGAAGTAGAGCTTGGATTGAAAACCACAAAACTTACTCCGCCAACAAGAACTACAAGCGATAGCGCTATAGCGGCAATTCGATTTCGACGATTAACGGGTTTCTTCTGACGCGGGATTTGCGTTGTTATGCCCTCCCCTTTTGACAACTTCTTCAAATCTTTTAACATGTTTTGGGCGCTTTGGTAACGATCACTAGGGTCTTTAGCAAGTGCAACACTAAAGAAATTATTAAGTGCCGGATCAAGTGTTGACTCAATTTCAGTGACTGGAACAAGGGGGGCAGAGACATGTTGATACGCAATTGCGACAGGTGTATCTCCCGTGAAGGGTGGCTTACCAGAAACCAATTCATAAAAGAGGCATCCAACTGAATAAAGATCGCTCCGTGCGTCAGCTTGAGCACCAGTGGCTTGTTCTGGCGATAAATACTGTGCGGTCCCAACAATGTTCCACGTGCTTGTCATAGTCGCACCACCATCTGCAAGCGCGCGAGCAATTCCAAAATCCATCACCTTGGTGTCACCAGAATCTGTAATCATGATGTTTCCCGGCTTGATATCGCGATGAACGATGCCATTTTTGTGAGAGTACTGAAGAGCTTCGAGAATCCCTTCGACTATCTCTACAGCGCGCTGCAGCGGAAAACGCTCTCCTTTATGGATTATTTCACGTAGCGTCTTTCCTTCTACATATTCCATAACTATGTACGGCATCGCTCCACTAGGCGTATCTTCTTTACCGGAGTCATAAACCGAAACAATTCCAGGGTGGTTGAGCGCTGCTACAGCCAAGGCCTCTTTATTAAATCGCGCCACAAAAGAAGGATCACGAGCTAAATCGCTTCGCAGAATTTTGACCGCAACTTCGCGGTGGAGGCGTTGATCTTCTGCGACATAAACATCTGCCATTCCACCGGTGCCAATCATGGCGCCAAGTTGGTAACGATCGCCGAGAATTCTTTTCATGATGCAGCTCCAAAAGAAGTGGGAGCCATTGAGAGAGAAGACTCTCCAATTTCGGTTGCAATCACCGTGACATTATCAGGCGCACCATTCTTGTATGTAAGGTCGACCAGAGTATTCACAGCGCTTTGTAAGTCTTCTTGTAGCGCTTGAACAATCTTTCCTTCATCGACTACTGCAGTAAGGCCATCACTGCACACTAAATACTTATCGCCTTTAACGGCAGGATAGGCAACCAAAATAGGGGTGAGATTTTCTTTGCCCATGATTGCCTGAGTTAAAAAGGATCGCTGTGGGTGATCAGCAATCTCATTCAAGGTAAGTCGGCCTTGATCAACTAACTCTTGAACGACAGTGTGATCGTGACTGATCTGTTCAATCTTCTTTCCGCGTATGCGATAAGCGCGAGAATCTCCAACATGAAGGAGCAGTACATAATTATTAAAAAGCGAGATTGATGTAAGTGTTGTACCCATCCCAACCAATTCAGGACGTTGGGCGCCTATCTCAGCGATAGCGCTATCCATAGTTGTTATTGAAGATCGCAATAAATCTTCACGAGATTCATTATCGAGTTCTGGGTTCGAGAGGATCGGATTTAATTCAGCAAGCTTTGTGATGACAGTACTCGAAGCGATTTCCCCACCGATATATCCACCCATGCCATCAGCAACAGCAAGAATGTTGGGAGAGACAAAACCAGAATCTTCATTTCCTTCGCGCTGTAACCCCACTTCTGATCGCCATGCGATATTCGAGAAGTGAAGATTTGTCGCCATAATTAACGAAGCCTAACGGGCAGAGCGCTGCTTAATAAAGTGCGCACTTCTCTATCAAGGCGCCGAGTATCCTTACGCAGTGACGAGATACGCATACCTAGGTCCTGCGGGCACATTTACTGAGGCCGCGCTGCGAACCATCTCTCAATCTGGCGATGAATCTCTTCCATACTCCAATGTAACCGCCGCTTTAGATGCGGTACGCCATGGCAAGGCAGATCGCGCTCTTGTCCCAATCGAAAACTCTGTGGAAGGTGTTGTAGCTCGAACTCTTGATGAGTTAGCAATAGGGGAACCACTCGTTATTTATGGCGAAGTAACCCTTCCCGTCACTTTTGCTTTGCTGGTTAGTAAAGGTAATGAGAAAAATCAAATCAAGAAGATTGCTACCCATCCGCACGCCGAGGCGCAATGCCGCACATTTATCGCTAAGAATTATCCAGATGCCGAAATCATCATCACATCATCAACTGCAGCTGCTGCACAGGCTCTGGCAAAAAATGAATTCGATGCAGCAATCGCAGCTCCAATTACTGCAGAGACATATGGGTTATCCACCGTTGCCACGAATATAGGCGATAACGATGGAGCTGTTACGCGATTTGTTTTAGTTGGAAAACCTGGAACAGTTCCTACAGCAACCGGACATGATCGAACTTCACTAGCAGCGTTTATTGGCGCAGACCATGCCGGCGCACTTCTTGAAGTTCTCACAGAATTTTCAGTCCGTGGTGTGAATCTAACTTTCATTCAGTCACGACCCACCGGACGCGAACTCGGTCACTACCACTTCATCATTGATGCAGAAGGTCATATCAACGAAGAGCGCGTAGGAGATGCACTAATGGGGCTACGCCGCATCTGTGAAGATGTGAGATATCTAGGTTCATATCCCAGAGCCGATAAAGTTGCTCCCACCACAACACCAGCAACCGCAGATGCTTCATTTAAAGAGGCAGATTCTTGGCTTGCTGATGTCCGCGCTGGAGAGAAGATTTAGATGATTGATGTGAAAGTACTACGGGATAACCCTGATGTAGTACGCGCCTCCCAGAAAGCTCGTGGCGAAGATGTCTCACTCGTCGACAAAGCGCTAGCAGCTGATGAAATTCGTCGCGCTGCAATTGTGGAATTTGAAGCGCTGCGCGCTGAACAGAACACACTCTCTAAATCAGTAGGCGCTGCTAAAGGTGATGAGAAAGCTGTGCTCCTTGAAAAAGCAAAGAGTTTATCGGCTGCAGTAAAAGAAGCCGAAGCGAAGAAAAATTCCACAGAAAGCGACTTTAAAAAGGTTGCTATGGAGATCTCGAATCTCGTTGATACTGCTGCCCCTATTGGTGGCGAGGCAGATTTCAAAGTTATTGAAGAGGTTGGAACTCCACGTAAGTTTGATTTCGCACCAAAAGATCATGTTGAGCTTGGCAAGATCTTGGGCGCAATTGATACGGAGCGCGGCGCAAAAGTTTCTGGGGCTCGCTTCTATTACCTCACTGGAGTGGGAGCTCTTCTCGAACTTGCCTTAGTTAATTATGCGATTGCATCTGCAACCAAAGCAGGATTTATCCCAGTCATTCCTCCTGTACTTGTGAAGCCAGCAGCTATGGAAGGAACTGGATTTCTCGGACAAGCTGCCGAAAACGTCTTTCATCTCAAAGAGGATGATTTCTATTTAGTCGGCACGAGTGAAGTCCCGCTTGCTGCGTATCACATGGATGAAATCTTGGATGCGAAATCTCTACCACTTCGTTACGCGGGATATTCTCCATGTTTCCGTCGCGAAGCGGGTTCGTACGGAAAAGATACCCGCGGGATTATTCGAGTTCACCAATTTGAGAAAGTCGAGATGTTCTCATTCTGTGCGCCAGAACAAGCAGCAGAAGAACATAAGCGTCTATTGCAATGGGAGAAAGATTTCCTCAACGCGATGGAGATTCCTTATCGCGTTATTGATGTCGCAACAGGAGATCTGGGCTCAAGTGCAAACCGCAAATTTGATTGCGAAGCGTGGATTCCTACCCAGAACGCTTATCGCGAAGTCACCAGCACCTCTAATTGCAGCGAGTTTCAGGCGCGCCGGTTAAACATTCGTACTCGTGGCGACAATGGAACATCACCTGTTGCAACACTGAATGGAACCTTGGTCGCGATCCCGCGCATGATTGTTTCTATTCTTGAGAACCACCAACAAGCAGATGGTTCCGTTACAGTTCCACAGGCGCTCCAACCTTATTTAGGCACTAACCGTTTTCTTCCGGTGGGTTAATTGAGCGATTTACTTAAACGTCCAAAATTAATTGCAACTGATTTAGACGGCACCATCGTTCCGCATTACGGGAAAATCTCAGATCGAACCCGAGAAGCATTTACTGCAGCACACAATCTTGGAATCGAAATCTTCTATGTCACAGGCCGCCCACCACGATGGATGCCTGAAATTGCTGAAACATTTCCTTTCGGTCAATCAATTCTGGGTAACGGCGCGCTGCTCTACGACATTCACAATCAAAAAGTTCTAGAAGAGTGGTTGATGCCGGTCGACCATCAGATTGAGACTGTAAACCGACTTCGGATGGCGATCCCCACTATTTCTTTTGCGGTTGAATCCCACAATTACTTTCATCGCGAAAAAGCGTATGTGCCGCGTTGGGATGTCGGGCTCGACAATATTGGGGTACATGACATCACTGAGATTATGGAAGGCCCCGCACTTAAAATCTTGGCTCGCTGTTCAGATCAAGAACTTACTTCTGATGAAATGTTGGCTATAGCAATCAAGGAGCTAGAAGGTGTTGCAACAGTGACGCACTCAAATTCCCATGATTCACTTTTAGAGATTAACGCGCTCGGTATTTCTAAAGGTTCAACATTGGCCAAGATGGCTGAGCGACGCGGAATTACCGCCGACCAAACCGTTGCTTTTGGTGATAACCCAAATGACTTTACGATGTTGGCGTGGGCTGGGCGTTCATGGGCGATGTCAGATGGCCATCCTGATGGACCAAAGCACGCCAAATTTGTTGCCGATCCACACCAAGAAGATGGTGTGGCAAAAGAGATAGAGAAGTTATTGGAATTACCAGCATGACAACCGGAACAGCAATCCCGTTATGGCTTGATCTATTAACGGTAGGAATTGGAAGTCTCCAAGGCGCGCTCTTTGCAATTTTCTATAAGAGATTTGATCTTGTTGGAGTAATCGCAGTTGCAATCCTGGCTGGCTTAGGCGGCGGAATTTTGCGCGATGTTTTACTTGCTATTGGTCGCCCAGCTGCAATGCAAGATCGTTACATCATTACAGCAATCGCCGCAGTAATCACAGCACTCATCATTGGACGTTGGTTTAAATCCGCGGTCAGCAGTGTTGTATTTCTTGACTCAGCAGCGATGGCGCTCTTTGCTGTAGCTGGAACATACAAAGCAATAATTAATTCAACTTCTGAGTTAGTTGCAGTATTGCTCGGAGTAGTGACTGCAGTTGGTGGAGGAGTTTTACGCGATGTGGTCTGCAGAATTACTCCACAGATTTTTACTGGTGGCCCGTTATACGCAACAGCTTCTGCTATCGGAGCAACGCTCTTTGTCTTACTCAATAAAACTTCGCTTAATCTCAATATCTCAGTTGCAATTTCTGCGACTGCGATTGTTGTTATTCAGATGGCTTCAGTTCGCTTCAGAATTCATCTCAAACCCGCACTCGCTAGTTTGGATTTTGAAGACCCCTCTAAGTAAAGGTAAGTTTTCCCACGGAGGGCTCGCATAGTGGCCTAGTGCACCGGTCTTGAAAACCGGCAAGGGAAACCTTCGTGGGTTCAAATCCCACGCCCTCCGCCAGGTTTAACGCTCACCAAATATTGGCTTGTGGGCGAATTCATAAGAGTTCACCTAGAAACTCCTGAGCATCACTAGGAAAATTGCGGCATAAGTTCAAGCCGTTCCTTCAAGGAGGCGTTGCGTGGCAACAGGTGTTTTCTCGTCAACACGAGCAGCGATTAAAGAGCGCACGCTCCGCACTGATCGTTGGTGGCTACAACCTGCAATCACAGTTGCAGTTTTAGTTTCCTTCATCATCTATGCAACGTTCCGCGCATTTGAAAAGAAGTATTACTTTGCAGAGCCATTAATTTCGCCTTTCTATTCACCATGTCTCTCAACCGTCTGCGTAGAAGGCGCAGCTCACTTTGGAACTCCAATAGGAAGTATTTCGCTCTTCGGAATGGTTATATCTCCAGCGCTATTTATTTTGATTTTCCCACTCGGATTCCGCCTTACCTGTTATTACTATCGCAAGGCTTACTATCGATCATTTTGGATGTCACCACCTGCTTGTGCAGTTGCAGAACCACACTCGAAGTACACAGGCGAAACTCGTGCGCCACTGATTCTGCAAAACGGTCATCGTTGGTTCTTCTACGCAGGTTTAGTTTTCAATGTCATTCTCACCTACGACGCCATCATTGCCTTTAAAAACCCTGAAGGTGAATGGGGGCATATGAGCGTCGGAACTCTAGTGTTGTTACTCAATGCAATTCTGCTCTGGCTCTACTCAGCTTCCTGTCATACCTGCCGCCACACAATTGGCGGACGTCTACGTAATTTCTCTAAACATCCAATCCGCTACAAACTTTGGGGTTGGGTCTCTGTGCTTAATCACCGTCATCCCGTGTACGCCTGGATCTCACTCTTTGGTGTAGCGCTGACTGATTTTTATGTGCGACTTGTCGCATCCGGAACCATTACCAACTACTACTTCTTCTAGGAATCCATGGCCAACAACGATATTAAGTTTGACCGCTACCGATTCGACGTAGTTGTTATTGGTGCGGGCGGCGCGGGTCTACGCGCTGCAGTAGAAGCGCGCCAAGCAGGTCTACGCGTTGCAATTATCTGTAAATCACTCTTTGGCAAGGCGCATACCGTTATGGCCGAAGGTGGCGCAGCAGCGGCAATGGGTAATGTCAATGAAAACGATGGCTGGAAAGTTCACTTCCGCGACACGATGCGCGGTGGAAAATTCCTTAATAACTGGCGGATGGCAGAACTCCACGCCAAAGAATCACCAGATCGTATTTGGGAGCTAGAAACCTGGGGCGCGCTCTTTGACCGCACCAAAGATGGTCGCATCTCTCAACGCAACTTCGGCGGACATGAATACCCACGCCTTGCTCACGTCGGCGACCGCACCGGTCTTGAACTTATCCGCACCATGCAACAGAAAATTGTTGCGATGCAACAGAAAGATGCCAAAGAACATGGCGATGCAGAGAAATATCTCAAGGTATTTGCTGAATTAACCATCACTGAAATTATTAAAGATGGAAATAAAGTTGCGGGCGCATACGGATATTGGCGCGAAACCGGAAACGAAGTTCTCTTTGAAGCGCCAGCCGTTATTCTTGCAACCGGTGGAATTGGAAAATCTTTCAAGATTACTTCTAACTCATGGGAAGGTACTGGCGATGGCCATGCACTCGCCCTCAAAGCTGGATCTGCGCTCGTTGATATGGAGTTCGTTCAATTCCATCCAACTGGCATGGTCTGGCCACCATCAGTTCGTGGAATCTTGGTAACTGAATCAGTCCGTGGTGATGGTGGAGTTCTCACAAATAGTGAAGGCAAGCGCTTCATGTTTGATTACATCCCAGAAGTTTTCAAAGATAAATATGCGGATAATGAAGCAGAAGCTGATCGTTGGTATAAGGATCAAAATAACAATCGCCGCCCACCCGAACTTCTTCCACGTGATGAAGTTGCGCGCGCGATTAATGCAGAAGTTAAAGCGGGGCGTGGTTCTGAGCACGGTGGCGTTTACCTTGATGTCTCGAAGCGCTTGCCGGCTGAAGAAATTAAGCGTCGCCTACCGTCGATGTGGCATCAATTTAAAGAGTTGGCTGATGTTGATATCACCGAACAACCGATGGAAGTTGGCCCGACCTGCCACTATGTCATGGGCGGCGTCAAAGTAGATCCCGATACAACGGCGGCATACGGCGTCGAAGGTCTCTTTGCAGCGGGTGAAGTTGCCGGCGGAATGCATGGATCAAATCGTCTTGGTGGAAATTCACTTTCAGATCTTTTGGTCTTTGGCCGCAGAGCTGGAGCAGGCGCTGCTGATTACGTAAAGAAGCTGGGTGGTAGCGCTCCATCTGCTAGCGACAAATCAATCGCACATGCACACGAACACCTTAATGCGCCGTTTACTCGCGAAGGCGATGAGAATCCATATTCACTCCATAATGAATTACAAAATGTCACTCAAGATCTCGTCGGAATTATCCGCACCGAGAAGGAATTAGTTGACGCGCTTAAGAAATTAGAATCAATTCGCGAGCGTGCAGCGAAAGTTAAAGCCACGGGCGGTAAAGCATTTAACCCAGGATTCCACTTAGCAATTGATCTCGAGAACATGTTGTTAGTTTCTGAGTCAATCGCGCGCTCTGCGTTAGAGCGTCAAGAATCTCGTGGCGGCCACACCCGCGATGATTATCCAAAGATGGATCCGAATTGGCGCCAGGTTAATCACCTCACTAAGTGGAGCGGCAAGGCAGTAGAAGTTGAAGCGCAACCCGCGAAGATGCTGCCAAATGAACTTATTGAATTGTTTGAGATGGATGAATTAAAGAAATATTTCACCGAGAAGGAACTCACGAAAGGCGGCAATTAAATGACCCGCAAAGTAAAAATGCGCATCTGGCGCGGTGATTCCAAGAACGGTGATTTCAAAGAAGTCAGCGTTGATGCCAACGAAGGCGAAGTCGTCCTTGATGTAATTCATCGCGTTCAGGGCACACAGATGCCTGATTTAGCGGTGCGTTGGAACTGTAAGGCTGGAAAGTGTGGCTCTTGTTCAATGGAAATCAACGGCAAGCCACGTCTTGCCTGCATGACCCGAATGAATTCTTTCGGCGATGATGAAACCATCACCGTCACCCCACTTCGCGCCTTCCCTGTGATTCGCGACTTGGTTACCGACGTTTCCTTTAATTACAAGAAAGCGATGGAAGTTCCAGCTTTCGAAGGACCGGAAGATCTCAAGCCTGGCGAATACCGCATGCAACAAGTTGATGTAGAGCGCAGCCAAGAGTTCCGCAAGTGCATCGAATGCTTCCTCTGCCAAGATACTTGCCACGTTATCCGCGATCATGAAGAAAACAAAAAGTCGTTCGCAGGTCCACGCTTCTTTATCCGTATCGCTGAGTTGGATATGCACCCACTTGATCGTCTACGTAACCGTAAACAGAAAGCTCAAGAAGAGCATGGTCTTGGAATGTGCAACATCACCAAGTGCTGTACCGAAGTTTGCCCAGAACATATCAAGATCACTGATAACGCCATCATTCCAATGAAAGAGCGCGTTGTTGATGTTAAGTACGATCCAGTTCGCTGGTTAGGTTCAAAAATTCGCAAACGCGAGGG
>VFFD01000036.1 GCA_018882745.1 Candidatus Nanopelagicaceae bacterium
ACGACGCCAGTAACTGTTACATGGCGAGCGGGTTCAGTAGCTTGTGCCGGCCCAATTCCAAGCGTTACAACGCCGATAAGAGAGATAAAAGCTAGTGCGATTGCGATGGCTCGTTTCTGTTTTCTCATGCGCTTAAGATACCGCGCATGGCCTCAATAATTTCTCAATGTTCGCTGGATGTATTACGCCAAGCTGCTGAGAATCTCAAAACGGGAGGTCTTGTCGCTTTCCCAACCGAAACGGTTTACGGAATTGGTGCTGACGCAGAGAATTCAGAAGCGATAACACGTATGTATGCAGTCAAAGGTCGTCCCGCAGATCATCCCGTGATTGTTCATATTGCTGATCTTGATGCAGTGGATTATTGGGCTAAGGAAATTCCTGATTATGCGATCGCTTTGATGCGGGATTTCTGGCCTGGACCAATGACGCTTTTGTTGCAGCGCACTGATAAAGCTCAAGACTTTGTTACAGGAAATCAGGAGATTGTTGGGCTTCGAATGCCAGCTCATACTTTGGCGCTCAACCTTCTTGGAGAGTTCAAAAAGTTGGGTGGCAATGGTGTTGCAGCGCCAAGTGCTAATCGATATGGCGCAGTATCACCAACAACTGCAGAAGCGGTGAGCGCAGAGCTCAAGGATTATCTAGAACCTCGCGATCAGATTCTTGATGGTGGACCTTCATTAGTAGGAGTTGAATCGACGATTATCGATTGCACGAAAGATAATCCTTCAATTCTTCGACCTGGCGCAGTAACTGCAGAGATGATTGAAGAGAGCACTGGAATTATTGTGGTGGAGCCTGATGATAAGAAAGTTCGTGTTTCTGGATCCCATAAACAGCACTACGCGCCGCAAGCAAAAGTCTATGTCGATGGAGCTGCAAAATCAGGTGAAGGGCTTATTGCGATGAGCGATATAGAAACTCCATCGGGCGCTGTGCGGTTGAGCGCTCCGAGAAGTATTGAGGAGTATGCCCGCACGCTTTATTCAGCGCTTCGAGGGGGCGATAAAGAAGGGCTAGGGGTCATTCATATTGTTCCGCCCCAAGGCGAAGGTCTAGCGGTAGCTATTCGCGATCGAATTAATCGCGCCGCTTCGCTTGGTTAAGCCTTAATCAACTCCATATAACTGGCTACGACTTCTTCTGATTGGGAAGAAGGTGAAATTTCCTTTACTTCGCCAACGCTCCATTGCGGAGGATTCTCTTTCCCAGTCAGCGCCCATGCTGCTTGTTTAGCAGCGCCATCGGCAACATATTCACCGGTTGGTGGAATGTGAATTACCTTTCCAAAGAAGTCAGCAGCGATTTGTTGTACGGCGGGATTCTTTGCAGCGCCACCAATGAGCAAAACTCTTGAATAAGAAACTCCAAGTTTCTCAACCGCGTAAGTTGCATAAACCATGCCCGCAACCACACCTTCGATTGCAGCGCGTGCAATATTTGCTTTAGTGAAATTGGAATGAGTAATTCCACTAAATAGGCCCCGTGCTTGAGGGCGATTAGGAGTTCGTTCTCCATCAAAGTGAGGGATGATGCGCAATCCTTCTGCGCCAGCTGGAGCATTGAGGGCGAGTGAGCTAAATTCTTCAAAAGAAATCCCAAGAGTTGTAGCAACAGTATTGAAGATCTTTGCTGCATTCAGCGTGCAGGCAAGCGGCAAGAAATTACCTGTGGCATCAGCAAAGCCCGCTACCTCACCAGAAGGGTCATGTGTTGAGGTGGAGGAGACTGCAAAAGCAGTTCCGCTCGTTCCAAGTGAGATAACCAAATCTCCAACACCAGCGCCTAAACCAAGCGCGGCTCCAGCGTTATCTCCTGCGCCTGCAGCAATAGGTATGCCTTTAGTTGTTTCGCCACCAAAAGAGTTTGGCGCAATTATTTTTGGCAGGATCACGTCGCGCTGGCTGCGCAAAGCAGTTGCAAAGATATCTCTGCAGTATTCATTCTTAACTGAATCAAAATAACCAGTTCCGGAAGCATCTGAGCGATCAGTGAAAAGTGAGTTTAGGTTGTGGGCTCCACATAATTGCCACGATAACCAATCATGGGGAAGTGCAATAGCAGCAACTCTCTCTGCGTTTGCCTTTTCGTTGTCAGCAAGCCAGCGAACTTTAGAAGCGGTAAATGATGCAACAAGTTGTGAGCCAGTTCTCTCGTGAATATCTGGAATCTCACTATTAAGTTGATGAGCTGCTTTATCGGAGCGCGTGTCATTCCATAAAAGGGCATCGCGAATAACAACACCCTCTTTATCAAGTGCAACCATGCCATGTTGTTGACCGCCGATAGAGATTGCAGAGATCTCGTACTTACCTAACTCATCAAGTGCGCTATCGAGAGCTTTCGTCCATTCCAGGGGATTGACTTCGGTGCCATCAGGATGCGGTCTAGAAGTTGATGCAATCAACTCACCAGAATCGGCATCACGGAGTACGACTTTGACCGATTGGGTTGAGGAATCAACACCCGCAACGATCTTTGGCATCGTTTTAGTGAACGCCGATCAGATACTCGAGAGCGAGTTGATCGAGCTCTTCATAGTGGTAGCCGCGTTTTCCAGCAGCTTCCACATCAAAGCTCTCATTCGCAATATCTTTCCAACTCTCACCACTTGCGGCGGTGGGTTGCAGGAGCTCATTAACGCCAGATTTTTCCAGCGCAGCTTTAGTGCGTGGATCAGCGCGGAATGCACGAGCGCGCTCTTGAAGAATAATGAAGGTGCGCATATTTGCAGTTGCTGATGCCCACACTCCCTCATCGCTCTCGGTGCGCATTGGCTTGTAATCAAAGTGTTTTGGTCCGTCATAGTTATAACGATCAAGGAGATCAACGAGGAAGAAAGCTGACTTCAGATCACCATGGCCAAAGACCAAGTCTTGATCATATTTAGGACCATGCTGACCATTGAGATCAATATGGAATAACTTCTTATGGAAGAGCGCTTGGCCAATTCCATGGACGAAGTTAAGGCCGGCCATCTGTTCGTGGCCAACTTCAGGGTTCAAGCCAACTAATTCTGGGTGCTCTAATGAGTTAATGAATGCAAGTGCATGTCCAATAGTGGGAAGGAAAATATCGCCACGAGGCTCATTTGGTTTTGGTTCCATCGCAAACTTGATGTTGTAGCCCTTATCAATAACAAATTGTCCAAGGATGTTAAAGGCTTCGCGCATTCTTTCGAGTGCAACAACGGGATCCTTACCGATATCAGTTTCAGCGCCTTCGCGGCCGCCCCAACAAACATAGGTGTGTGCACCAAGTTCGACAGCTAATTCAATATTGGTCATCACTTTACGGATTGCATAACGACGGATATCGCGATTGTTTGAGGTAAAAGCGCCATCTTTGAAAACTGGATGGCTAAACAAATTAGTGGTCGCCATCGGAACTTTCATATTGTTCTCATCAAGCGCTTTTTTAAATCGCGCAATATGTGCAGCTCGATCAGACGGAGAAGATCCAAAAGGAATCAGGTCATCATCATGGAAAGTAACGCCGTAAGCACCGCGTTGGGCTAGTTCGCTAACCGTGCGAACTGGATCAAGGGCCTCACGAGTGGCGTCTCCGAATGGATCACGTGCTTGCCATCCGACGGTCCATAGACCAAATGTGAACTTATCTTGGGGGGTTGGATTTCTCATGGTGAGAGCCTAACGATTTTTCGTCAAGACTAGAATACGAGCATGCTTGAGAAGTCAGAGCGACCTTGGGGTCGATACGAGGTTCTCCAAGAGAGTTCAACTCATAAAGTTAAATGTATCTGGGTAAATCCCGGCAAGCGCCTTTCTTATCAACGCCACAAAAAACGCGCTGAACACTGGTTCATCGTTGCGGGTGATGCTGAAGTAACGATCAACGGAGAAGTGAAGCGAGTTGGCCCAGGTGATGCAGTGGACTTTGGAATTGGAGTACTGCATCGCATTCACAATGTCGGCTTAACTGACGTGATTTTCGTCGAAGTGCAGACGGGAACGTATTTTGGAGAAGATGATATTGAGCGCGTTGAGGATGACTTCGGTCGTTAAGTTTTTTGATTCTTCCACGTTGTTATTTGACATAGCATTCCTTACCAATTCTTTATTTATTTGTATGGCGTTGGTATAGCGTGAATGACTAGAGTACCCACCATGAAAATTCGCCCAGCGCTTCGTGAAGAGGTTGGGATAGTTTTACAACTCATTCACGACTTAGCTCATTACGAGAAAGCACCTCATGAAGTTGAGGCAACAGAGAAAGAACTACTGGAGACTATTTTTGCGCCAAACCCAAGTGTCTTTTGTGATGTAGTTGAGGTAGATGGTGAAATCGCTGGGATGGCAATCTGGTTTTTGAATTACTCAACCTGGCAAGGCAAACATGGAATCTATTTGGAAGATTTATTCGTTAAGCCAGAATTCAGAGGGCGTGGTTATGGCAAAGCGCTTTTGCAGCATCTAGCCAAGATCTGTGAAGAGAAGAGTTACGGAAGATTTCAGTGGTGGGTGCTTGATTGGAACTCTCCAGCCATAGAGTTCTACAGAAGTCTTGGGGCTGTCGCGATGGATGAGTGGACTGTCTATAGGGTTTCAGGAACGGCCTTGAAAGACCTTGGAAAGTAGCTTTTTCGAACCCTTTTCATAAAGCGTTATCAATCCGACACCTCTAAACCCTTCAAACCTGCATGGCAGCGAGATACGGTAAGGGGAAGATCTCTCACCCTCGAGAGAAAACCTAGGAGAGACATATGTCTTTGAAGAAGTTAGTAACAAGTGCGGGCGTTCTTGCAACATCCCTTGCACTTGTTTTTTCTGGAACTGCGCCAGCAACTGCAGTGAAAGTTCCATCATCAAAAGCAAATGCTGGAGATGAATGTGGCCGTGCAGGTTTGGTCGCAAAGGGTCGCGGAGTTGAAGGCAGCGATCTTCGTTGCATGAACGTCACCACTGGCACGATGGCGGGAACACTTCGCTGGTACTACCCAGATTTGAAGCCACTCACCACAATTGATTGGACTGTTCCTGCAGGAACAGGCGGATATTCGGCAACCACCGATGCAATTGCTAAGACTCTGATAACTGAAGGTCTTTTGACTTCACAGACAACAGACTTTAAGCCTGGAGCAGGTGGAACTACCGGTCTTGCCCACTTCCAGACAATTAAGGGTAAGCAGAATGCAGCCCTCATTGTTGGTATCGCACTGACTGGTGGAATTGCCACTACTAAGTCCACTTTAAATATGTTGGCTTCAGTCCCCATTGCACGAGTAATGCGTGAGTACAACGCAATCTTCGTTCCAGCAAATTCGAAATATAAGAATTTGAAGCAACTTGTTGACGATATAAATACAAACGGAAGGGCAATTGCTGTAACTGGTGGAAATGCTGGTGGCGTTGATCACCAGGTTATCGGTGCTCTGCTCAAGACCGCGAATGTCCCCATTTCGAAACTTAATTACGTGGTTACCACTGGCTCAGCACCAATTCTTCAGGTCTTGAGTGGCGCTGCTCCAGTTGGTTCGATCGGAATTGCAGATGTACTTCCATACGTAGCCGACGGCAAGTTGCGAATTCTAGGAATCTCTTCACCTAAGCCAATCGCTGGTGTCAAGGCGAAGACATTTACTCAACAGGGTTACAACTTGGTTTACGGTAACTGGAGAGGCGTCATGGCTCCTGCCGACATTACCGAAGCTAATCGCCTGAATTTCGTCAAAGTTATGGATGTTATGCGTAACACCTCAACTTGGAAGACGGTTCTCGCAAACAACAAGTGGTACGACGAATTTGCTGGCGGTAAAGCATTTGAGTCATATCTCAAGACTCATATCCCAGAGATAAAGGCATTTATCGCGGAGATTGGGCTGTAATACATTGATGCAGCGAACTTCCCGAGCAGTTATCTCAGAGCTTGCTTTTGCAACTCTATTTACACTGCTCGGGTTGTTTGTTTTATATGACGCCTACACCCTCGAAGAGTCCGGGGTTTACTCCGCAGTCAGTCCGAAAGCTTTCGAATACATAATTGGGTCTTTTGCAACGCTAATTGGAGTATTGCTACTCGTCGAGGTTGCTCGCGGAAAGTATGGAATTCCGGAAGGAACAGATCCGCGAGCTCCACTCCTTCCTCCGGATATACGAACAATGTCAATTGTCATCACCTCGATGGCCGCACACATTTTTCTCATTGAGAGAATTGGCTATATAGCCGCGGCCACCATCACATTTTTTGGTGTGGCGTATGCATTTGGGTCACGCAAGATCATTAAAGATATTTTCATTTCTCTAATTTTTGCTGTTGTTGTGTATGTCGTCTTCTCGAAGGGACTTCGGATCTTTCTTCCCGAAGGGCTCTTTGAAAACTTATTCAATCTCTCTCGTGAGCAGGCGCAGTAAATGGGAAATCTTGATCTGCTTCTAGAGGGTTTTCAGAGCGCGCTCTCTGCACAGAACCTGATGTACGGCTTGCTGGGAACTTTTCTTGGCACATTAGTTGGAGTGTTACCTGGAATCGGTCCAGCTCTTGCGATTGCTTTATTGCTACCCGTGACGTTTTCGGTCGAACCAACATCAGCCCTCATCATGTTTGCCGCTGTCTTTTACGGAGCGATGTATGGAGGCTCTACTACCTCGATTCTTCTTAATACCCCGGGTGAGGCAGGCGCAGTCATCACCTCATTAGAGGGCCACCAGATGGCTAAGAGAGGCCGCGCGGGCGCAGCTCTAACTACTGCGGCGCTGGGCTCATTCGTCGCCGGATTAATTGCAACAATCTTCCTTGCTGCCGCAGCTCCAGCACTTGCTGAACTTGCTCTTAAAGTTCAACCAGCCGGATACGTGGCGCTGATTCTCGCTGCATTTATCACTGTAGGAACTCTGCTTGGAAATTCCAAAGTGCGTGGATTAATGTCGTTATCAATTGGACTCATCATTGGTCTAGTGGGACTTGATCAACAAACTGGGATAAGTCGCATCAACTTTGGAATTCAAGATGCCACTGATGGAATTGAAGTAATCGTTGTTGTGATTTCCTTCTTTGCGCTGGGTGAGGTCATCTACTACGCAAGTCGCTTTAAAGATGAAGCGTGGAAAGTCTTGCCCGTTAAAGGCAAAGTATGGATGGATAGAAATGATTTCAAGCGTTCATGGAAGCCGTGGCTTCGTGGAACTGCGATTGGATTTCCGATGGGAATTATTCCGGCTGGTGGGTCTGAAGTCCCAACCTTCATGAGCTACTCACTTGAGAAGAAGTTATCGAAAAACAAAGACGAATTTGGCAGTGGTGCAATCGAAGGAGTTGCCGGTCCAGAAGCAGCCAACAATGCAAATGCTGCGGGAGTTCTTGTTCCTCTTTTAGCTTTAGGTCTTCCAACTTCGGCAACTGCCGCAATTATGTTAGTCGCGTTAAGAAACTTCAATATCCAACCCGGCCCGATGTTATTTGAATTGAATGCTCCATTGGTGTGGACTTTGATTGCCAGCTTGTTTATTGGAAATACTCTCTTATTGCTAATCAATCTTCCCTTAATCCGTATTTGGATTAAATTACTTCAGATACCACGCCATTATCTCTACGCTGGCATCACAACATTTGGACTTCTTGGCGCTTATAGTTTGAATAACTCGCTCTTTGATATGCGGATGGCGCTTATTTTGGGCTTTGTCGGCTATCTATTCCGGCGCTTTGGAGTTCCCAATACCCCTCTCGTTCTGGGAGTAATTCTCGGACCAGTTTTGGAAATCCAATTCCGCCAAGCCATTCAATTGAGTAATGGAGACTATTCGATATTGCTAGCAGGACTCTTACCAAAAGCCATTTATCTTGGACTGGTTCTTGTAATTTTCTTGCCAAATGTCATTAATCTCTTTAAGAAGAGAGCGACAAAAGTCCAGTCGTAATGAAAAGCGGAGTATCTGATCGTTGGTTATGGGCTCTGCTTATCAACGTTGCTTTAGCGCAAGCAAGTATTTATGTGATGCGCCCGATGATTACCTATCGTGCAATTGAAAACGGAGCGAGTAGTTTTGAAATTGGAGTAATTGCTTCAATCTATGCACTTTTACCGCTCCTAGTTGCAGTTCCCATGGGTAGATGGGTTGGTAGATTAGGTGAGATTCCACTTCTCGTAGCTGGCTCGCTCTCTTTTATTGCACTTGGTATCGCTTTTGCTTTCCTCAATAATGTGATTGCTATTGCGCTAGCAACAGCTGTTGCAGGTGTTGCGCATCTATCTAATGTTGCGGCGAGTCAAGCGATGGTCGCAAGTCGTAGCCCAGTCCACTTACAAGATCACAACTTTGGATATTTTTCTTTTTCAACCTCGCTGGGACATACGGTGGGTCCAGTCATTGGCGGACTTATTGCTGGTTCATCGGGAGTTCTACCAGAATCTTCAACCTCTGCCTTTGTCTTTGCATCGATAGTAGCGGCGCTCTCACTACTTCCATTCCTTTTTTTCAAAGGACTGGCAGAAGTTAAAAGTAAAGCTGAGCGCGATGCCGCAGGTTCAATCAAAGCTCGTGATGTGATGCGTCGACCAGGCATAAAACCAGCAATATGGACCTCTTTGGCGGTTGCTTCAACAAATGACGTTCTCGTCGTCATTCTGCCTTTAGTTGGCACCGAGTTTGGCATCAGCCCAGTAACTATTGGAGTCATCTTGTCATTGCGTTCTGGATCAGCGATGATCTCAAGATTCTTTCTAGGTCGATCTACAGCGCGGTTCGGAAGTGCACGCGTCATGAATTACAGTATTTTCATCTCAGCACTTCTCTTATTTGTATCGGTATTTGCAACGTCAGCCATAACACTCGGAGCATCAATGGCTGTGATTGGTTTTCTCTTGGGAATGGGTCAACCACTAACGATGTCAATCGTGTCTAAGAAGACGCCTATTGAAGAGAGGGCTATGGCAATCTCAATAAGACTCTTCGGTAATCGTTTCGGGCAATTCATAGTTCCGATGGGCGCCGGAGCGCTCGCGGCACCTTTTGGTGGTGGTTCTGTCTTTATTGGATTAGCAGTGTTGATTGCGTCAGCTGGCGTAGTATCAGTGAAAAATCTCTCTGATAAAGAAAACTAGTTCCTTGTCGCATATCCCCACGCTAATGTTGTAGCGATGGTCACCCAAATTTGATATGGGATTAGCAGCAATCCAATCATCAGCGAAGCTTTGAAGGTCAAATAGAGAACTGGAATAGTGAGAAGCGCGGCAACACCAAGTGCAGTGGCGGCAATAGAAAGATTATGTGGAACATAAAATTGATATGCCCAAACTAAAGCCGCTGCCACGCTTGCTGCAAAAAAGATTAACCAGGTGACAGTTTGAATCTTTGTGAGCGATTGGGCCACATTGAAAGCTGCAATACCAAGCATGATGAAGTTGTACGGCCAGATAATTCCAAAGATAAAGTCAGGTGGCTGCCATGGTGGTTGCACCAGCGATGAGTACCAGCCAGGAGAGCTGGAGACCCAGATACCTGAGCCAAAGGCATAAATCAGCACTAATCCGATGCCGATTGCTGCTGCTGCGAATTTGAACTCCACGAGAAAACACTAGCCAACAAGAGATTAACCTTGTGCTGTGGCTCGCAATATCATCAATATCGAAGGGGTTTCGAAAGCCTTTGATATCCGCCCATTATTGGTCGATGTCTCACTCGGGGTTTCAGAAGGAGAGCGCATTGGAATTGTGGGGCGAAATGGCGGTGGCAAGTCCACACTTCTGAAAGTTCTTGCTGGAGTTGAACCTCCCGATCAAGGTCGAGTAACAAGAGCCAATTGGGCACGACTTGGGATGCTTGCCCAAGTTGATACGGCAGAAGCTGGCGCCACGGTTCGTGATGTTGTTGTGGGAAGTAAGAAAACACATGAATGGGCAAGTGATTCTGGAGTCCGAGAAATTTTTGCTGGCCTTTTCGGTGGGTATAACAGTGAACTTCTTGATCGACCATTTGGTTCTCTATCAGGTGGCGAGAAGCGCAGAGTAGGAATTGCAAAATTACTCATCGAACCGCTCGACATTATTTTGTTGGATGAACCCACAAATCATCTTGATGTCGAAGGTGTTGCGTGGTTATCGGAACACATTCGCAAACGCCGTGAACTGGCTGTTGTCGTAATTACTCACGATCGATGGTTTCTAGATGAAGTTTCCGACACCATGTGGGAAGTTGTTGATGGAAAAGTTGAAGCCTATGACGGAGGATATTCCGCCTTTGTCCTGTCAAAAGCAGAACGTTCGAGACAGCAAGCTGCAGAAGATGCACGCAAGAATAATCTAATTCGAAAAGAGTTAGCCTGGCTACGCCGTGGTGCACCAGCGCGAACATCCAAACCAAAGTTCCGAGTTGATGCAGCTAATCAACTCATTGCTTCAGAACCAGCGCCTCGCAATAAAGCAGAGCTACTCAATTTTGCAGCCAATCGTTTAGGAAATTCAGTCTACGAAATTCATCATGCCCGCCTAGCAATAGGCGAGACAACTCTCATTGATTCACTCAATTGGAATATCGGTCCTGGAGATCGCATTGGCATAGTGGGCGTTAATGGTTCGGGAAAAACGACCTTAATGCGCACTTTGGCAGGTCAATATCGCTTTGCAGCCGGAAAGATACAGACTGGAGTGACGGTGAAAGCAGCTTTTCTCTCGCAGCATCTTCAAGAACTGGATCCGTCGTGGCGAGTTCTCGAAGCGGTGGAGAAAGTTGCGCTACACGTCGAACTCGGAGGTGGTCGAGAGATCTCTGCTTCTCAACTCTGTGAACGTTTAGGGTTTGATTACGAAGGCCAGCAACGGATGGTTCGAGACTTATCTGGCGGTGAGAAAAGACGTCTTCAACTAACTCGGCTTTTGATGGATTCGCCTAATGTTCTTCTGCTTGATGAACCTACCAATGACTTCGATGTAGAGACCTTGACTGCGCTGGAAGATTTACTCGATACGTACGCAGGCGTACTAATAGTCATCTCCCATGATCGATATTTCTTAGAGCGCGTCTGTGATCGATTTGTTGGATTATTGGGCGATCAAGCGCTACGCGATTTGCCTCGGGGGGTAGATCAATACCTCGAACTTCGCAGCACCATGATCGAACAATCGATGAGAACTGCGCCAAAGAAAACAATCTCTGATGCAGCTCAAGTTCGATTGATAAAGAAGGAAATCGCCAAGTTAGAAAAGCAAATTGAGAAAGTTCAAAGCGAAGAGAAAAATCTTCTTTCCGAACAAGAAGCTGCATCTTTTGATCATCAGAAACTGATTGAGATTGCGGAGAAGTTAGAGACGATACAATCGCTCCGTCAAAAGTTTGAAGATGAATGGTTGGAGCTCAGTGGCAAAATCAACGAGTAGCGCCGTACGTTTGGATGCATTGGCGGCAATCTCAGGAGTGATGATTGCTCTCCAGGCGCGCGCTAACGGTGAGCTCTCCCATCAGCTCAATAATGCGCCGCAGGCGGCTTTAGTTTCGTTTTCATCAGGACTTTTCTTTGTTGCCATTTATGCCCTCATAAGCCCGGCAGTGAAAGCCGGAATTGCACGATTGCGCGCTGCAGTTCGAGAGGGCGAGATTCCACGTTGGCGCTTATTGGCGGGTGCGCTCGGCGGCAGCTTTGTGGCGCTTCAAACCAGCGTCGTTCCCCTTATTGGAGTCGCGATGTACTCGGTCGCATCTTTGGCGGGGCAGACTGCAACCTCGCTCATTGTTGATCGCATCGGCTTAACCGGTGGAGGCCCAAAACCCATCTCAATTCGTCGCGTAAGCGCGGCTCTCATCACAGTACTTGCCGTTGCTGTTGCAGTTTTCGACAAGATTGAAGCACATAGCTTCTCCTTCTTTGCCGTCTTACTTGCAGTTATTGCTGGAGCGTTGGTCGGTGTGCAGCGAGCCCTTAATGGACAGATCAACGAACACTCAGGTCAGAGCTACACCACTTCACTTCTTAACTTCATCACTGGAACATCGTTCTTAGTTTTATTTATTCTTGTGCTTCTGCTGTTCGGGAAGATTGAATTACAGCCACTGCCTAACGGACCATGGTGGATTTACACTGGCGGAGTAATTGGAGTCATCTACATCGCCTCGACATCGTTAATCGTTCAGCATCTTGGAGTTCTCACCTTTACGCTATTTAGCGTTGGTGGACAACTTTGTGGATCCTTACTTCTCGACCTCTATGCGCCAAGTGAAGGTGTCAGTGTGAGTTGGTATTTGGTAACTGGAATTGCGATGACATATATCGGTGTAATCGTGGGTGGTGCTCGTCAGTCACGTTTAGAGCGCAGATAATTTCTGATTGTTAATGCAATAGTCAGAAGTACAAAGAAGACTGCGATTCCGCGCGAAGAGTCCTTGAGAGCAGGAATGGACGCTGCGTAATAACCAAGCAGTGTTATCCCAACTCCCCAAATCAGCGCACCGAGAGCATTTGCTGCGAGAAACTTGTAGTAGTTCATCCGACCAATGCCAGCAATCGGCGGCATGAAAGTTCGGATCCATGGGTAGAAGCGAGCGAGAATAACTGCGCTCCAGCCATATTTGGCATAGAACTCTTCAGCGCGAACAATCATTCGGTCGATGCGTGGAGATGAACGTCGTTCAAGGTACGCACGCCCATATTTGCGGCCTAAGACATACCCAAATTGATCGCCAATAAATGCAGCCATAAAGATCACAGTGATGAGAAGGACGATGTTGATGTCATCTCGCGTTCCTGCGATCAGTCCTGCTGCGAAGAGGATGGAGTCTCCGGGCAAGAAGAATGCAATCAAGATTCCAGTCTCAAT
>VFFD01000037.1 GCA_018882745.1 Candidatus Nanopelagicaceae bacterium
GTCTTCTCACCTACGCCGGGAATCGATGGCAGGTTATCGCTTGGGTCACCTCGCAAAGCTGCAAAATCTGGGTACTGCTCTGGAGTTAAACCATATTTTTCCAGGACAGCTTCAGGCGTCATGCGTGCTAATTCAGTAACGCCTTTCTTGGGATAGAGAACCGTTACACCCGTTGAAACAAGTTGGAAGGAATCTCGATCACCAGTACAGATAACGATTTCGCCCTCGTCCTTGAACTGGCTGACAAAGGTTGCAATCACATCATCGGCTTCAAATCCCTCCAGCTCGAAATGCGGAATTCGAAAGGCGTCGAGAAGCTCGTTGATATACGAAATCTGAGAACGAAACTCATCGGGAGTTGCAGCGCGATTTGCTTTATATTCTGGAAACTTCTCACTGCGGAAGGTTTTTCGGGATACATCAAAAGCAGTTGCGATATGTGTTGGTTTCTCATCTCGGATGAGATTGATAATCATCGATGCGAACCCATAGATTGCGTTGGTGTGTTGGCCTGTAGAGGTTGCGAAATTCTCTACCGGCAGGGCGAAGAAGGCTCGATAGGCTAAAGAGTGGCCATCAAGGAGTAGTAATTTCTTCTTCATCGCGCTCAATCTTAGGCATTGCCACCTACAATTGCCCGCATGACAGACTTCATGCAGATTTTAAATGAACGTGGCCGTGGCACTCTCGATAAGAAGATGGGAATCGAAATCATCGAAGCCTCTCCACAACGTCTCGTAGGAACGATGCCCGTTGAAGGTAACACCCAACCTTTTGGTTTACTCCATGGCGGGGCAAATGTTGTTCTCGCAGAGAGTCTCGGCTCAGTTGGAACTCATCTACACGCTGGAGTTACGCGCCGCATTGTCGGCATTGAAGTAAGCGCTAGTCATCATAAATCCGCTACATCAGGAATTGTGACGGCGGTAGCCACGGCTGTAACGCTTGGAAAAACACTATGCACTTACAACGTTGAAATCACCAACGATAAAGGTGAACGCACATGCACAGCGCGCATCACTTGTTTGATTCTTGCGGAGCGTTGATTTAAAAGATTTCGTGTGCGCCGGTCCCTAAGTAAGCCGACTTCACGTGTGGATCGTTGAGAAGATCCTTCGCCTTCGCTTCTTTGGTGATGGCGCCAATCTCCAGAACATAAGCGCGATGCGCGCGATTGAGCGCTTGTTGAGCATTCTGTTCAACGAGCAAAATTGTTACGCCCTGCTTGTTAATTTCGGTGATGATGCGGAAAATATTTGCAATCATCTGGGGGGCAAGACCCATAGATGGTTCATCAAGGAGCAAAACCTTTGGTCGTGCCATCAGAGCGCGTCCAATAGCCAACATCTGTTGCTCTCCACCTGAGAGTGTTCCGCCAGCTTGGCTAGCGCGTTCTTTCAAACGAGGAAACAAGGAATAGACCTTATCTAGATCTTCATTAATCTCGGCCTGGCGCATCTTTAGGTGGTACTTACCCATCTCAAGATTCTCCAGAACCGTCATACCAGGAAAAATTCCACGTCCTTCAGGAGCTTGAGAAATTCCTCGTTTAACTCGTTCGTGGGCTGGCAACTTCGAGATGTCTTCTCCATCAAAGACGATGGAGCCTGAAGAAACAGGACGCAATCCCGAGATTGTTTTCAATGTCGTGGTTTTGCCTGCTCCATTTGCGCCAATCAGAGTAACGATCTCGCCCTCGTTTACGACAACGGAGATGCCTTTGATAGCTTCAATTTTTCCGTAGTGAACTCGGAGATCTTTAATTTCAAGACGCATCTTCAGGAACTCCTAAATACGCTTCGATAACGCGCTTATCGTTCTGAACTTTGGCAGGTAGGTCGTCAGCAATTTTCTGACCGAAATCAATGACCACTACGCGATCTGAAACGCCCATCACAAGTGACATGTCGTGTTCAATAAGCAAAACCGTATAACCGGCATCGCGAATCTTGCGAATTGTCTTAGCGAGTTCAACTTTTTCTGCGGGATTAAAACCTGCAGCTGGTTCATCAAGAAGAAGAAGCTTTGGCTCAGTTCCAAGAGCGCGGGCAATCTCAAGTCTGCGCTGAACACCATAAGGAAGGTTCTTGGCTAGGCGGTCTGCATACTCACCGATGCCAATGAAATCCAAAAGTTCTTGGGCACGAGCCTTGTCACGTTTCTCCTCACGGCGCGAGATAGGTAATCCAAAGAGTCCACTTATCAAACCCGATCTCTTATGAGTATCTGTTGCAGTAATGACATTCTCAAGAGCTGTCATATCACCCCAAAGTCGGATGTTTTGGAAGGTACGAGCAACTCCGCCTCGAGTAATTTTGTAGCGCTTTCTTCCCTTGAGTGACTTTCCTTCAAAGGTGATATCGCCTTTGGTTACTTGATAGACACCGGTAATGACATTGAATACTGTGGTTTTTCCAGCACCATTCGGCCCAATCAGTCCAAGGATCTCTTGTTTCTTAATTTCAAAAGAGACATCATTAAGAGCTACGACGCCACCAAATTGCATGGTCGCATTCTGCAATTTCAAAATTGATTCGCTCATGATTGCCCCTTCTCAGGTAGCGCCTTTTCACGCTTTTTGCGTGGCAGCAATCCATCTGGACGTAAGTTCATCATCAATACAAGAACTGCACCGAAGACCAACAAGCGCGCATCAGAGATAAACCGAATGCGATCTGGAAGATAACCGAGAATGATTGCTCCAAGAACTACACCCCAGATATTTCCCATTCCGCCGAAGACCACGCAAGCCAAAATAAGGATTGAGACTTGGAGCGTGAAGTTATCCGGTGAGATGAAGAGCGTCTTAGAAGCGTAAAGAACGCCAGCCGCACCACCAACAGATGCACCAAGTACAAAGGCCCAAATCTTGTAGCGGAATGTTGGAACTCCCATCAATTCTGCTGCATCTTCATCTTGACGGATTGATTCCCATGCACGTCCGGCACGTCGAACCGAGAGGCGGCGGATCATCCAGATGGTAAGCAAGATGATAATAAGGAAGGTCCAGAAATAGAGCCTGTGATTATCAAAGGTGTACTCAAGTCCAAAGATTGTAGGAGGAGTTGGAATTCCGACAATTCCATTTGCGCCGCCGATGGAATTGAGATTGAGGGCAGTAATACGGACAATCTCGCCGAATCCCAATGTAATAATTGCTAGGTAATCACCGCGTAAACGAAGAGCTGGCACGCCAAGAATCAATCCTGCAAACATCGCCATCGCGATACCAATGGGGAGAATCTCCCACGAATTTAGCCCGGTCTTGGTTCCAAGAATTCCCATGGTGTACGCGCCGATTGCAAAGAAGGCAACGTATCCAAGATCAAGGAGACCACTCTTTCCAATAACAATATTTAAACCAAGTGCCATGATGACAAAGATTGCGACCGGGAAAACAAGAACTGATCCGTAGTCTGCGATGGGAGTATTAAGGAAAGTTCCGCCCAACAGTGGAAGTGACGCCGCAGCAGCAATTGCGCCAAGTGCAATCAATACTCGTACTGGACGTCCTGAACGCTCCCAGACGCCTGCGCCCCAATCACGTAAATTAAACATTATGCCCTCGTCTGCGTAATAGCTTCACCGAATACGCCATTCGGACGGAAATAGAGAACAAAGACCAGAACGATAAAGACTGTAACGGCTTTCCATTGGGTACCAAGGAAGAATGATGCATAGGTTTCAAGAAGTCCGAGCGCGATGCCGCCATAGAAGGCGCCTTTGATATTTCCGATTCCGCCGAGAATTGCCGCGGTGAATGCGGCGATACCTAATTCGAAACCAATATTAAATGAGGTGTTTTCATACTTGAGAACATAGAAGAAGCCAGCGGCGCCGGTCATCAGGCCACCGACTAGGAATGTTCCAGAGACAACAAAATTGAGATTTACGCCCATGAGCTTTGCCGCGTCTTCATTCATAGATACCGCGCGGATTGCTTTTCCAAGGCGCGTGCGTTGGACGAACTGGCTAAGCGATACAAAGAGAATGAGCCCAGCAACGATGATGATGACGTTATCTAAACGGAGTTCAGCGCCAAAGAAAGTACCCAGTGACTTCTTCTCCATCACACGAGGGCTACCAACGTAGCGAGAGTCGGTAAGGATGCGCATGAATTCAGCCAGAACGATGGACATTCCGATTGCCGAAATAAGAGGTGCGAGTTTATTTGAGCCACGATTGCGAAGACGGCGATACGCCACAAGTTCTAGAAATATTGACAAGATTCCTGACATTAACATCGACGCGATCAAACATAAGAAAAGAATATAAACCAGGCGAAATCCGGTAGCTGGCTCAGATTGTTGGGTGAATCCAAAGAGATCGCGAATTACGATGATGGTTGCAAAGGTTCCGTACATAAAAACTTCTGAATTTGCGAAGTTGATCATGCGGAGCACGCCGTAGACCATGGTGTAGCCGAGCGCAATAAGGACGTAAATAAAGCCGAGACTTAGCCCGCCTACCGTGAGTGAAGCGAACTGATCTTGAAAGTTACTTAGCACTCGACCACTTTCTGTGATTGTGAAAGCTTCAAAACTTGCTTAAAGCGTGGCGCCTAGCTTATGACTAGGCGCCCGCTTTTCAATCTATATCTCTTTTGCGAAGTTAATCGCTAATGGAGATTTTTTACTTTACTGCTCCTGTGTACTTGATTGCTCCACCCTTGATTTCGAAGCCATTCATGACTCCGCCAGCGGTGTCGCCGTACTTATCAAAGGAGAGTGCGCTACCGGTGATTGACTTGCCCTTGTACGCCTTGACGCACTTGAGCATTGCAGCACGGGTATTTACTCCCTTTGAGATGCAGCTTAGGAAGATATTTGCAGCATCGATTGATTCAGCAGCATATGTACCTGAAGAGACGCCCATCTTTGCCTTGAAATCTGCTTCAAGCTTTGCAGAAATTTCAGCTAGAGGAACAGTTCCACCGGTGAGGCGGACACCTTCAAGGATTGATGCGCTCGCCAAAGTCAAGATACCTGGGCTGAGAACACCATCGCCACCAGCAAGAACTCCTGTGTATCCGGAGTCGCGGAGCTGACGGAAGAGTGTTGCAGCCTGTGCGTAGTAACCAGTGAAGATTACGACGTTTGCACTTGCTGACTTCACCTTAGAGATAGTTGCTGACCAGTCAGTGGTCTTATCTGGAACAGAATCCTGTCCAGCAAGAGTTGCGCCACCAAGCTTCATGTATTCAACGAGACCGACACCGTATGGTGATTGATCATCGATGACGAATACCTTAGGAGATGAAACTCCACGGGTAGCAAGCTTGTAAAGAGCTGGGCCCTGTACGCGGTCAGTTACTGGAATACGGTGGAACACAGGGAATCCAATAAGGCCCTGAGCTGGATCAGTAATTGATACGCGAGTAGCAGATGGAGAAATCAATGGAAGATTTGTCTGCTTGTAGAAAGGGAGTGAGGCAATTGTTGCGCCTGAATATGCAGGGCCAACAATTCCGAGGATCTTCTTATTCGATGCAGCACCTGGAGCAACCTTCGCTGCTTCAGTTCCTGAACCTTGATCGTCGATTTCAACGATTCTTACATTGAACTTACCTTTGTTCTTCGCATTGAAGAGTTTGACAGCGTACTTGACGCCGTTGAGTTCATCGATACCAACCTGAGCTTCTTCACCGGTTAGTGGGCCCTGGTAAGCAATCGTGACAGTCTTTGCTGCTGCATTCGATGCTGGAGCAACCGCAACTGCAGAACCTGCAGCAAGTGCGATCACGGCAGCAACAGAAATTAAGCGTTGCTTCTTCATGTATTGCCTTTCATTCATGATCATGCCCCCTGGGACAGGGAGGGGTGAAGGCTAGCGTCAGGCTCGCATCTCGCACAAGGAAATATCTCGCACCCGCAGATAACTTTCCCGTTATATGAGACAGAAAATCTTGTGAAGCCGCAATAGGGCATTCATCTATTTATTAGGAGCAGAGGACGGGTCGATAACTGCCTGAGCAACTTCTTTCATTGTGATGCGCCGGTCCATAGCCGCCCGTTGAATCCATGAGAAAGCTTCGGGCTCGGAAAGGTTGAGAGCTTTCATAAGGATTCCCTTGGCTCTATCGATAACTTTCCGAGTTTCAAGGCGATCATGAAGATCAGCAACTTCAAGTTCGAGTGAATTCATCTGGCGATGTCGGCTAATGGAAATCTCAATAGCTGGAACTAAATCATTAATCGTAAAAGGCTTCACAACGTAGGCCATGGCTCCCGCATCGCGAGCACGCTCTACTAGATCTTTCTGACTAAATGCTGTGAGCATGAGTACAGGAGCGATGGAGATAATTTCTTCAGCTGCTGAAATACCATCAAGAATTGGCATCTTCACATCAAGGATTGCTAAATCTGGTTTGACTTCATTAGCAAGCTTCACGGCTTCTTCACCATTACTTGCTTCTGCGACAACGTCGTAGCCAGCTTCACCTAACATCTCAACAAGATCCATGCGGATAAGAGTCTCGTCCTCCGCAACAAGAATGCGATGTGCTTGCGCAGAGGTATTGGATGTCATGTGCCTCGAGTCGGATTTGAACCGACACTATGCAGTGTTTGAGACTGCCCTCTCTACCGTTGGAGTACCGAGGCTGAAATCGTGGAAGTAAATTCTAGCGATAGGCAGGAGCAACGCCACCCACGGCATCTCCGACTTGATGCACGCGCATCGCGTTGGTAGATCCTGGGATTCCTGGGGGCGAGCCGGCAACAATCATGATCAACTCACCTTTTGCTACCCGCTTCGTCTCAACCAGAATCGCATCAACTTGTTTCACCATTTCATCTGTTGTGGTTACAAGTGGTGTGAGCAAAGGTTCAACTCCCCATGTCAGAGACATCTGGTTAAAGGTTGCGGCATCGGGAGTAAGAGCAAGAATTGGGATTGGAGAACGTAAGCGCGACATACGACGAGCAGAGTCACCAGATTTTGTAAAGGCAGCAAGGACTTTGGCGCCAACAGTAAGTCCTACTTCTGTAGCAGCCTTGGTAATAGCGCCACCTTTTGTGCGGGGATTGTGTTGCAGAGCTGGAATCAAATGGAGCGCTTCTTGCTCTGTCTTTTCAATAATGCGAGCCATCGTTTGTACCGCTTCAATTGCAAAAGAACCAACGCTGGTCTCTCCCGAGAGCATGAGAGCATCCGCGCCATCCAGTACCGCATTTGCACAGTCGGTTGCTTCTGCTCGGGTTGGTCGAGAATTTGTGATCATCGAATCAAGCATCTGCGTTGCGACAATAACAGGCTTGGCATTTTCACGTGCCAACGTAATGCAACGCTTCTGAACTAAAGGAATATCTTCGATTGGCATTTCAACGCCTAGATCGCCACGAGCCACCATGATTCCATCAAAAGCGTTGACGATCTCTTCAAGATTCTCCACCGCTTGAGGTTTTTCAATCTTGGCTATGACCGGAACGCGTTTTCCTTCTTCATCCATAATGCGATGTACATCATCAATATCTTTTGCTGAACGTACAAAGGAAAGAGCAATGAAATCTGCTCCAGCCTTAAGTCCCCATCTCAGATCATCAATATCTTTCTCTGACATCGCAGGTACAGAGACCGCAACCCCTGGAAGATTAATTCCTTTGTTATTAGAAACCGGACCAGGCTCAATGCACTTGGTGACGACATCATTGCCTTTAACTTCTACCACTTCGACCGTTACTTTCCCATCATCGATGAGAATGCGATCACCTTTCTTGCAATCTCCCGGTAGCCCTTTATAGGTAGTACCAACTCGTTCTTTTGTTCCTGAAACGTCATCAGTTGTAATTGTGAAAATATCTCCACGACTTAATTCGTGCGGTCCGTTTGAGAATCGCCCTAGACGAATCTTCGGACCCTGAAGATCCACAAGAATCGCTACTGGTTTTCCCGCATCTGCAGCAGCCTTGCGAATCAAATTCAGGCGATTTTGGTGTTCCTCGTAACCACCATGAGAGAGATTGAGTCGAGCCACATTCATTCCAGCAGCAATAAGTTCTGCAGCTTTTTCGGGGCTTTCGACAGCTGGACCCATAGTGCAGACAATTTTCGCGCGGCGCATTTCCGTATTTTATTCCATCTCTCTTTGTTTAATGAAATTACACCGTCAAAGGACGCGCAGTTGGTTCGATAGGCGCAGGAAGTTGTGTATCCCCCATCAAATATCGATCAAGAGCAGATGCAGCGCTGCGACCTTCTGCAATTGCCCAGACGATAAGAGATTGCCCACGTCCAGCGTCTCCGCAAACGAAAACTCCATCGACATTTGTGTGATAGTTCTGGTCACGTGCAATATTTCCGCGCTGATCAAGAGTCAAATTTAGATCCGTGACGAGTTGATTCTTCTCAATTCCGGTAAAGCCCATGGCTAAGAAGACTAGATCTGCTGGAATCTCGCGTTCAGTTCCAGGAACTTTTTCGAACTTTCCATCAACAAACTTAGTCTCAACGATCTTGAGCGCTGTCAGATCTCCTGATGCATCTCCGATAAAGGCCTCTGTTGAAATTGAATAGAGTCGCTCACCAGATTCTTCGTGTGCGCTACTTACGCGATAAACCATCGGATATGTCGGCCAAGGTTGAGAACTTGGGCGTTCTTCTGTAGGTCGCGGCATGATTTCAATTTGCGTGATGCTGGCAGCTCCTTGTCGAATTGCTGTTCCAAGACAATCTGCACCAGTATCTCCACCACCCAGAATAATTACATGCTTACCATGAGCATTGATTGGTGGCTCTTCTTTTAATTCATTGAGTGCCTGCTGATTGCCCCAAGGCAAATACTCCATCGCTTGATGAACACCGCTGAAGTTTCTGCCAGGTATATCAAGATCGCGCCATTGAGTTGCGCCAACCGCGAGAACTACCGCATCGTATTTGGCCTTAATTTCTGCGGCAGTAATGTCCACACCTACATTCACACCGGATCGAAAACGAGTTCCTTCGCGTTGCATCTGGTTAAGCCTGCGATCCAAAATTGATTTCTCCATCTTGAATTCAGGAATTCCGTATCGGAGTAACCCGCCGATCTTTGGAGCTCTCTCGTAAACCACAACGGTATGACCTGCACGCGTGAGTTGTTGGGCCGCGGCAAGACCTGCAGGTCCCGATCCAATAACTGCAACAGTCTTTCCAGTCATGCGATCTGGTTGCATCGGCTTCACATTCCCCGATTGGAATGCCTCTTCAATGGTGCGCAGCTCTACCTGCTTGATCGTGACTGGGTCTTGATTGATGCCCAGCACGCAGGCCGTTTCACAGGGAGCAGGACAAAGTCGACCAGTAAATTCAGGAAAGTTATTTGTAGCATGGAGTCGATCAATCGCATCAACCTTTTCATTACGCCAAATCAAGTCGTTCCACTCTGGAATCAGATTACCAAGTGGACAACCTTGATGGCAGAAAGGGATACCACAATCCATGCAACGTCCAGCTTGTTTTTGCAGCACACCAAATTCTTGCTCTTCATAAACTTCTTTCCAGTCGCGAATGCGCACATCAACGGGGCGACGCTTTGGAGTCTCACGGCCAGTATTGAGGAATCCACGGGGATCAGCCATTGAGCACCTCCATGATTGCTTGTTCTGGTGATTTTCCTTCACGTTCTGCTTTATCAATAACATTGAGAACTTTTGCGTAGTCGCGCGGCATCACCATTGAGAAACGTTTCACTTCTCCGGTCCAATTTTCGAGGAGTTTCTGGGCAACGACAGATCCAGTTTCGGCGTGGAACTTCGAGACGATACCTTGCAATCTCTCGCTCTGATCACGAGGTACAGGTAATACATCAACCATCTCTGTATTTACCAGATCTGGATTGAGGTCGAGAATAAATGCGCGACCACCCGACATACCAGCAGCAAGATTGCGCCCCGTGGTTCCAAGAATTACCACCGTTCCACCCGTCATGTATTCACAGGCATGATCTCCAACGCCTTCCACAACTGCAGTGGCACCGGAATTTCTGACACAGAATCGCTCACCAACAACTCCCCTGACGAAAATTTCACCCAAGGTGGCGCCGTAACCAATCACATTTCCAGCAATGACATTCTTCTCTGAAGGGAATGTTGCTCTCTCATCAGGACGGACAATGAGTCGACCGCCTGAAAGTCCCTTGCCTAGATAGTCATTGGTATCGCCATAGAGACGAAGCGTTAATCCACGTGGAATAAAGGCACCGAGTGATTGGCCAGCAGAGCCATGGAAAGTAATGTCAATCGTGTCATCGGGAAGTCCTGGGCCGCCAAAACGACGTGTGATTTCTGAACCCAACATAGTTCCGACTGTGCGATTTCTATTCTTGATAGACATTTGAATGCGAACTTCCTCGTGCTTTTCTAGAGCTGCTGAGGCAAGTTCAATGAGTTTGTTATCAAGCGCTGCTTCAAGCCCATGTTCCTGTTTTGTTGTATTGCGACGCGGCGCATCTGCAGAAACTTTTGGGAAGCTAAGAATTGGTGAGAGATCGAGGCCGCTTGCTTTCCAATGATCAATCGCTGCAGCAGTATCGAGAAGTTCAACTTGGCCAATTGCTTCATCGAGCGTTCTAAATCCAAGCATGGCAAGAAGTTCGCGTACCTCTTCAGCGATATATTCAAAGAATGTCTCAACGAATTCTGGTTTACCTGTGAATCGCTTGCGTAATTCTGGGTTTTGAGTAGCGACCCCAACAGGACAGGTGTCGAGATGACAGACGCGCATCATTACACAGCCTGAAACAACTAACGGGGCGGTTGCAAAACCAAACTCTTCCGCACCAAGAAGCGCCGCAATGATCACATCGCGACCTGTTTTCATCTGACCATCAGTTTGAACGATAATCCGATCACGTAATCCATTCAGAATCAGCGTCTGTTGCGTTTCAGCAAGACCCAACTCCCACGGCGCACCAGCGTGCTTCAAAGATGTAAGTGGCGATGCTCCGGTTCCGCCATCATGTCCGGAAATCAAAACCACATCAGCATGAGCTTTGCTCACGCCAGCGGCAACAGTTCCTACGCCAACTTCAGCGACAAGCTTTACGTGGATACGTGCATCCTTGTTGGAGTTCTTTAAGTCATGAATGAGCTGCGCCAAATCCTCAATGGAATAAATATCGTGATGAGGAGGTGGAGAAATCAATCCCACGCCTGGAGTGGAGTGACGCACTTTTGCAATCCAGGGATAGACCTTGTTTCCTGGGAGCTGACCACCTTCGCCTGGCTTTGCGCCTTGTGCCATCTTGATCTGAATGTCATCGGAGTTCACAAGATATTCACTTGTTACTCCAAAACGACCTGAAGCTACTTGTTTGATTGCAGAACGTTTGGAATCTCCATTAGCAAGGGGCGTGAAACGCTCGGGATCTTCCCCACCTTCTCCGGTATTTGATTTTGCGCCAATGCGATTCATCGCAATTGCCAGAGTTTCATGTGCTTCCTGTGAGATTGAGCCGTAGGACATGGCACCAGTTGAAAAGCGCTTAACGATGGATTCAACCGGCTCAACTTCTTCAAGAGGCACTGCAGGCCGCACACCATCTTTAAAAGTGAAGAGTCCACGTAGCGTCATCAGCGCCCGCGATTGATTATCAATTCGTGTCGTATAGCGCTTGAAAATGTCATAACGCTTAGAGCGAGTTGCATGTTGCAGAGCAAATACTGTCTCGGGATCGAAGAGATGAGGTTCGCCTTCACGACGCCATTGATATTCGCCACCAATTGGCAAACGCTTTGAACCAGGAACTTCTCCGCCGGGTGGATAGGCGATGTGGTGACGAGCAATCGTTTCTTCAGCGATGACATCTAAATCCACGCCGCCTAGACGTGAAGTGGTGCCAACAAAATACTCATCGATAAGGTTTTGCGAAAGACCAATAGCTTCGAAGACTTGAGCGCCTGTGTACGAGGCGATGGTGGAAATTCCCATCTTTGACATAACTTTGAGTACACCTTTGCCAAGGGACTTGATGAGATTCTTAACCGCTTTTTCAGGGGAAATATCTGTGATGACACCTTGGAGTACGAGGTCCTCAGCAGTTTCCATCGCAAGATATGGATTGACTGCAGCTGCTCCGTAACCGATAAGTAGAGCGACGTGATGCACTTCGCGAACTTCGCCAGTCTCTACAACAAGCCCCACTTTGGTCCGGGTTTTTTCGCGAATCAAATGATGATGAACTGCTGAAGTAAGAAGGAGTGAAGGAATAGGAGCGTTTTCAGCATCGCCATCGCGATCCGAAAGGACAATGATGCGCGCTCCATCAGCAATAGCTTGGGAAACTTCAGTGCGAATCTCTTCAATCCTTTCGCGTAATCCATTTCCCCCTTCGGCGATCGGAAATAGCCCGCGTACGACATGGGCAGATAAACCTGGAAGATTGTTATCCGCATTAACGTGAATAATCTTGGCTAATTCATCATTGTCGATAACAGGAAACGCGAGCGAAATCTGGCGACAGGAAGCTGGACCGGGATCAAGAAGATTATGTTCTGGCCCAATCGAGCCACCTAGTGAAGTAACGAGCTCCTCACGAATTGCATCGAGTGGAGGATTTGTGACTTGCGCGAAGAGTTGCGAGAAGTAATCAAATAGGAGACGTGATTTCGCCGAGAGCGCAGCAATCGGCGTGTCAGTTCCCATCGAACCAATCGGCTCGGCTCCAGACTTTGCCATTGGCGTGATGATGACGCGAAGTTCTTCTTCGGTATAACCAAATGCTCGTTGTCTGCGAAGAACAGAAGAGTGCGGATAAATAATG
>VFFD01000038.1 GCA_018882745.1 Candidatus Nanopelagicaceae bacterium
GTCTCATACGTGTAGAAAATAAATGAGATTGTGTAGATAAAGAGCGCTCCGTAAACCAAATCATTGGAGACATATGCCCAATCAGTTTTGGTCACTTCTTCTCCTTTATCTCATTAGCCATCTTATTAATCTCATCTTCTAAACCTGGCAATCTATTGAGCGCTAAACCAGCAATCTCAAGCTTGCCATTAACTTCACGTACCCAGATCCGTCGTTGACGGACAAAGAGTGAAATCATCAATCCAATGATGGCGAGAATACTTCCAATGAGCGCGTATTGCTTACCGGGATCACGCACTACTTGAAGATTTACCCAAGGAATTACGCCATTGAATGTGATGGAACCCACCTCGAATTGATAAGTCTCGCCAATACTTAAAGCCCATAAACCAATGCGCTCCATATCTTCAGTATCGATGCGATACACAGATTGCGGAACGCCAGTATCCATCTTTAGATCACCTTTCCAGACTGAGACTAAAAGTCTTGGATCGAGTAACTCTGGAAATGATGAAAAGCCACCACGCACCTTGTCGCGCGCAGCAGTTGGAAGGAAAGATCCCACAAATCCCACTTGCGGATCCATATCAGGAACTTTTATTGCCCCAATAGATGTGAGGTTTGCATCTTGAGGCAAAAATGGAACTGGAACTTCAAATTTCACTGCTCCATTTAAATCTTTCACGGTAACGAGCGGTGAGTAACCATTTGCTTGGAGATATACCCGCGTGCTGCCAAATGTGAGGGGCTCGTTAACTCGAACTAATCGCTTAACTTCGGGGGTGCCAATCTCATCTTGGATAGTCACTTCTAATTCATAATTTTCTGGGGCGTTTGTTTCAGGGTTATACGTCGCATCAAAATTATCTGCTTTGATAGTAAATGGAGGTAAATTACTGATGGAGAAGAATCGACCAGGGGTGAGATTGTCGTAGCTGGTAGGGGTATTAATGAATCTCTCGCCAACATTAACTATCGCTTCGCCGCGCATACCAAAGACAGAACTTCCAGCAATTCCTAAGAGCACAACAATAAGTGAGAGATGGAAAACTAAGTTTCCAGTTTCTCTTATATATCCTTTCTCGGCAGCGATTGAATTTCCTTCACGCGCTATTCGGAAATGATTTGATTTCAACCAGCGCTCTGCACTACTTAATTCGCCATCCACTTCCTGAAATCCTTCCATGGTACTAAGACTGGAAGGTGCGGAAGCCGGCACTTTGAAAATCTCACGGAAGTAATGCCATGAACGTGGCACTACACAACCAATGAGAGAAATAAAAAGGAGAATATAAATCGCCGAGAACCACGGTGATCCATACACATCAAAGAGATAGAAGCGATCCATCCACTTTGCACCAGTTGGATCACTTTCAAAGTACTCGCGAACTTTTAGCGGTGATTGCGTGCGTTGTGGAAATAGCGAGCCGGGAATTGATGCTAAACCGAGAATGAGAAGAAGTATTAGCGCGGTGCGCATGCTGGTGAGCTGGCGCCACAGATAACGCAACAGCGAAATACCTTGGAGTTCAGGAGCGCTCATCAGATCACCGGAATAAATCCACTAATAGTTCCGCGCAGCCCCGCCATCAACGTCTCCCAAATTCCTAGAACTTGAAGTAGGCCAATCAGAATCAAGAAAGCGCCACCAATAAATGAGATTCTCTTGCCGCGTTGGAGTAAGTAATTACGTAACTTTGCAGAACGATCCAGGAAGAGCGCGAAGACAATAAATGGCGCACCCAATCCAATGCAGTACGCCAAGGAAAGAATGGCGCCCCGAGTAGCGCTGGCTTCAATAAATGCAAGGGTCTGTACCGCGCCAAGCGTTGGTCCAATACATGGCGTCCATCCCAGACCAAACATAAATCCCAATATTGGTGCGCTGATGAGTCTGGTAGATGCAACAAAAGGAAATTTAAATGAGCGATAGAACTTCTCGGAGAACATAAAAATCAATCCGAAGAAGATAGTAAGAAATCCGAGTAAACGAATCAGTAAATCTGAATTTCGAGTGATTGCATCGCCCAGTGCTCCGAAAAGAAGTCCGTAGCTAGTGAAAAGAAATGCAAAGCCCAGTACAAAGAGAAATGAGCCCAGCACCATCCGCTTCTTAGAAGCAAAGGCTCCCGATACATATCCGAGATATCCCGGCAAGAGCGGTAATACACAGGGAGATGCAAAAGAGATAAGCCCAGCAACTATTGCAACTAATGATGCAGCCAGGATGCTGCCATCAAAGACTTGGTTTACGAGGAACTCATTCATTTGATTTCACTCGCTCAATCAGTTCTTCCAGTGCTGAATAGGTTACTTCACCACTTACTCGTGCTGCTACGCGACCTTCGGCGTCGATAATCAACGTAGTTGGGATTGCATTAGGTGTGAGTTGGCCATGGAATTTCAAAAGAATGGCGTCATCTACTAATGATGGATATTCAATTCCAAATCGCTTCACAAACGCGCGCGCTGAAACCACGCTATCGCGCGTTAATACTCCGAGGAATTGCACTTCAGGATGTTTCACTGACAATTCTTGGAGCGCTGGCGCTTCGGCGCGACATGGAGAGCACCACGATGCCCAAACATTGAGTACCAATACTTTTCCAGCGCTCGCCACGAAGTTTCTGCCATCTAACGTTGGTCCAGAAACCACAGGCGCTTCCTTGCGATCAGCCTGGGGGATAAAAGTCGCTACGCCATTTCCAGCAATAAAGGATTGTTCATTAGTACTTAACGCACCACCATTTGAGCAGGCGAGCAACAATGGAATCAGCAAGAAAAGTAGGTACTTCTTCATTTCTTTTTGGGCGGCAGTAAGTGCGCCGCAGGTTCACTATAGGAGAGCCCCACAACTTTTCCAGATGCATCAAAGTGAAGACTTGTGACCGATGCTAAGGAGCATTGACGTTTACGTGGATCATGTAAGAAGCGTCGCCCTTCAACTGAAGAACGGAGAATCCAGATCGGCAATTGGTGTGAAACAACCAACGCATCTTTTCCTTGCGCTGCAACACGAGCAGCTTCGACGGCTGCGCTCATACGTTCAACTTGTTCGGTATATGGCTCGCCCCATGATGGACGCCATGGATTCCATAGATGTCGCCACGCGCTTGGTTGCTTCAACACTCCATCGCCCACGCCAAAAGGTTTTCCTTCAAAGATATTTGCAGCTTCAATCAATCGCTCATCGGTTGTGATTGCCAGATTGTGATGCGTCGAAATCGGTAACGCAGTTTGTTGTGCACGTTCGAGTGGTGATGCATGAATCGCACCTAATGAAAGTTCCTTGCTCCATTCCGCCACAGCGCGTGCCATTTCTTGACCACGTTCTGAGAGTTTCCAACCTGGTTGGCGCCCGTAGAGAATGCTGTGAGGATTTTCGACTTCACCGTGGCGCACCACGTGAACAGTTGATGAAATCGCTGGTAAATCGCTCATGCGGCAAGCATAAA
The DNA here is from genome assembly GCA_018882745.1 of Candidatus Nanopelagicaceae bacterium. Classification (GTDB taxonomy): domain Bacteria; phylum Actinomycetota; class Actinomycetes; order Nanopelagicales; family Nanopelagicaceae; genus MAG-120802. The sequence goes on from VFFD01000038.1 coordinate 3,456, forward strand.
GGGTTGTCGTAAACGAGAAGCAATGAAGGTATTTCGTTACTGTGCTCACATGCCGCGCATCGCTTTCTTTGATGTAGATAACACCATTACGCGCGGATCTACCCTCTATTTTCTTGGCCGCGGAATGTACAACCGCGGCTTTTTTACAAAGCGCGATATTGGGGCCTGGGTTCTCGCCAATATTCGCTTCCGTATGACGGGCACCGAAAAAGATGAGGTTATCTCGCGTTTTCAAAAAGCGGCGACTGATTTTATTGGTGGCCATGATGTCAAAGAGATCCGCGTCATTGGTGAAGAGATCTACAACGAGTTCGTCTCTCCCGCGATCTGGCAAGGAACTATTGAGTTAGCTAAGGAACATCTCAATAACGGCGATGAAGTCTGGCTAGTTACTGCATCCCCAGAAGATTTCGCAAACTTGATTGCAGAGCGTCTTGGATTTACTGGGGCTATTGGAACTAAAGCAGAGATCAAAGATGGCAAGTACACCGGTAATTTGATTGGAAAGTTATTGCATGGAAAAGAAAAAGCGATTGCAATCGAAGAGATGGCACGCACTCGCAATATTGATTTGAAAGAATGTTTTGCATACTCCGATTCCCATAATGATCTTCCACTTCTCAGCGCTGTCGGAAATCCACGAGCTATCAATCCAGATGCAAAACTTCGTATTATGGCATTCTCTCAAGGCTGGCCGGTACACGATTTCCGTCGGCTACGTTGGTTAAACCGCGTGATTGGTCCAATCGTTAGCCGCTTTGCTGGATTCTGGGTTTATCTCACCGCACATTCTCGTCGCTAACTACAAAAAGAGACAGAAGCTTTCACTCTTCAGTAATGTAGGCCAGTTATGTCCATGACTGGTGCGCTCGATAGCGATGTGAATCAATTTCCATCCTTTGCTCAAGAGCTGCGCGATCGCAGCGATGAAGATTTAACAAAACTCTTCTCACTCCGCCCCGATCTCATCACTCCAGTTCCTGCAGATATGACTGCGCTTTCTACCCGCGCCACATCTGCTCCAAGCCTCTTGCGCGCTTTAGAAACCCTCAATCAATGGCAGTTCCAAGTCCTGGAAGTCTGCGCGGCTTTAAGCGATCCCTTTACCCCTAAAGAAGTCGTAGCCCTGAGCGATAAAGCAGCGGAATTAGTTATCGCGCACCTACATTCCATTGCACTTATCTATCGCGATAACCGTGGATACCGGATGCCGCGCGCAGTCCGCGACATTCTTGGAAATGAACCCTCGGGCCTTGGTCCACAATCAGGATCACCTATTGATTTCAAAGTTATCGCAACAGCGCCAGCTGCAGCTAAAGAAGTACTCGACAAATTAACCTGGGGACCACCACGTGGCCAAGTCGGAGATATCCGTAAGAAAGGAACTCCGATTCATTGGCTACTTGAAAATCAATTACTCATTCCCATCGATACCTCAACTGTTGCACTCCCGCGCGAAGTTGGAATTCATCTTCGTGGAAATAGAGTCCATCAAGAACTTCTTATCTCCCAACCGATACTCGAAGGTAATAAAATAAAGAGCGCTGATATCGAACGCGCTGCACTTGCATCTATCTCTAACACGTTGCGCTGGGTTCAAGAGCTCATGAATTTCTGGTCTGAAGAGACTCCTACTGCTCTGCAATCTGGTGGTCTAGGAGTGCGTGACTTAAAGAAAGCATCCGAACATCTCGGCGTTGATGAAACATGTACTGCTTTTATCGCTGAACTTGCTTACCTTGCTGGCATCCTCAACGTTGAAGCTGATGGTCGCATCTTGCCTTCCACCCACTTTGATCTATGGCAGAACAAAGAACCAGAAGAGCAATGGCGTGATCTGGTCTCGCTCTGGAAAGTCACATCACGCGTCGCTGGCCTCATCGGACGAAGCGATTCGCGAAATATCACGGTGCTCAGCACTGAACTTGATCGCAGCAACGCAGCTCTCATAAGACGACTCGTCCTTGATTTACTACTGGAAAACCCCGGCATCGCACCCACAGTAAAGAGCGCACAGAAAGCAGTTTTGTGGCGCTATCCCCATCGCCGTGGAATATCCATCACCGCAGAACTTGTGGAGTGGACCCTTCGAGAAGCGGAATGGCTCGGAATTACTGGCGGAAGCGCGCTATCTCTTTATGGTGCGAAGTTCATTAATGATGAAGAAAACCTTGGCATTAATACTGCACTTCCTAAACCCGTAGAACACATCTTGGTCCAAGCCGATAACACCGCCATTGCAACGGGTCCATTAACCATTGAAGTCGCGCGTATGCTCTCTACTTTTGCCGATATTGAAAGTCGTGGTGGCGCCACCGTCTATCGTTTTAGTGAAACTTCCATCCGCCGCGGCCTTGATCATGGACATTCGGGTGAAGAAATCAGATCTTTCCTCACTAAGACTTCTAAGACTCCTATCCCACAACCTCTTGAATATCTCATCGCCGATGTCGCAAAGAAACATGGAAAGTTAAGGGTCGGATTTGCTAATACTTATCTACGTTGCGAAGACCAAGCCGTTATCTCTGCAATCTTGAGCGATAAAAAATTAGAACATCTTGCGCTCCGCCAGATTGCTCCCCAAGTTCTTGTCTCCGATACCGAAAGTGATGAGACGATGGAAGAACTCCGTCGCGCTGGATATTTCCCATCCGGCGAGAACGCCCAAGGTTCGGTCGTTAATCTCCCTATTCAAAAACGTTCTAAGTCTCGCCCTAAGCCACCGCGCATTATTGGTGAAGTATTGAAACCATCAGATCAGATGTTGGCTTCTGCACTTCGCACTCTTCGAACTGGTGAGCGCGTTGCAAAGACTCGTCCCATCGGAGATATCCCGCGCACCACCGCAAATGAAACATTGGATTTACTTAATGAATATCTCGGAACTGGCGTTGCACTTCGCATTGGATATGCCGATGCCAACGGTGGAGTATCCCTGCGCATTATTGATCCGCTTTCAATTTCCTTGGGAACCTTGGTTGCCCGCGACCATGCCACTAATGGCATCACCCCCTTCAAAATAGCCCGTATTACGGGGGTCACGACCGCATGAAGACCAGATACGGCAGACTTCTCTCATGAGCGCAGAAATGTTAAAAGACCTCCAAGCGCTCGTTGAAGTTGAGAGCCCCACCGATGATCTCGCTGCATGCCAGCGCGTGATTGATAAAGCAAATGAAATTACCCAACGTTTGATTGGAACTAAAGCAGAAGTCTTTGTAGAAAAAGGTCGTCCGGTTTATTGGTTAGGCGCACAAAACCCCGAAGTTGTTCTTCTTGCACATCTCGACACAGTCTGGCCGATTGGTTCCTTCACTCCACTGTGGAAAGTTGAAGGCGATGTAATCCGCGGTCCAGGAATTTATGACATGAAAGCTGGATTCATCCAAGCGCTTTACGCCATGAAGGGCTCTGATCTCACCAAAGTTGCTCTCATTGCAACTACTGATGAGGAAACGGGTTCTGCCACAACTCGTGAACTTATTGAAAACGTCAGCAAGAAAGCTAAAGCAGTTCTCGTTCTTGAATCTGCGATTGATGGAAAAGTGAAGATTGGCCGTAAAGGTACTTCGATGTACAAGATCACCATCCATGGTCGCGCTGCTCACGCAGGTCTTGAACCTGAAAAAGGTGTCAATGCAACCGTTGAGATGGCTGCCATCATTAACACTCTCGTATCGCTAGGGAATAAAGAGTTTGGAACCACGGTTGTGCCTACTGTTATGAACTCTGGAACAACAACTAATACCGTTCCAGCACTTGCCACACTTGATATCGATTGTCGCTCATTTACTTTAGCCGAGATGCAGCGAGTTCAAAGTGCGATTAAGAACCTCACGCCAATTCATCCCGATGCAAAGATCGAAGTAGTTGGTGGAATCAATCGTCCACCTCTAGAAACCACATCTACCCAAGCTCTCTATGAAAAGTGTGAAGCCGTCGCAAAGAAACTTGGAATGGCCCCACTCGGATCAGCCTCTGTTGGAGGCGCCAGCGATGGCAATTTCGCAGGAATTCACACCCAAGTCCTTGATGGCCTCGGCGCTGTTGGCGAAGGAGCACATGCCACCCACGAACATATCCTCGCTTCTCATCTCGAACCACGCGCCAAGCTTCTTGCTGCGCTGGTTAAAGAAATACTTGCATGAGCGACGGACCACTTATTGTCCAGAGCGACAAAACGCTCTTACTAGATATCGATCATCCACTTTCCACTGAATGTCGTCGTGCGATTGCACCTTTTGCAGAGCTAGAAAAATCCCCTGAACATATCCATACCTATCGACTTACATCTCTTGGTCTCTGGAATGCCCGCGCATCTGGCCATGATGCAGAACAAGTCATCGACACACTCCTTAAGTATTCGCGCTACGCAGTTCCTCATGCGCTCCTTCTTGATATCGCAGAAACCATGGGTCGCTATGGTCGACTCCGCCTTGAATCACATCCTGTTCATGGATTAATTCTGATCTCCACCGATCAAGCAGTCCTTGCCGAAGTCATGCGCGCTAAAAAAGTCGCGCCACTTCTTGGTGCAAAGGTTGATGATGAGACTGTCACAGTTCATCCCTCACAACGCGGACATTTAAAGCAAGCGCTCCTTCGTCTGGGTTGGCCTGCTGAAGATTTTGCTGGATATGTTGATGGCCAAGCACATGCCATCGCACTCAATGAAGATGGCTGGAAACTCCGTGACTACCAACGACTTGCTGCCGAAGGTTTCTGGCATGGCGGTTCTGGTGTTGTTGTTCTTCCTTGTGGCGCTGGAAAAACTATGGTCGGTGCTGCCGCAATGGCACATGCCCAAGCCACCACACTTATTCTTGTTACCAACACCGTTGCTGCTCGCCAGTGGCGTGATGAGCTACTTAAGCGCACCACACTCAATGAAGATGAGATCGGTGAATATTCCGGCTCTAAGAAAGAGATCCGCCCCGTCACCATCGCGACCTACCAAGTGATGACCACGCGAAAGAAAGGCGTTTACGCCCATTTAGACCTCTTTGATTCCCATGACTGGGGCCTGATCATCTACGACGAAGTGCATCTTCTTCCCGCGCCCATCTTTAGATTTACCGCTGATATCCAATCTCGTCGCCGCCTTGGACTTACTGCAACTCTCGTGCGCGAAGATGGTATGGAAGGTGAAGTTTTTTCACTCATTGGACCAAAACGTTTTGATGTTCCATGGAAAGAAATCGAAGCCCAGGGATATATCGCACCTGCCGATTGCGTCGAAGTTCGCGTCACTCTCACTGACCACGAACGACTCACTTATGCAACCGCCGAGCAAGAAGATAAATATCGCAGCTGCGCCACCACAGCCACGAAGAAAAATGTTGTCTTAGCTCTCGCCAAACAACATGCTGATGATCAAACTCTAATCATCGGCCAATACATCTCCCAGATTGATGAGATTGCCGCAGACTTAAACGTTCCTATCGTCAAAGGCGATACCCCAATCAAGGAACGTGAAGAACTCTTCGCGAAGTTCCGCACCGGTGAATTGAAATGTCTCGTCGTCTCTAAAGTCGCAAACTTCTCAATCGATCTACCTGAAGCATCGATCGCTATCCAAGTCTCGGGAACATTCGGATCGCGCCAAGAAGAAGCCCAAAGACTTGGACGAATCCTTCGTCCTAAAGCAGATGGCCGCGGCGCACGTTTCTATTCCGTCGTCGCTCGCGACACTATCGATCAAGATTTTGCCCAAAATCGCCAACGCTTCTTAGCTGAACAAGGTTATTCCTACCGCATTATTGATGCGGATGAAGTACTGCCTCGATAAATCTCGCTCTATCCACTCTGAAAAAATCATGGCGCTTGCCATTGATTAACGTCACTGGAACTTCTTCGCCATACTCTTTCTCTAACCCCGCATCACCATCAATAAAGACCACTTCAAACTCAAAATCAGCCTCATTTCGCGTCGATTCCACTACTTCTTTAGCCATCTCACATAAATGACAATTCCGTCGTGAGTACATCGTCACAACAGGTAAGGGATTAGCCATACCCGAAGGCTACCCGTAGGCTTTCGCGCTATGTCCGAGATCGAAACCACTTTCGCCCGTGAATGGGTGGAGTTTCCCAATCCAGATAACGCATCTGAGATCTACAAGTGCGATCTGACTTGGCTTACCTCATATTGGAACTGCATCTTCGGTAATGGCTGCAAAGGCATCGATAAAGAATTCTCCGACCACGGATGCTGCAGCGATGGCGCTTATTACTACAGCAAAGTAGATGAAGCTCGCGTCACCACGGCCGCAAAGAAACTCACTCCCGAGATGTGGCAGAACCACTCCGTGGCTCACAAAGGCGGAAAGTTCACCATCACCGAACTTGGATTAGATAACGATCGCAAGACCAAGAAAGTAAACAAGACTTGCATCTTCTTTAACGAAGCAGATTTTTCTAAAGAGTATTTCGGTTGCGCGCTCCATCATCTCGCCGTTAAAGAAGGCACTCACTTTATCGACACCAAACCTGATATTTGTTGGCAACTTCCGCTTCGTCGTTCATGGGAAAAAAGAGAAGTTGGCGATTCGAATTATGAAATCATCGTTATCGGTGAATACACCCGCGAAGCTTGGGGAGAAGGTGGCGCTGATTTGGATTGGTACTGCTCCTCAAACACCGAAGCCCACAATGGCGCCCAACCCGTCTATATCTCCAATAAAACTGAACTCATCGCCATGATGAACAAAAACGCTTACGAAGTTCTTGCGAAATTCTGTGATGCTCGGATGGAAGTAATGCGTAATCGCAAAACCAAGAATTTGCCGCTTTACGTAATCCACCCAGCTACCGCTGGAGCCAAGAAGTAACCTATCTATGCACCGCGAAGTTCTCGCTTGGTTTGATGAGAACCAGCGTGATCTTCCGTGGCGAAAGAGCACTGCCTGGGGCGTCATGGTCAGCGAATTCATGCTCCAACAAACCCCGGTAAATCGCGTTCTTCCAATCTGGAATGAGTGGATGAACCGTTGGCCCACTCCAAAGGATCTTTCATCGGCAAAGAAATCTGACTTACTCAAAGCCTGGGGAAGACTCGGTTATCCCCGTCGCGCACTCCGCCTTCACGAAGCTGCAACAATCATCGCCACCCAACACAACAACCAAGTCCCCAGTACCGAAGCAGAACTTCGAAACCTGCCCGGAGTCGGTGAATACACCGCAGCTGCCATCATCGCCTTTGCCCATAAAGAAAAATCTCTTGTCCTCGATGTAAACATCCGACGACTCTTTGCGCGCGCACTAGACGGACAAGAATTCCCACCACTACACATCACTAATTCAGAAAGACAAGCACGCACCGAACTTATCCCCGAAGAAGCAAGTACCTGGGCCGCAGCCACCATGGAACTTGGCGCACTTATTTGTACCGCTACTAAACCACTATGTGAAAAATGCCCCATCGCAAAACAATGTCTTTGGCGCGCTTTTGATTACCCAAAATCAGAAACCAAAAAGAAACCTACCCAGAAATGGCATGGCACCAATCGCCAATGTCGCGGCACAATCATCGAACACTTAAGACAAAACGAAAACTCCACCACTAAAAACCTTCAAACTCTCTGGCAAGATGAATCTCAATTAGAAAAATGTCTGGCAAGTCTGATTAAAGATGGTCTTATAGAAAAGAAGAAAGAGAAATACTCACTCGTCGACTAATTACTTTCGCTTGCGTGACGCAGGCGGCATCGCGCGATCCAACAATTCTTGCGCCACCAAAGTGATATCGCCTTTAGCTCGCGCAAGATTTGCTTCAAAACCTTTTAAGAATTCATTAATCGTTGGCTCTGTAATAGTTCCCACCAATGGCCCATATCGATCTTGAAATAAGTTATGGACCACGCGACTAATCGCTTGAGCTAATTCAGTTCGCGCCTCATCTAACGTCGGCTCAGGTCGTCGCCCCTGGAATCCCAACGCTGGTTTCTCACGTTCTGCGCGTAAATACGCATCCCTAAAGTTTCCTGAGTCCATAATCGCCCATCCTCTCAGACCACTAGCATTTGTGCTTATGTCACTGAAAAGGCCCCGCTTTCGAGCGATTATCACCGCCTTTTCACTTGCCTTCACACTTCTCACTCCCACACAAGCACCCGCACTCTCCTTCAATACAATCCCCGCCACTCAATGGGGATACATCTACGGTTCCGATAAACCCCAGAAACTCATCGCCCAAACTCCCGCCCCGCGCGTCGACACCGGAAAGCCACTTTCCAAATGGAACATTGAATTCGTTGATGTTCCATCCGATGCTAAAGATGCATTCCAATACGCCGTCGATATTTGGGCCGCTAACTTTGAATCGAACGTTCCTGTAGAAATCGAAATTCACTGGGAACCATCCACTATCAACGGTGTCCTCGGTTCTGCTCGCCCTGGTGATTACTACAACGCATTCGATGGCGCTCCGGACCAAGATCTCTGGTATCCATCTGCAATCGCAAATAAGTTAGCGAAGAAAGATCTCGCTCCAAGCAAAGTCGATATCGTCCTTCGCTTTAACTCCAACGCGCTCTGGTACACAAACCTTGATGGAAAAGTTCCCAAACTTAATTACGACCTCACCAGCACCGCGCTCCATGAAATCGGCCATGGTCTTGGTTTTCTCTCTAACGCCGAATACGACCGTTTCTTCAGCACCGGCTACATCATCCAGCCCACCCCATACGATGCGTATGTCCAACTAGCTGACGGTCGTCGCTTCACAGATTTCTGCGCTCGCTCCGTTGATCTTGGTCGCGCAATGACTTCACCACTTACTTGGAGTGGCGCGGCCGCCACCGCAGCAAACAATGGAATCAAACCGAAAATCTATTCACCGCGTCCCTATGAAGAAGGTTCTTCCATCACCCATCTTGATGAAAACACTTTCTCATCTGGTTCACCCAACGCCGTCATGACCCCCGTTCTTGATCCCGGCGAAATCTTCCGCTCTCCAGGGCCCGTGGCACTTGCCATGATGGAAGACATGTTGCAAAAACCTCCCACCAACAAAGCCCAGACCCTTCCCACTAAACCCATCAACGTTAAAGCTCTCGTCGGTGATAAATACGCCCTCGTCACCTTTGATTCCCCGACCTGCCGTCGTATCGACCGCATTACGGGCTACAACGTCACCATCGACCAAACCGGCGAACAACAAATCTTCACCTCAAGCCCAGCCCGCATCACAGGCCTCAAGAACGGCCAGTCCTACTCATTCACCATCACCGCCGAGAACATCAACGGTAAATCCGAAGCGGTCACCACCAACTCCAT
>VFFD01000039.1 GCA_018882745.1 Candidatus Nanopelagicaceae bacterium
GTGCATTCCGTGCCACGTTTAGTTCAAGGTCAAGGCTTGATTCTTGGCGTTGGCGCTATGGATTACCCCGCAGAATTCCAAGGTGCAAGCGAAGAAACTATTGCAGAACTTGCGATTTCAAAAGTCGTCACTCTTACATCTACATACGACCATCGCATCATTCAAGGCGCACAATCTGGTGATTTCCTCCGCAGAATCCACGAGATTCTCCTAGGTGACGGCGATTTCTATGGTGAGATTTTTGCGGCGCTTCGAATCCCCTATGTTCCGATTCATTGGCATGCTGATATTCCCGAAGGAAAAGATCAACTCAACAAAGCAGCTCGCACTCAACAGTTAATCCAGGCTTATCGCACCAATGGCCACTTGATGGCTGATATCGATCCACTGGAATACAAACAACGGAGCCATCCAGACCTTGATGTCGTGACGCATGGGTTGACGCTTTGGGATCTTGATCGCGAAGTTGCAACGGGTGGTTTTGGCGGTCGTCCTTACGCAAAACTCCGCAACATTCTTGGAATCTTGCGTGACTCATATTGCCGCTCAATCGGAATTGAATATATGTATATCGATTCTCCCGAGGAACGTAAATGGATCCAGAGCCAAGTCGAAGTTGGTTCACCATTCTTCCCACGCGAAGAACAACTCCGGATTTTGCGCAAACTCAATTCGGCAGAAGCTTTTGAATCATTCCTTCACACTAAGTTCGTTGGACAGAAGCGCTTCTCACTCGAAGGTGGCGAATCAGTCATTCCTCTTCTAGATGCGATTGCGCGTTATGCGGCGAAAGCTCAACTGGATGAAGTTTGCATCGGAATGCCACACCGCGGACGTCTTAACGTTCTCGCCAATGTTGCCGGAAAGTCTTACGGCCAGATCTTCCAAGAGTTTGAAGGCCACTACCAAGAGAATCAAGTGCAAGGCTCTGGAGATGTGAAATATCACCTTGGAACATACGGTGATTTCGTCACTGAAGCAGGCGAAAAAACCAAGATTTACTTGGCTGCTAACCCTTCACATCTTGAGGCAGTTAATCCAGTTCTTGAGGGAATTGTCCGCGCCAAACAAGACAAGAAGAACGTCAAGAGCGCGTTCTCCGTGCTTCCAATTCTGATTCATGGTGATGCGGCATTTGCTGGCCAAGGCGTCGTCGCAGAAACCCTCAACATGTCCCAACTCCGCGGATATCGCACCGGTGGAACTATTCATGTAGTCATCAACAATCAAGTTGGATTCACTACATCTCCAGAATCAGCTCGTTCTTCTCGCTACTCCACTGATATCGCAAAATTAATCCAAGCACCGGTCTTCCATGTCAACGGCGATGATCCAGAAGCTTGCGTTCGCGTTGCGCGCGTTGCATTCGAATACCGTCAAACTTTCAATAAAGATGTAGTGATTGACATGGTTTGCTATCGCCGACGCGGTCACAATGAAGGTGACGAACCAAGCTTTACCCAACCACGTATGTACAAACTTATTGATGCAAAACGAACTACTCGCGTGCTCTATTCCGAAGCTTTAGTAGGTCGTGGCGACATTACTCAAGAAGAATCAGATGAGATTGCTCGCGAGTTCCAAGCGCAACTCGAAGGAATCTTCAACGCCGTTCACGACAAACTTCCAGAGAAACCCGCCTTCAACCGTTTAGAAACTTTGGATCCTTTACAGACAAACACTTCAATCACCGAGAGTGTTGCGCGCACAATCGCTGCAACCCAAGTTGCAGTCCCTGAGAACTTTAAAGTTCATCCCAAGCTCACTCCTCAGTTACAACGTCGCGTCACCATGCTGGATGATGGCACCATTGATTGGTCAGGCGGAGAATTGCTGGCTTTTGGCTCGCTTCTTCTTGAAGGACATCCAATTCGCATAGCCGGACAAGATGTCGGCCGAGGAACTTTCTCTAATCGTCATGCAGTAGTTCGCGATCATGAAGATGGCAGTGAATGGACTCCACTTCGCGGTCTCATCACAAATGACAATCAATTCTTTGTTGTTGACTCTCTCCTTTCCGAATATGCAGCAATGGGCTTTGAGTACGGGTACTCGGTTGAGCGCGATAACGCACTCGTGATTTGGGAAGGTCAGTTCGGAGATTTTGCTAACGGCGCCCAGACCATCATTGATGAATTCATTTCTTCGTCACTTCAGAAGTGGGGCGAGCGTTCGTCGGTTGTTCTTCTTCTTCCTCATGGATATGAAGGGCAAGGACCTGATCACTCATCAGGTCGTATCGAAAGATTCTTAACGCTCTGCGCTGAAAACAATATGACAGTTGCTCAGCCCACCTCGGCTGCGTCGTACTTCCACTTATTGCGTTGGCACATCAAGAATCCAGCGCGTCGTCCGCTCATAGTCTTTGAGCCAAAGTCGATGCTCCGTCTCAAGGCTGCAGCCTCAAAACTCTCTGACTTCACCTCTGGAATATTTAAACCAGTTATTGGCGATTCTTCAGTTTCTAACGCTTCGCGCGTCATTCTCTGTAGCGGCAAGATTTATTGGGAACTTCTCGCTGAGCGTACAAAACTTAGCGATACAACCACGGCGATAGTTCGAGTTGAGCAGCTTTATCCACTTCCCGTTAATGAAATTGTTGCTGAGGTTAGTAAATATCCAAGCGCTAATCTGCTCTGGGTTCAGGATGAACCTGCAAACCAAGGACCGTGGCCATTCATTCAAGCAAACTTGTCTGAACATCTCGGTGGTCGCGAACTTCGTCGTGTTTCACGTCGTGCAGCAGCAAGCCCTGCAACAGGAAGCATTTATGTGCACGAAGAGGAACAGAAAGCGCTTATCGCTGAAGCTTTCTCCCGCTAGTCCGCTTTAATCTCAATAAGACTTTTCCTCTAATTTCGTTTGCGGGGATATATCCCCACGTTCGAGAATCACTCATCCGTTTTTCAACACTGGGATCTCGGTTATCGCCCTCAACCCAATAAGCACCGCTATGTGATTTCTGAATACGCTTGATGAAGAAGACTCCAGGCATTTCGTCACGTTCGATAACGACAACGCTAGCGAGAGGTAGCTCCCTCTCAATCCCTGTGAACCACTTAACAAGGAGTACATCTCCGTTGTTGTAAGTGGGTGACATTGATTCGCCAGCAACCTTGACCCGACGTAGGCCCATAAAGCCAAATTTCTCCATGACGGGTAGTCTTCCACTAACAGCAAGTCTTACGAAGTGAGGATTCTTATGCTTACAGTTCATGCACATTGCGATCTACCTTGTGGCGTTTACGATCCAGCGCAAGCCAAGATCGAAGCGCAATCAGTCAAAGCATGTATGGAAAAGTACGCCGCATCATCTGATCCAGATTTCAAGGCGCGCGCAGTTTCTATCAAGGAAGCTCGCTCCAACATGGTCAAAGAACATCTCTGGGTTCTATGGACTGATTACTTCAAACCAAATCATTTCGAAGCACACCCACAACTCCATGGCTTATTCAACGAAGCCACCAAACTTGCTGGCGCAGCTGGCACAAAGGGAACCGTTGATGTGGCTGTTGCAGATAAGCTCATCGCCAAGATTGATGAGATTGCTGAAATTTTCTGGGCTACAAAGAAGTAATTACTCAGTTTCTTTCTGAGAAATCAGAGTAAACGCAGCGGTCCGCGCTAGGAACGAAACTCGTTCCACTAAGTTTCGACGCATCATTGATGCCGCAACTAAGCGCGGGCCGTCATGTATTTCGCAGACAAAAGTTAAAACTCCCTCTTCAAAAGCCACACAGGTTGCGGCACCTTGGATCTCAGAACCAATCCCAACAGACTCATGAACTTCTAATTCAATATCAGCAAGATAGGTAGATTCGCTGTTTTCTAAGAATTCAGCGAGCGCAGAGTTACACGCGCTCTCCATCAAAGTAATCAAGAAACTTGTGGAGAGAATGGGCATATCGCCGCTGCCATGAGCCAGCGCAGTATCACCAGGACGGACCACCATCTGGGAGATTCCCACGGCGCCAATAACTGATTCAGCCTGCATGGGAAATTAACCTAGCAGGTGTTGAACTAACTAGAAGGGAAAGTCTCTCCGAATTTCGTGAGAAGTTTCGATCTCAATCTGGGTTTCACCATCGATAGTGATTTCAGTGCGGCGGTATTGAGTGATGATTTCCGTTTGGGTATATCCCGCTAACTCTTGAAGTTGAATCTCGTGGAGTTGGTGCGCGATGCGCTCCTGCAAAGTGGATGGCGCAGTCTCACAGCAAGAGCGAGTAAGTAGAGTTCTGATGAGATTAAGGGCGCGGCGTTCAGTTTCAAGCTGTTCGCGACAGCCTTCACATTCCTGAAGATGGAATGCGATTTGATTGAAGGTCGCTGAATCATCAATCTCATTATCAATAAACAGAACGAGGGATTCGCGACAATTTTCGCATGATGCGTTACTCATTGCGCTCCCCCTTTCACATATCCACGTTCGCGGGCGTAGTCAGTTAATTTCTCACGAAGTTGCTTACGACCACGGTGTAGACGTGACATGACGGTTCCAGCAGGAACGCCCACAATCTCCGCAATTTCCTTATAAGAAAAACCTTCTACATCGGCGAGATAGACCGCCATGCGAAACTCTTCTGGAATTTCAGCGAGAGCATTTTTGATATCGCTATCAGGCAAATTCTCCAAAACAACATCTTCGGAAGACTTTCCTTGATCACTTGTGTGTGAAGATGCTTCTGCAATCTGCCAATCCTCTAACTCAGAATCTGAGGTTTGTGGCCGGCGCTGATCTTTTCGATAAGTATTGATGAAAGTAGTAGTAAGGACTCGATAGAGCCAAGCTTTGAGGTTAGTGCCTGGCTCAAACTGGTGGAATGAGGTGTAAGCCTTTGCGTAAGTGTCTTGTACTAAATCTTGAGCATCTTCAGGATTCTTTGTGTATCGCATAGCGGCGGCATAAAGCTGGTTCATGTATTGCAGCGCATCGCGCTCAAATCTTTTCTTACGTTCCGCTGCGCTCTCTTTTTCGCGATCGACGCGCACCAACTCTCCAGCGCTGCTGGAGTCTGGGGTCGAGATTTCGGTCGGCATTGACGCCAAGGTTATCGCCACAGCCCTGTAACTCGCATTTCGCCTGAGTTATTCCCAGTCAATTCTCGTGACTAAAAGAGCGTTTCTGGCTCACCTAGTTCAATAGGTTCAACGAGTTCTGCGCCGTTATTGCGGATGGAATTAACAAGGGGCTTAACCGGCCAATAGCGGAGATGATCGTCAGGCTTTAGAGCGTTCATGAGTGCGCGTATGTGTTCAACATCAGTGAGACTGGAATCCATCCATGCGCTCCATCGGTCTTGCGACAGGAAAAGCGGCATTCGATTATGCACTTTTGCTAATTCACCAACTGCATCGCGAGTAATAATTGCGACGCTATCTTTTATCTCACCTTGGGGTGAAATCCAACGATCATAGATTCCTGCAAATGCAAGAAGTTTATTGTCATCACGGGAGATAAAGACTGGTTGTTTAGTTTTGTAACGACCGAGTTCTGTGGCCCACTCGTAATAACCAGAAGCTGGAACTAGACACCGATGAGTTCTGAAGGCGCTTCGAAAAGTAGGTTTTTCATGCACTGACTCCGAGCGGGCATTAATTGCTTGCGATTGACTGCGGAGAGCATCGTGAGAATTCTTGCTCCATGGTGCAATCAATCCCCATGATGCAATGTTGATCTCATCATTTTTGATGATGTAGATATCTTGCGTTGGCTTGATATTCCAATCCACTGGAAGCGTACGATCAGGGAGCGCTTTTGTTGAGAATTCTTCCGCAATATCTGTCAGCAACGCTGAGAGCGCAAATCGACCACACATGCTCCTAATCTATTACTCATCTCTCGTGCACGGCTATGAACTAGAATCACCCATATGTGGCGCGCTCCTTTTCGAGGTAACAAACCTGTTGCTGCCACCATCACAATTCCTGGTTCAAAATCAGTAACGAACCGTGCGCTTATTCTGAGCGCCATTGCAAGCACTCCTTCAATTCTGCATCGACCGCTACGCTCACGTGATACCGAACTTATGGCCCAAGGTCTTCGCGCTCTTGGAATCGGAATCATTGAAAGTATTGATGAAAAAGGTGATGAGATCTGGAGCGTCACGCCGGCCCCGCTTTTTGGTCCAGCTTCTATTGATGTTGGAAATGCTGGAACCGTTATGAGATTTCTACCGCCGCTCGCCGCTTTGGCACGAGGCCTCGTTAATTTTGATGGTGATCCACGTTCACACGAGCGTCCACTGGGGCCCGTCCTTAAAGCTTTGGAGGCGCTAGGGGTTTCAATAGATCACAAGAATCGTTTTGCTCTCCCGCTCACAATCAATGGCTCAGGTTCACTCAATGGTGGAGTGATTGAAATTGATGCAAGTTCATCAAGCCAGTTTGTTTCTGCGCTATTGCTCGTTGGTCCAGCTATGAAGAATGGAATTACTGTGAAGCATGTGGGTGGAACTCTTCCCTCACAGCCACACATTGACATGACTGTTGCGATGTTGCGCCAATTCGGCGCCGAAGTTGATGATTCAAAACCAGCCGAGTGGAGCGTTAAACCAGGATCCCTTCACGGTCAAGATATGGTCATCGAACCTGATCTTTCTAATGCTGCACCTTTTATGTCGGTTGCACTTGTCTGTGGTGGAGAAGTAACGATCCGTGATTGGCCACATTCGACTACCCAACCAGGAGATGCGCTCCGCGAAATTTTCACTCAGATGGGTGGAGAAGTGAACTTCACTCAAGAGGGCTTGAAGATTTCAGGCAATGGAAAAATTCACGGTATCGATATTGATCTTCATGATGTTGGTGAGTTAACTCCATCTATTGCTGCCGTAGCGGCACTGGCAGATTCACCTTCATCGCTCCGCGGTATCGGACATTTGAGACTTCATGAAACTGATCGATTAACTGCGCTGAGAACTGAGATAAATGGGCTTGGCGGAAAAGTCTCAGAGGAAGAGAGCGCGCTTCACATTTATCCAACTCGACTACATTCTGGAACATTCCACACCTATGAAGATCATCGATTAGCAACGGCTGGAGCCGTTATTGGTTTGGTGATTGATGGGATCGAAGTAGAAAATATCGAGACGACGCGCAAGACTCTTCCTGATTTCCCTGGACTATGGAGTGAACTCCTACATGGTTAGACGCCGCCCTGATGAGAGCGATATTCGCATTCGCCCGCCGCGCTCAACTCGACCACGTAGTAAAGATCGACCGTCACATAAAGACTCTGTAAGCGCGCTTGTCGTAACTGTTGATCGTGGACGAACTTTATGTCGCACTGAATCTGGAGTTCTTGTTAATGCGATGAAAGCTCGAGAGCTAGGTAAGAACTCTGTTGTTGTGGGAGATCACGTCAATGTGGTTGGAGATACCAGCGGAAATGAAGGATCACTCGCTCGCATCGTCGCAGTACAGCCACGTCGCAATTCACTCTCTCGTACCATCGATGATGCCGGCGCTTTTGAGAAAACTATTGCGGCAAATATCGATCAAATGCTCATTGTTGCAGCGTCTGCAAATCCCGAACCCCGTTATGGATTTATCGATCGTTGTTTAGCTGTTGCCTACGACCAAGGCATAGTCCCCATAGTCATCATGACTAAATCCGACCTCAACGATCCTCATGAATTTCTTAAGGCTTACGATGCACTTGATGTGAAGTCTTTTGCAACACAGCGCGGCGCTGACCTCACAGAAATCAAGAAAGTCTTACAAGATAAGAGTTCGGTACTCATTGGACACTCAGGCGTAGGTAAATCAACTCTTGTAAATGCTTTACTCGGAGAAGTTCAGCGCGCAACAGGTGATGTGAATGATGCAACGGGACGTGGGCGTCATACATCATCAAGTGCCATCGCCTTCGAACTACCTTCAGGAGGGACCATCATCGATACTCCAGGCGTTCGCTCTTTCGGGTTGGAACATATTGATAAATCCCGCGTCGTTAGCTCTTTTGAAGAGTTGGGTCGAGCTATCGCGCGCTGTCCTAAGAATTGTTCCCATGATGAAGAGATGTGTGCTCTAAATGACTATGTTTCAGAGCACCCAGAACGCACACTTCGAGTAGAAAGTCTGCGACGACTGCTCACTTCCAGCTCTCAGCCGTTAATCTAGCCTCATCATGAATTATCCCGGAGATCTCTTTAGCGATGTCGAACTCTTAAAGTCACTCGCCGATCTCAGCGATGAAATCTCCTTCGATCGCTTTCATGCCCAAGATCTCCAGGTTGAAACTAAGCCCGACGCCACTCCCGTGACTGATGCAGATCGCGCTGTTGAGAAGAAAATTCGCGAACACCTTTTGAAAGAACGCCCACTAGACAAGATTATTGGCGAAGAATTTGGAAGTCCTGATGAGATCACATCAGGCGAGAGGTATTGGGTCATTGATCCAATCGATGGAACAAAGAATTTTCTCCGCGGTGTTCCAATCTGGGCTACATTAATTGGATTGGTACACAGAGATGAGAATGGTAAAGACCAAGTAATTGCCGGAATGGTTAGCTCGCCAGCGCTATTTCGCCGCTGGTACGCAGCGCAGGGATTTGGCGCTTTCACTGAAGTTAATGGCGGTCCTGCAACACAAATCTCAGTATCGGGCGTTAAGAATTTAAGTGATGCATCTCTTTCATTCTCAGATCTTGTGGGTTGGGGAGAAAGGAGAGATCTCTATCTTGCCTTTATGGA
This sequence comes from Candidatus Nanopelagicaceae bacterium, assembly GCA_018882745.1. Taxonomy (GTDB): domain Bacteria; phylum Actinomycetota; class Actinomycetes; order Nanopelagicales; family Nanopelagicaceae; genus MAG-120802. The sequence continues at coordinate 8,698 of VFFD01000039.1, forward strand.
GCGGGCATGGAGAGTTCGTGGCATCGGAGATTTCTGGTCACACATGTTGGTTGCTGAAGGCGCAGTAGACATTGCAGCTGAACCAAGTCTGGCTCTATGGGATATGGCTGCTGTTGCAATTGTCGTCAAGGAAGCAGGCGGTCGCTTCAGTGATCTAGAAAATAACGATGGTCCTTTTGGAAAGAGCGGCGTCTCCACCAATGGACATCTCCATGAGATATTCATCAAGGCGATCAACTCATGAGCATTCAGAAGCCCGCAGAACAATCTTCACAAGAGCAGCTAGAACAAGTTGATCTTGCTATTTCTGGCATGACCTGTTCATCATGCGTTGCCACAGTCGAGCGTTCACTTAACAAAGTCCCCGGCGCTCAAGCCACCGTTAATTTAGCTACTGAGACCGCTCATATTCTTGTTCCCGAAGGTACTCGCACGCAGACTCTGATTGAAGCAGTCTCGAAAGCTGGTTATAGCGCGAAGTTGCGAACAAGTGAGATGGAGAGTTTTGCTCATACTCGCAAACTTGGGATAAGAGTATTCCTTTCACTACTTCTAACTATTCCGGTAATTGTGCTCTCGATGTGGCATGAACTTCATAAAGAGGTAGATATCTTCATCCTCAATCAATTGGAAGCTTTTAATGTTCCAGCACCTTTATATTCACCCACAGGCTGGTTGGTAATCGGTCTTAGTGCGCCGGTCGTGCTCATCATCGCTTGGCCAATTCATCGCGCTGCACTTCGAAATATCGCGCATCCAACGATGGATAACTTAATCTCATTAGGCTCACTCACTGCCTTTGGTTGGTCAATCTACGCAAATTCCACTGGCGCGGGAGATATTTATGCTGAGGTCGCAGCATCTGTAGTTTCATTCATCGTTCTTGGAAGATACTTGGAATCGCAGGCTAAGAAGCGCGCTGGTTCAACTCTTGCCCATCTCTTATCGCTCAATCCAAAAGAGGTAACAATCTTGCGGGGAAATGAAGAGCTTCATGCTCCAATCCAGAACCTGCAGATCGGAGATCGCTGCGTTGTGAGACCAGGCGATCGCATTCCTACAGATGGAGTGATTGTTGAAGGCTCAAGCTCAGTTGATAACTCACTTCTTACTGGTGAATCTCTACCTGTTGATGTCACCTTAGGTAGCGAAGTTATCGCTGGATCAATCAACAAATCAGGGCGCCTTGTTATTGAAGCGCGCCGTATTGGAAATGACACTGAACTTGCCAGGATCACAAAGATGGTTCTTACCGCCCAAGGCGAAAAGGCACCAATTCAAAAACTCGCAGATCGCATAAGTAATGTCTTTGTTCCTATTGTTCTGGTGCTCGCCTTAGCAACTCTTGTAACGTGGTTGTGGTTAGGAAATCCTCTCCAAGATTCAATGCGTGCAGCAGTTGCACTTCTAGTAATTGCTTGTCCTTGTGCACTTGGATTAGCAACTCCCGTCGCTCTCCTTGTGGCAACTGGCAAAGGAGCCTCGGCTGGCATCGTGCTACGCAAGACTTCAGCTCTTGAAGTTGCTTCTAGAATATCCACAGTCGTGCTGGACAAAACAGGCACGCTCACAACGGGTGTCATGAAGGTACAGAACATCACACTTCCTGACCTCGGCAAAAATTCTCCTGGAGTCACATCGCATGAAATCTTGATGGCGGTTCATTCGCTCGAGAAAGAAAGTAGTCACCCCATCGCTTCAGCAATCGCTACACATCTTGCGGCGCAAGGAATTGCTAGAAAAGAATTACGTGACTTTGTTGAAACAGCAGGACAAGGAGTTGCGGCTCGGATTCGATTCGGAGAAAGAGAGATGCCAGTCCTGATTGGCACGCCAGAATCAATACGTCGAGCAACAGTCACTCTTCATCCAGAGCTTGAAGCAGCGGTATCAGGGTCTCGACTTCGCGGTAATTCAGTTGCCGTTGTGGCCATAGATGGAGTTGCAACCGCTGTATTTGAGGTTGGCGATACTTTAAGAGGTGATGCAAAGGAAACTATCTCAGAGTTTCATGGACGCAAGATAGAAACTTGGCTGATTACTGGCGATAACGAAGCTGCTGCCCATCAAATTGCTATTGAAGTTGGAATCCCCACTAAAAATGTTATTGCCTTGGCTACCCCGGAACGGAAGATTGCCAAGATAAAGGAGCTCCGTTCAGCAGGCGAAAAGGTGTTAATGATTGGCGATGGCATCAACGATGCTGCTGCCATTTCAGAAGCTGATCTCAGTATGGCGTTAGGAACAGGAACTGATACAGCGATTGCGAGCGCGGATATCACCTTAATGAGACCCGAGCTGCATAGCGCCATTTCCGCACTTAATCTTGCTAAAAATACCCTGAGAATTATCCGTGCAAATCTGGGCTGGGCTTTCATTTATAACGTTATTGGTATGCCTATAGCAGCACTTGGATTACTCAATCCGATGTATGCAGGTGGCGCCATGGCAGCTTCGAGTCTTTTCGTAGTTCTTAATTCGCTTCGATTGAATCGCGCCAGTACGCTCGCCGCGTGAATTTAACAACGTCAACGTGGCTTTTAACTGTCGCCCTCATTGTGGGCCTCTTGCTCTTCGACCTACTTACATCAACGCGAAAAGCTCATGATGTTTCCTTTAAGGAAGCTTCCTTCTGGTCAATTTTTTATATTGCAGTTGCGATCATCTTCGGTGCATGGGTGTGGAGCGATTTTGGAGCGCAGTTCGGAAAGGAGTACTTCGCCGCATATATCGTTGAGAAATCATTATCGGTCGATAATCTCTTCGTCTTCCTGATAATTCTCACCAACTTTGCCGTTCCATCGATTTATCACCAGCGCGTGTTGATGGTGGGCATCGTTCTTGCTCTGATCATGCGTGCGATATTCATTGCCCTAGGCGCTGCAGCTCTCCAGGCATTCTCATTCACCTTTGTGATCTTCGGTGGAATTTTGCTCTGGACCGGTATCAAACTCTTCCAGCATTGGGATGAGGATCCAGACCCCTCTGAAAATGCCATCGTTCGATTTGTCCAACGTAAGTTCCGTTTCACCAACGAATATCATGGCGGCAAGATTTTCATCAAGGAGAATGGCAAAAGGATTGCAACTCCGCTACTTCTCGTCATGGTGGCTATCGGCGCTACTGACTTACTCTTTGCTCTTGATTCGATCCCTGCAACATTTGGTGTTACTCAAGAACCATTCCTGGTTTTTGCCGCAAACGCCTTTGCACTTCTCGGGCTAAGAGCGCTCTATTTCTTAATCAAGAATTTGGTCAACAAACTGATCTATCTCTCTATCGGCCTTGCCTTCATTTTGATTTTCATCGGTTTCAAGTTGATCTTGGTATGGGCTCACGAGGAATGGGCGAACATTCCTAAGATCTCCACCAACTTCTCCTTAGCTGTTATCGGCACAATCCTGCTGGTTTCGACGGTAGCAAGTCTGGTGAAGTCCAAGCGCGATCCATCTGCCCGGGGCCATGCCGGTCGTATGTCCGACCCAAAGAAGAAGCCTGACGCAAATAAAAAAGACGCTTAGTTTTACTAAGCGTCTTTTTTAAAAGTAGCGGGGGCAGGATTTGAACCTACGACCTCTGGGTTATGAGCCCAGCGAGCTACCGAGCTGCTCCACCCCGCGTCGGTTGCCCTAATCGTAGAG
>VFFD01000040.1 GCA_018882745.1 Candidatus Nanopelagicaceae bacterium
GTACTGCTGGAACCGCAACGATTACTGCATACATCGGAACAACAGCTCTTACCCAAGCTGCGAAAACTGTGACTTTCTATGGCAAGGTTGCTTCGTTAACTTTGTCTGAAACCACAGTCGCAAGTCGAAATGGTGGAGCTGCACTGTCTTCTGATGCCGCCGATTCACTAACTGTTGGTAACAATCTTGTTACTTTCACTATGAAAGATTCTGCAGGCAATGCCGTACGTACAGCCGCAATGAATTCCAAGGGAGAACTTTACTGTATTTCTTCTGACACATCAGTTGTCGGTATGGGAACAGGAACGTCAACACCTTCGTTCGAAGCAGCTTCGATAAATACAACAACCGGAGTGGGTGCATGTAATCTCGTTGTTCGCAAAGCGGGAACGGCAACTATCTCTGTAGCTGATGAATCGATCGTTGCAAATTCAACGTTCTCTGCTTCTAAGACCCTGACTTTTGCTAAGGAAGTAAATAGCACCACAAAGGGCATTGGAAAATTACATTCGATAAGTCAACCTACAACATCGGCGAAAAGGCGACTATCACGGTGACAGTCTTGAACGCAGATAAAGCAGTTCCAGGTCTACTACTTGTTAATGGAGATGAGTACACCACAGCGTCTGTATTCCCGACTCTCGTACAGAATCGTGAATTCAGTTCCGTAGGTACTACCTCGACTGGAACAAGCATTGGTTTCGGTTCGGGACGCACCGGCAAGACGTTTGACCTTGCAGGAAGCTCATTCATTGCAGGTGTTGAGACTTATGTAGTCTTCATGCCTACCGTTTCCGGCGACCTAACTTTGACTGGTTTCACAACAGATGGAACTAACGACACAGCAACAGCTGTGAACGTAAAGGTCAGCGTTGTTGATCCAAACGCGGCTCTCATTGCTGCTTCACAGGCTGCTGCTGATGCAGCAACTGATGCCGCTAATGAGGCAATCGATGCTGCTAACGCGGCTACCGATGCTGCAAACATTGCTGCAGAAGCTGCTGACGCAGCAACTGTCGCTGCTGAAGAAGCACGCGACGCTGCTGATGCTGCAACTGCTGCTGTTGAAGAACTTGCAACACAGGTTGCAACTCTCATGGCCGCGCTTTCTGCGCAGGTCAAGACTCTTGCCAACACTGTTGCCAAGATTGCTAAGAAGGTAAAGGCGTAAAGCCTTAGCTTCTTCGGCCGAAGCCCGGCTCCCGCAAGGGAGACCGGGCTTCGGTCTTTTATGAAGCGACTATGATTCGACAAATGCGCATCGCAGTTATTGGCCAAGGTTATGTTGGTCTGACTATTTCAGTTGGTGCGCTCTCTGCAGGCCATGAAGTTATTGGTGTGGATCTCTCTGAAAGAGTTGTTGAGGGGTTAAAGGCAGGGCGTTCGCATATTGAAGGAATCAGCGATGCTTTGATTGCTTCCGGGATTAGTTCTGGAAAGTATCTGCCTGTTAATTCATATGAATTAGTTGATGGCTCCGATGTAGTCGTGATTGCCGTGCCGACCCCTTTGGACGGTGACGGTGCTCCTGATTTGTCGATGCTTGTTTCTGCAGCGAAGTCTTTAGGCTCAGTTTTAACAAGGCCGACCTTGGTTATTAATGAATCCACCTCACATCCTGGAACTCTTAGGGATCTGATTAAGCCGCTGGTGGATGCTGGAAATGATCTCGGGCATAAGTACGCGATATCCCCTGAGCGCGTGGATCCGGGAAATGCCAAGTTTGGGACGCGTAATACGCCGCGAATTGTGGGCGGTTTGAGTGATGCAGCTCGTGATGCTGCGGTGGCTTTTTATCGCACATTTTGTGATGAAGTTGCTTCAGTTTCATCTGCTGAGGTAGCTGAGGCTGCGAAGTTATTTGAAAATACTTTTAGATTTATCAATATCGGACTAGTTAATGAGTTCTCTCAGATTATGGGAGCGATGGGGATACCTGTTGATGAAGTCTTGAAGGCGGCGGGAACAAAGCCATATGGATTTATGCCATTTCATCCCAACGTGGGAATTGGTGGACATTGCATTCCCGTGGATCCTTTGTATCTACAAGCGAAGGCTGCTGAGATTGGTTTAACCAGCAAGTACATCGCGGTCTCAGAGGAGATTAATCGCTCAATGCCGAAATATATGGTGGAGCGTTTAGCGAGTGAGTGTGGTGGATTGAAGGGCAAGAAAGTTTTGGTGGTGGGTGTTTCCTATAAAGCCGATATTGCAGATACCCGCGAGACTCCTGCTGAACCATTTCTACATCATCTAAATGAGGTTGGGGCGGTTGTTTCGTGGCATGACCCGATTGTGAATTCATGGCGTGGTGAAGTGTCTAGTCCCGTAAACGGCGAATATGACTTGGCGGTGGTTTTGGTGGCGCATTCGGATTTGAAGATGGATGGCTGGAAAGGTGGGCCGATTTACACGGTTAATGCCCATCCGAAGTTTCCAGAGTGGATATCTCTGTTGAGCGTTCGTCCTGAGAAGTAAGGCTTTGTAGCGATGCGAGTTCTTCATGTGATTGCTCGCATGAATGTGGGTGGAACAGCGACGTATCTAGCTAATTTGATTCATGGGCTTGAGAAGTTGGGCGTTGAGAATTTATTAGTGATGGGAAATGTCCCTAAGGGCGAGGCTGAAGATTCGGTGGTTACGTTGCTTAAATATCAGCGCGTGGAATCTTTGTCGCGTGAGTTGAGTTTCAGTGATGATCGAAAAGCGCGCCAAGAGATTGAGGCTGCGATTGCGGCTTTTAAACCAGACTTGGTACATACCCATACATTTAAGGCTGGTTTTTTGGTGCGAATGAGGAAGCGCGATATTCCCGTCGTGCACTCGTTTCATGGCCATCATTTATATGACCCTGAGTTTGGGTTTGTGAAGCGAAACGTTTTGAATTTTCTAGAGCGAAGGCTGGCGCCACGTGCGAAGTATTTGGTGACGATTGGTAAGCGCGTGCGAGATGAGTTGTTGGGCGTCGGGATTGGGAAAGCGGCACAGTATGTGTCGATTGCACCGGGGATTGCTCCGATGGAGTTAGTGAATGGCAGTTCGGTGCGTAAGAGATTTGGGTTTGGCGGGGATGAAACGCTGGTGGTCTGGCTCGGGAGATTTACGGAAGTGAAGCGTCCAGATCGAGTTGTTGAAATTGCGCGGTTGGTGCCGGAGGTTCGGTTTGTGATGGCTGGTGGTGGGGAGATGTTGGAAGCGGTGAAAAAAAGCGCACCTAGCAATGTCACCTTCGTTGGTTTTCAAGATAAGAATGAGATGTGGTCGATCGCAGATCTGGCGTTATGTACCTCCGATAGTGAGGGGATGCCATTGGCGTTAATCGAAGCCCAGATGGCTGGAGTTCCGGTGGTCTCCACCGATGTGGGGTCGGTTGCTGAAATTGTCATTGATGGCGTGACAGGGCGATTGGGCTCGAGAAGTGCGGAAGATTTGGCAGAGAAATTGAGATGGGTGATTGCTGAGATCGACAAGAGTGATGCGCTCTCCAAGGCATCTCGGGAGCATGCAGAGCGCGAGTTCTCAAGTGATGTGATGGCTAAAGCGCATAAAGATCTCTATCAACGGGTTTTGGATAAGGTGGCGCGGTGAAGTTACTTGTGACTGGTGGTGCGGGATTTATTGGCTCGCATTTATCTCAAGCACTCATTGATTTGGGCCATTCAGTTGTGGCGCTAGATGACTTATCGACGGGGACTGCAAAGAATATTTCTGGACTGCAAGGAAATTCGAACTTTGAGTTTGTCCAAGGATCGATGTTGGATGAGAAGGTTGTGCGCTCGCTGATGAAGCGCGTTGATGGGTGTCTTCATTTAGGCGCCGCTCTTGGTGTTCAGCGAATTTTGGAGCGGCCATATGAATCTTTGGTGGCCAATACTCAAGGTACAGAGATTGCAGTCAAGGCTGCAGCTGAGTTAGGAAAGAGATTTTTCTTGGCCTCAACTTCAGAGCTCTATGGAAAAAATCCTCAGCAACCATTAACCGAAGAATCTGATCGCGTGATTGGTTCGCCCCAACTTGTGCGTTGGGCATATTCGGAAGCAAAAGCGCTAGATGAATCAGTCGTGCAGATGTTTCATGGCAGCCATGGTTTGAAGTTTGTAACGGGGCGTTTCTTTAATACTGTGGGACCGCGCCAGAGCGGTGCTTATGGGATGGTGCTACCGCGTTTTGTGGGGGCTGCGATTAAGAATGAGCCACTGAAGGTCTACGGCGATGGCTCTCAATCCCGAGTTTTCTGCCATGTCTCAGATGCTGTTCATGGAGTTCTCAAGATTTTCTTCGACAATAAGGCGTTGGGCCATGCATTTAATATCGGCGGGGAGGAAGAGATCTCGATGAAGGCGCTTGCGGAGCGAGTGATTGCTGTGACGAAATCTTCTTCAACCATCGAGTTTGTGCCGTATTCGAAGGCATATCCCGCAGGTTTTGAGGAGACTATGCGCCGAGTTCCTGACACCACCAAACTTCGGACGATGACGGGATGGAAGCCAGAGTTCTCCCTCGATGCGATTATTCATGACATTGAAAAATACTTACGCGCCAACTCGTAAATCAGGGGCGTACTTCAGCCTTCTCCTTGCGCTACTTGTATCACTCCTTAGTGGCGCGCCAGCTCAAGCGCTTGATACTCGGATCATCGATATCGTTTCAGTTTCATGGAATCGATCTGCTCCTTTGCCGGGAAGTGTTGCCGATGCTCAGAAAGAGATTGAAACTAAAGTCGGTCCGCTGTGGCGCGATCTCACAACGGTTTATGGCGATCCAGAGGATAAGAGAATTCAATTTACATTTGGTAAGTCTCTTCCTGATCCCATCCGATTAACATTTCCAGTTCCTTGTGAAAATAACTTCACCACATGGACTAGCGCTGTTCGGGTTGAGACATATAAACGTTTAGGGATTACCGATTGGCAATCGCGGTACTTGTTGATACTTACCCCTGATGCCGGATGTATCTGGTCGGGGCGTGCGCTGATTGGCACCGTTGATAAACCTGGTGGATCTCTTGTGTTACATGACTCAATTGATGGGTTCATCGTGGCACACGAACTTGGGCATGCACTTGGTCTAGGCCATTCGAATTTGATGCGTTGTTCGAATGGGCTATCAGATGCCAGCTGGGAGAACTGCCGTGGCGTGGAGTATGGCGGCAGTATTGATTTGATGGGCAATGTTGATGTCTCAACACCGCTATCGACCTATCACCAATGGCGGATGGGTTTATTGAAAGATGCTGATATTCGCCAATCCTGGAAGAGCGAAACGATTGATATCAATGCAGTCGATATCTATGGAAAGCCGCGCGCGATATTTCTTCGAGATGGTAAATCAACCTATTGGATTGAATATCGCAAGGCTAGCGCCCGCTACAAGGCTGGTTTAGTGATCTATCGGACCGATCCTCCACCACCTTCATCGATTCAATCGCCGAACGCTTATGACACACAGCAGGATACGACTGAGGCGATCGGCACCGATATTTGGATGCTCAATCTCGACAATTACGTCTATGCCAATTCGTCGTCGTCAGGTTCGATGACGCTAGAACCAGGTAAAAGCACCACAGTCTTTAGTGGGAATATTTCAATCAGCGCATCGGGTGCAAGTGACACATCTGTATCTGTCACCATAAATCGCCGAGATAGTGGCGTACTGAAGAAACCCATCCTGACAGCTCCATCAACTTGGCGCGCACCTGACGCCGCAATCTTGGCAGGCTCATACACGGAAACTGTTAATGATATTGCTGATTATGAAGCAAAGATTGATGCGTTGATTAAGCCTCTTAGTTCCTCCAAGGTTGCTGACTGGAAGCCGACATATCTCAATCCCTTTACTCCACCACAAGTTCTACAACTCAAGGATTTACCTGAAGGACAGTATTCACTTTCGATTAGAGTCCGCAATTTATCGGGACAGTGGAGTCCTTGGTCCGACCCTGTGCAAGCAAATATTGATCGCGGACTTCCAGTTGTGGGAACTGATTATGGAATTGCGCGAGTCCAGAGCGGAAGAGTTTTTCTAGAATTCAGCGGAATAAGTGATGTTGGTTCCGGGCTCTGTTCCACCCAACTCATTAATCCGGAGGGGTGGATTCTTGCAAAGAGCGCTCTGAAATCTAAACCACAATTTGGATTTACAAATGGCGAATCAAAGTCAGGAACATTGCAGATCTTTGATTGTTTAGGAAATGGACGTTCTGCATCGCTTACTTCACAAGCAAGCTTTGCTCCTGCCACTCAGATGAAACGAAACGGTAAGTGGAGTAACGCCTCAAATGAATTTCCAACCGGCTCGATGCGCTGCACCGGTAAATGCACTGCGTATCTGGTGACATCCGGCGTGGCTGGCGTTGTAGTGGGCTCAGGGAGCGCTGATTACTCGCTGGTGGGGGGATCACCCAAGAGCGTACGAGCAGCCAAGAATGGCGAGAGCTATGGCGCGGCCAGCATTGTTGTGGGGTCCCGCAATAAGAGCGTGAAAGTGACGGGAAGCAACTTCGTCCTGGTTGGCGTCGCGAGCGCAAAGGCCCAGATAACAAATGTCGGAGAGGCCCAAGCATTTGCCTCAGAGCCTGATCGATCGCTGGATGATCCCATTCAAAAAGTATTGAATCGATATGGATTTAATAACTCTGATTTTTCATCCGAATGGTACGTAGTTCCGATGGGCCGTGGCACAACTCTAGAGGATCCAACTTTGGATCTATGTAGCGCGCAATTTGATTCAGAGCTGCTCCGTAAAGAACGACGACAAGTTCTAGCAAACAAGACAGGAAACCCATATCTCTTCTTATCTACTGAGTCGGTGCGATATCGAAGTGTCGCAGCAGCGGAACAAGCGTTGAGTGAAGTGAAGTTGAGTTATGCAAATTGTGTGAAGAATCTGGGTGGCACGGAGCGCGACGGTGCATTCACCAAATATGAATTCTTGGATCTTCCTAAAGTCCCCACAAACCTTGTCTCCACATCTCATCGAGTAATTGTTCATGCCAAAATTGGGGAGGCAGAAAGTGCGCGCTATTTGTTTGGCGCTTATCAATACCACGACGATATGTTCACAGGACTCTATGTGGTTCGACCTGGAGATAAGCCCTTTACTCAAGATGAGATTACGCGGTGGCTTGATGTTGCAGGAGTTATGGCCGAAAGGTTAAAAGGGTAAGCCTTTAGTGAGGCTTGAATACGATAGTTCGATAGCTCCAGAATCTAAAGAGAGTTCCAATTCCAACACCGATCACATTTGCTGAAATATTATCTGCAAGGGCGGAATCCAAACCCAGTACATAGCGTGAGATAGCCAAACAGATCACGCCGAACACGAGTGTGATGCCGTTGATGATAAAAAAGAGCGTTATCTCGCGCCTAGCGCCGGTCCGCTGGCGGTCTTTCCAAGTCCAGTGCCGGTTACCAACATAGGCCACCAAAATTGATGCAACACCTGAGATTAGCGATGCCGTGAGTGGTTTGCTGGCCAGAGGTGCATTTTCGAGATGCACGAGAAAGTTAAAGCCACCGACGCCAACGATGTAGCCGAGCGCCCCGACGCTAAAGAACTTTCCAAATTCATGGCGCAGACCAAGGAGCCTTTTCATCACGTGCTAAGCGTAGCCGTAGCAGCAATATTCCCCGTGATTTGCGGCAGACTACTCGCGTGAATGAAAAGGGCGCGTGGATTGTTGGTGAAGCGCTCATTGATCTCGTTCCAGATGCAGACGGTAAACGTCGCGCGATTGTCGGTGGAGGACCAGCAAATACTGCAAAGGCTCTTGCAAAACTAGGCATAAATTCCAATTTCATTGGCGGCATTTCATCTGATTCCTATGGCCGACAAATCGAAGAAGAGCTTCTGCGTAATGGTGTTGATATATCACTCTCGTTGCAATCAGAACTACCGACTGCTACGGCAAAAGTAACTCTTAATGAGTCTGGGTCAGCGACATATGAATTTTCTCTAGATGGAACTGCAACGTTTGACTTTAGAAGTTCGTGGTTGCCTCAAGGAACACCGGCGGCGCTTCACTTGGGAACTTTAGGCACACTTATCGAACCCGGCGCTTCTGACCTTTATACATGGGCAGAGTCAATCAAAGTGCCAAAGATCTATGATCCAAATATTCGACCTACTGTCATGGGTGATCGCGAAAAATACTCCGCCATCTTTGAAAAGTGGGTGGCATTAGCTGAAGTAGTAAAGATGTCAGAGGAAGATTGGCGATGGCTGTATGGAGCCAATCGACACCCCCGAGAATTGTTGAATTATGGGCCTGCTGTGGTGATTCTGACACGTGGAGAACATGGCCTTAGTGGCATGTACAAGAGCAAAACCATTGACGTTTCGGGCAAGAAAGTTGCTGTTGTTGACACCGTAGGTGCCGGAGATACCGTCGGAGCGATTCTCCTTGAAGCGATATCTCAAGAGGGAGTTTCTGGGCTGATTGAGAATCTCGAAAAAGTGTTGGAAAGAGCTGCAAAAGCTGCAGCAATTACCTGTTCGCGTGCTGGCGCACAACCACCGACAAAGGTTGAGATCGAGGAGTTTTAGGAGAGCCCAGCTTTTTGAGCAAGTTCGACAACTGCGCTCCGAGAGTTGACGCCAAAGACACTGTATATCTTGATGATGTCCTGCTTGATGGTTGAGGAAGAATACTTCAAGCGCTCTGCCATTTGATCAGTAGTGAGATCTTCTTTAAATAGGTTGATAATCTGCTTTTGACGCGGCGAAAGCGATTTCATCGAAGAGGAATAGTCTTTTTCAGACCGGTTCTTATTTGAGAGAAGATTTCTAATATATAAACCACAGAGTGCAAGTACGCCTTGAGTTGTCTCACTGATTTCAAATCCATCTTGAGGAGCCGTGATCGAAGTAAAACCGATTGCACCTATAACAGTGTTGCGATATTTGATTGGCGCAGAAACAGTTACTCCAGCCTCAGCTTTTCCAAATTCACTTAAGTGCGGATAAGCGTTCACCATTTCAGCAGGTGATTTGTAGATACTAATGTCTCCAGTTCGCGCTGCATCTGTGATGGGCATCGGCGTCCATAAAGGAATGCGCATAAAGGGCTCGACCATAGTTTGTGCATAACCATATGCACCTTGCAGATCAAGGAATCCCTCACGTTCAATAACGCCAAGAATCGCGCCGCGCGCATCGAGTGATGCCAGAGTTTTGTTGGTGATGTGGGCAAGAAATTGATCTGGTTGCGGATCTTCGAGAACCGTCTTGGTGAGATCAGCGAGGAGCTTGGTTGTATCAACGTTAATCACGTGACTAGTTACTCCCGGTCATGTCCGTCAGGCTGACTGAATATTGCCTGAGTGTAGGTGGGCAGCTAGGTTCATAAATAGAAAGAAGGCGATCATTGTTCAATCAAACGGTAGGTATGAACGGTCATGACCGATGGGTAAGTAGGATTCAATCCGTGGGTTTACATCATGCGATGGATGGCGGCGAGATTTCACTTGAGATTGATATTGATCAAGGTGCGCGAATCTCTTCCATTCGCTTTAGAGATATTGAATGCGCAGTTCCATTTCGCGGCCAGACCCTGACATGGGGTTGGTATGCGATGGCTCCGTGGGCGGGGCGTATTCGCGATGGAGTAATAAAGAATGCAATCGGAAGAGAATTTCAGTTACCGATTAATTTAGCTGCGCCTCATGCGATACATGGATTTGGTCTTACTTCTTCATGGGAGGAGATTGGCGACGGATATTTCGCTCTTGACTTTCCTGCTCCATATTCTGGAGCGCGCGTAGAACAACGCTTTGAAATTCTCGATAATGCTCTGAGATGGTCACTGGAGTATGAGGCGCATGGATGCGAGTTGCCGTTTTGGTTGGGATTTCATCCCTGGTTTCCACGCGAGCTAAACCGTGGAGGTTCAGTGGAAATAGATATTCAACCCGGCAAAATGTTTGAGCGTGGCCCGGACTATTTGCCGACAGGAAAATTGATTACACCAACTCCATCACCCTGGGACGATACTTTTACGGAAGTTCGAGGCACTCCTACTGTCTATTGGGAAGATGTCATGCAAATTAAAATCGAATCTGATGCTCCTTATTGGGTGGTGTATGACCAAGATTCCGAAGGCGTCTGTGTTGAACCGCAAACTGCTCCACCCGATGCGGCAAATCTTGGTATTTCAAGTGATGCCTATCTCGAAGCGCTTTTTGTCTTTGAAGAGATTTGATAAGTTAGAAAAATGATTAATCGCCAGAAATTAAGAACCTTGCATGCTCGGGAAGAAGAGCGATTTTTAGAGCGCACCCCCAAGAGTCGCGAGCGCTTTGAGAAAGCAAAAGGCGTCATGCCAGGCGGAGTTCCTATGTCATGGATGACAAAGTGGCCCGGTCAATACCCCTTATTTGTGGCGTCAGCGCAAGGCGCACATTTTGTTGATGTTGATGGACATCAATACATCGATCTCTGCTTGGGCGATACCGGTTCCATGACTGGACACTCACCTAAGCCAACTGTTGATGCGATTACTTCACAACTTGCTAAAGGCATGACGGCGATGTTGCCAACTGATGATGCGGTAGCGGTCTCATCCGAGTTAGCGCGCCGCTTTGGACTTCCTCTGTGGCAATTTACAGTTTCAGCAACCGATGCCAACCGCCATGCTATTCGCTATTCACGATTGATAACTGGAAGGCAGAAAGTGATTGTTATCGATCGCTGCTACCACGGCTCTGTGGATGAAACCTTTGCAACCTTGGATGCATCAGGCAATACCGTGGCACGTGAGGGAAATATCGGAGCCCCAGTTCAATTGGATGTAACAACGAGAGTTGTGGAATTTAATGATCTTGGCGCAATGGAAACTGCTTTGAAGAATGGTGATGTTGCGGCAATCTTGATGGAACCAGCTATGACCAATGTTGGAATAGTTCTACCCGATGATAGATACCTTGTTGCAGTCGGTGAATTGGCACGTAAGTATGGTGCGATCTGGATTATTGATGAGACTCATACGATTTCAGTTGGCCCTGGGGGAATGACTGCAGATTTGGGACTTAAGCCGGATATCTTGACGATTGGAAAAGCAATTGGCGGTGGAATTCCAACTGGAACATTTGGAATGACACACAACATTGCCGCCCAAATCGCTCAGAAAACTGAGCGCGAAGTTATCGACACTGGTGGAATTGGTGGAACGCTGGCTGGCAACGCGCTCTCCTTGGCCGCAATGCGCGCAACGCTCACTGAGGTGTTAACTGGAGCTAATTTCACAAAAATGATTGCGCTAGGAAATCGTTGGTGTGATGGGGTTGAGGCTGCAATCAAGGAATTTAGCTTGCCCTGGCACGTCAATCGCTTAGGGGCTCGGGGTGAGTACCTATTTCAAAGTCATGCCCCAAGAACGGGCGGCGAAGCTTCTCGGGCGGGAGACTTTGAACTCGAGCAATATATCCATCTGCGATTACTTAACGATGGATTTTTGTTAACGCCATTTCACAACATGGCTTTGATGTCGCCGTATACATCTGAAGCAGATGTGGATGCTCACACTTCTGCCTTCCGGACAATGTGTCAGGAGCTTGTTAAGGCTTGAAGTTCCGATTCACTTAACTTAAGAACTGGCATCAGCTCTTTAATTTGCTCGAGTTTAGTAGCTGATGCAATAGGTGTTGAAACAGTGGGTTGTGCGCGAAGCCAAGCTAATGCAACAGCTGCAACCGAAGTGCTCCGTTCTTGAGCAATCTGATCTAATTTTTCTAACATTTTCCAACCGCGTTCATTAGCATACGAGTTTGCAACGCCAGTTGCCCGAACTGATTCGACAGTAACGCCAGGGCGATACTTCCCAGAAAGGAATCCACGAGCTAGGCCATAGAAAGGAATTTCAGAAAGCCCATTCTTATCGACAGTGTCGCGCAGCGTTGTCTCATAATCGCGATCCATTAAGTTGTATTGATCTTGACAGGCAACATACGAAGCAAGATTTAACTTCTTGGCAATGTCAAGTGATTCCTGCAAGCGAGCTGCCGTGAAGTTTGAAGCAGCGATATAACGAACCTTTCCAGCTTTAATTAGTGAATCAAATGCACCCAAAGTTTCTTCAATAGAAGTATCAGGATCATCTTGGTGTGCGTAGTAAAGGTCGATGTAATCGGTTTGTAAGCGACGCAGGGAGTCTTCACA